>JAHEIS010000007.1 GCA_024639225.1 Actinomycetes bacterium | reverse complement strand
GTGTTGCCGTCCTGGCGAAGCTCGTCGTTGACCCACGTTCGGACCCGGAGGTCCTGAGCATCGACCACCGCGTCGGCCCGGGTGAGCCAGGGCCCGCACGGCGCGAAGGTGTCGCAGCCCTTCGCCCGCAGCCACTGGGGCTCGGCACGCTGGGCGTCGCGGGCGCTGACGTCGTTCATGACCATGTAGCCGAACACGTGATCAAGTGCGGCCCGCTCGGGAACCTGTCGCGCCCTCCGGCCGATCACGACGGCGAGCTCGCCTTCGTAGTCGACCTTGTCGCTGAACGCCGGGGCGCGGATCTCGGACCGCGGCCCGGTGACCGCCGACGTGAGCTTCGAGAAGGGGCGCGGCTCGTCGGGGATGTCGCGGCCGGTCTCCTGCGCGTGAGCGCGATAGTTGAGGGCGATCCCGATGATCTTCCCGGGCTCCACCGGCGCGAGTAGCTCGAGCCGGTCGAGGGCGCGGGCGCCCTCCCGGTCGCCGACGTCTCCGGCCAAGACATCCGCCAGACCGGCCCCGGTCGGGAGTGGATGGACCTCCGGGCCGGCAATCCGCCCGAACCGCGGTCGCGTGGAGTCCATGAACCGGCAGTAGCGCACGACCGGGAGCCTATCGCCGGCGCCGACGGGACCCGGGCGCGTCCGCTCGTGGCGACCTGACACCGGACCCTCGCATCCCTTGCCCTACACTAAAGCCTTCGTTTAGTGTACGAGCGGAGGACGACATGACCACGCTTGCCAAAGACACGAACTCGTCTGCCGCGCCGAGCGGCCCGGGGCGCACCCTCATCCGTCTGATCGAGATCAGCGGGATCACGCCGAACTCCCTGACGGTGATCGGCTTCATGGCCACGATGGTGACCGCGGGGCTGATCGTGACCGAGATGTGGATTGCCGCGGGCTTCCTGTTCACCGCAGCCTCACTCGCGGACTCGCTCGACGGCGCCCTGGCGCGCTATCAGGGCACGTCCTCGCGCTTCGGGGCCTTCCTCGACTCCGTGCTCGACCGCGTCTCCGACGGGGTGACGCTGGGCGCGTTCGCCGTGGTCTTCGCGACGCGCGACCAGCCCGAGATGGTCGCCGTCGTGATCGCCGCGGTCATCGCCTCCCAGGTGGTGTCATACGCGCGAGCGCGCGCCGACGGCCTGGACGTGCGGGGGCCCGAAGGCGGCCTGATGGGCCGCACCGAGCGCCTGGTGCTCCTGGCACCCGCGATCGTGATGGGCGGCCTGAGCCCCGTCCCCGAGATCATCATCGTCGCGCTCGCCGCACTCACCATCTGGACGGTGATCGAGCGGGTGATGCTCGTCCGCCGTTCCCTTCAATCCTCGTAACCCGGTAAAAAGGAGAGCTCTCGTGAGCGTCAACGTGGCAATCATCGGTGTGGGCAACTGCGCCTCGTCCCTGGTCCAGGGGGTGCAGCACTACTCCGGAGCGCATCGCGACGAGTTCGTGCCGGGCCTCATGCACGTGGATCTCGGCGGGTACCACATCAGCGACATCAATTTCACCGCCGCTTTTGACATCGACGCCCGCAAGGTCGGCACAGACCTCGGGTCGGCCATCTACTCCGACCCGAACAACACGATGCGCTTCGCCGACGTCGGCGACCTCGGGGTCGAGGTCGCGCGCGGAATGACGCTCGACGGCGTCGGTAAGTACCTCTCCGACGTGATCGAGATCGCCCCCGGGGAGACCGCGGACATCACCGGCATCCTGCAGGACACCAACACGGACGTCGTGGTGAGCTACCTGCCGGTCGGCTCCGAGCAGGCGACCAAGTGGTACGTCGAGCACATCCTCCGGGCGGGCTGCGCATTCGTGAACTGCATTCCGGTGTTCATCGGCCGCGAGGCGTACTGGCAGCGGCGGTTTGCCGAGCGGGGCCTGCCGATAATCGGCGATGACATCAAGAGTCAGGTCGGCGCGACGATCGTCCACCGCCAGCTCGCCCGCCTGATGCGGGAGCGCGGGGTCAAGCTCGACCACACCAGTCAGCTCAACTTCGGCGGCAACACGGACTTCCTCAACATGCTCGAGCGGGAACGTCTGGACTCGAAGAAGATCTCGAAGACCAACGCCGTCACGTCGATCATGGACATCGAGGTCGAGAAGGACGACGTCCACATCGGACCGTCCGACCATGTGCCGTGGCTGACCGACCGCAAGTGGGCTCACATCCGGCTCGAGGGCGAGGGCTTCGGCGGCGCGCCGATCAACATTGAGCTCAAGCTCGAGGTCTGGGACTCGCCGAACTCGGCGGGCATCGTGATCGATGCCGTCCGCTGCGCGAAGCTCGCCATGGACCGGGGAATCGCGGGCACGCTCGAGGGCCCGTCGTCCTATTTCATGAAGAGCCCGCCGGCGCAGCACCCCGACGCGATGGCCCACGACCTCACCGAGTCCTTCATCACCGGCGAGAGCAGCGCGGCGCTGACCGGCGGGGCGACGACGGTGCCGGCCGATGAGGCCGATGAGGCCGATGAGGCCGAGGAGGCCGTCGAGGCCTGAGTCGTCGGGCCCGGGCGTGGGTCGACCCACGCCCGGGCCCGACGCAACGCGTGGGCCCTCGCCCGCGATGTTGTGAAACGCTCCGGGGCAGGAGTCGCCCCGACACCGGTAAATAGGTCCGTCGCCGATGCCGCCAGATCCGTCCAAGCCTCCGTCCGCCCCGCGCGCCCTGCCGCTCAACCCTGCCGCCTTCGGTGGGCCCGACGAGATCCAGGACGCCTACCTCAAGCGCTCGATCGCGGAGATGGGTGCCCTCAACGATGCGATCTCGGCCAGCGAGGAGTGTGGCGCAGGCACCCTGCCGGTCCTCAGCTCCGGCGCTCCCCGCTCGGAGGTCATGCTGATCAAGTGGGCTCCGAGCGCGGCCGAGCAGCAGGAGGGCGTCGCCTTCTTCGGCCGGGCGGGCACGGCGATCCTCAAGAGCTGCGAGCGCCTGGGGGTCGATCCGCTGTCCCTCTACGGGACCCTCTGTGTGAAGTGCCTCGATGAGCGTGCCGAGCAGGCCGCCGCGGAACGCCCCCAGTGGCTCGAGCGCGAGCTGGCGATCGTGATGCCGCGCGTGCTCGTCGTCATGGGCGAGCGCGTGGTGCGCGCCCTCAACGACCTCGGCTACCCGATGAGTGAGGAGATGCGGGCGGAGCCGGGCGCGATCCAGCCCTGGACGCCCAGCGTCGGGGTCATCTTCACGCCGGACATCGACGAGTCCCTCGATGAGGAGGGTGCGAAGCGCGCGTTCTGGAGCGCATTCCGTGTCCTCGGCGAGTGGCACCGCGAACAGCCCCCGTTCTGAAAGGGGCGGTCCCCGACGCCGGCCGTGGAGAAAGCGGGGAGACCGGGTAAACGTTCTGTGCGGGGCCCCTCAAACCGGTCCTGACAGCACACCGCACCCTTGCGCGACCCTCTGCGGCGGGCAGGGTGTCTCCCGGTGTCGCGCCTGCCGGGTGCGGCCGCCCCGCCCGGAGGCCCCATGCCCCTCCGAGCGCGGCCCATCGCCGTCTCACGAGGGGATTCAACCCTGTTTCGCTCCCATCCCGTCCGGCTGCCCATCTTCGCCGGACTCATCCTGGCCGTCCTGGTCTCCGGCCTGCTCAGCGCCGCCGAGCCCCCGTCCTACGGACCCCCCGCAGCCGCCGCGTCCGTGGCGCCGGCCGCGATGCCCACCCTGGCCCCCTGGGCCGCTGAGGAACTCGACCGGGCGGCGGCCCGCGCCCGGGAACTACGCAAGCGCAACGCCGCCCTGCGGGCCCAGATCCGACGAGAGCGGGCGGGCACGCGCTCCCGTCTGAAGCAGGTCCGCGCGCAGGCCGCCGGCCGCGTGGCGCAGGCGGCGGCGGCGTCGCGCGCCGGAGTGGACGCGGAGGAGGCCGTGCGCCTCGCCGCTATCGCTTACGGACTACCCGAGGAGCGGATGCTGCGGATCGCACGTTGCGAGTCGACGCTGATCCCGACGGCCGCGTCCGGCCCCTATCTGGGCCTCTTCCAGTTCGGCATGCCGCTCTGGAACGCGACGCCTTACGCCCGCTGGGGCCGCGACGACCCGCAGGCGGCGGCCCTGGCCGCGTCGTGGGCCTTCGCGCAGGGGATGGACAGCCACTGGCCGGTCTGCGGTCGCCGGTGAGTTGAATCGTCCGCCCCCGGGCGATCAGCGCGCGGGGGCGATGCCGCAGATTCGCCGATCAACCGGCGCCGGAATGTGGTCGACGCGTTGCGATCCGCGTCGAAAACGGCTCAAAAACAGGGCTTCGAGACACACGGGGAGGGAACCTCGCCTTAACGAGAGCATAAAACCTCGACCTCGGACCAGTCCCCCCGGACGGGGCCCTGTGAGTGAATCCTCCGCAGCGCTCCCGGATGCGAGCCACTCGTAATTTGCGGCAAGGTGGCCGCCCCCGACTCCCAGGAGTTCATATGAGCACCCTCCGCCCCCCGACGCGCCGCCGAGCGCGCGGCCTGGCCGCACTGGTCGTGGCCGGTGCCGCCATGGGCGCATTCGGAGGCCAGGCCCTGGCCACCGACACCGTTGAGCTTCCTTCACAGGAAGAAATGAAGAAGGGCCTTGAAGTCAAGAAGAGCGCCCACGCCTACCACGCCGCGTACTGGAAATGGGACATCGAGAAGTCCCCTGATCGCCGCGTCGGCTACAACCACGAGAACTACCATGTGAAGGTGGGCTACAAGGTCACCGCGACCCCGAAGGTCGTCAAGACCGGCAGCCACAAGGTCTACGGCAAGATCTACATGCACAACCCGAGCAGGCGTCGGGTCATCGCCGTTCACGACGTCCACGACGCGCTGCACGGTGAACGTGGCGCCAAGTGCGAGATCGGCCCAATGCACGGTGGCGGCAACAACGACACCACCACGCAGGTAGACAACGGCATCAAGGGCATCATCCCGCCGAAGACCGGCGGCTACGTCGAGTACGTGTGCCGCTGGGACGGCGAGCCCGGTCACCGCGCCGGCAAGAACAAGGCCGTCGTGAAGTGGTCCTACGGTCCCCGCGTCGAGCCGGGTGGCGACCAGCCCCTCGAGGCGTCGCTCGAGGCCGAGATGCGCCGGGTCAAGGAGACCCACGCCTACGCGCCCTACAACTTCGCCCGGGGCGAGATCGACAACCGCGGCTACACCACCGCCAACGTCTACGACAAGATGGGCAGGAACGGCCAGCCCGAGCTGATCGGCGAGCAGATTTCCGCTCTCGACGGCGTCTGGACGAAGCACTACTACAAGTACCTCCGCGCTCCGCGGAAGGTCAACGAGTGCATCCGCATCAAGAACCGCGCGATCCTCGTCGGCAAGAAGGCCGAGGCCGAGCAGAACGCCGTCGAGGTCCGCGCCGAGTGGGGCAAGGTCCACGCCGACGCCTACGTGAAGATCTGCACCAAAGAGAAGAAGCCCTCCTCCGAGGATCCGCGTCCGCCTGACGTCGTCGTGAGCAACGGTTCCAGCGAGGACCCACGGCCGCAAGAGCCGAAGCCGGAGAAGCCGGTCATCGTGAGGCCGACCAACGACACGCCCTCCAGCGAGGACCCGCGTCCGAGAAAGGGCAAGCTTCACGTCCACAAGCGCGCCAACAAGAAGCGCGCCTACGTGGGCAGCACGGTCGTCTGGACCATCCGCGTCAAGAATCGCGGTGGCAAGACGCTTCGCAACGTCCACCTCAAGGACGTGCTGCCGAAGTACTTCCGCGTGAAGACGAAGCGGACCCGGCAGCTGATGGACCGCAAGAAGGGCATCTCGCTCAAGCGTCGCAGCTTGATGGTCCGGATCGGGCACATCCGCCCGGGCCAGACGCGGACGCTGCGGATCGCGACCAAGGTGGTCGGCCGCCCGAAGATGGACCGGCCGGTGCGCAAGGCCGCCTCGAAGAAGCGGGGCAAGGCACGCCGGGCATACGTCTCGCGCATGAAGCGCGGGATCGCCTGCAACGTCGTGATGGTCCGTGCCAAGGGCACCCGTGACCGGGACCGCGCATGCGTCCGGGTCATCAAGCCCAAGGAGGGCCCGGGTAACGACAAGCCGTCCGAGGAGAACGGCGAGGCCACTCCGGCCGCCGTCTGATCCTCAGCGATCATGCCGGGCACGGATGCCCGGTCGCAGTCCTCAACGGGGCGCCTCACGGCGCCCCGTTGTCATTGGACGCTCAGTCGGACCGGGTGAAGCGGGCAACCGCCTCGATGTGCGGCGTCTGGGGGAACATGTCGACCGGCTGGACGTACTCCAGCTCGTAGCCGCCGGCGATGAAGCGCGCCGCGTTGTCGGCGAAGGTGGCGGGCTGGCAGCTCACGTAGACCAGGGTCGGCGGTGCGAGCTCGAGGACACGCCGGACCGCACCGCCCGACAGTCCCGCCCGCGGCGGATCGACGATGGCGACATCGGGCGGCGGCAGGTCGGCACCCTGCTCGCGGAGGACGACCCGTACGTCCCCGGCCAGGGCCGTATGGTTGTCCACGCCGTTGGCGGCCGCGTTGAGCCGGGCATCGACCGTGGCGGCCTCGTCGATCTCGATCGCGACGACCTCACGCGCGCCGGGCGCCAGACAGATCCCAATGCTGCCGACGCCGGAGAAGAGGTCGTAGAGGACCTGGCCGCCGTCCAGGCCGGCCGCCTCGGCGACGTGGCCGTAGAGAACCTCGGTCATGGCGGTGTTGGTCTGAAAGAAGGCGTCGGCGGACAGCCGCAGAGTCGCGCCCATGATCCGCTCTTCGATCCGGTCCTGCCCCCAGAGGATTCGCGCCGGAAGATCGGCGGTGGTCTCCCCCACGCCGTCTCCGACGAGATGACGTACGCCGACAAGACCGGGCTCGATTGCCCGCAGGCGATCCGCGAGGCGCCCCGCCGCGTCGTCGTGACCGGAGGTCGTCACGACCGAGGCCAGCAGCTGGCCGGTGGTCACGCCTTCACGGGTGATCAGGTGACGTAGGTCCCCGACGTGCTCGCGCCGGTCCCAGCCGCGCAGGCCCTCATCCCGCGCCCAGGCGCGCGTCTCGCGCCGCAGCGCCTCCGCCCGTGGCGAGGCCAGCAGGCAGGTGGTGAGATCCAGCACGCTGTCCCAGCGACCGCGCTCGTGGAAGCCCAGCACCGCGCCGTCGGGCCCCGGGGCCGAGGAGTACTCCATCTTGTTGCGGTAGCCGAACGGGCTGACCGCGGGCACGGGATCGCGGACGTCGATGCCGGTGATGTGGCCGATCCGTGCCAGGTGCTCGCCGACCTGCGAGCGCTTGGCCTCCAGGGTGAGGTCGTACGGGACATGCTGGAGGCGACATCCCCCACAGCGGGGGACGTGCGGGCACTCCGGGGCGATGCGAACCGCGCCCTCGTCCAGTACCTCGAGCAGATCCGCCTCGCCGTGACGGCGGCGCGACTTGCGAATCCGTGCCCGCACCCGGTCACCGGGCGCCGTGTCGTGCACGAAGACCACCCAGCCCTCGTGGCGACCCACCCCGGCGCCACCGAAGGCGAGGTCATCGATCTCGATCTCGATCTCGGTGCCGACCCGCTCGCGTCCCACGGCGGCGGATCATAGGGCCCGGAACCACGGGCCGGGCTCAGCGCGCCGGGCCGGGGTCCCCGTAGACGTCGGCTCGCCGGTGACCGAGAACGGGGAGACGCCCCCGCACCGCGTCCATCTCGGCGAAGTCCAGATCGGCGACGGCGATGCCCTCACCCTCGTCGATGCGGGCGAGCACGGTGCCCCAGGGATCGACGATCATGCTTCCGCCGTGGGAGCGGGTCCCGTTGGGATGCTCGCCCCACTGATCGGAGGCGAGGACGAAGGCCTGGTTCTCGATGGCCCGGGCCCGGAGGAGCGTCTCCCAGTGAGCACGACCGGTCGTGGCGGTGAAGGCGGCCGGTACGACCAGCAGATCGGCACCGTCGAGGGCGAGCCGCCGGTACAGCTCGGGAAAGCGGAGGTCGTAGCAGATGGTCATGCCCAGGCGGCGGCCGGCGGCGGGGGCGCAGACCACCTCATCGCCGGGCGCGGAGGCATCCGACTCGCGGTAGACCGTGCCCGCGACCTCCACGTCGAACATGTGCAGCTTGCGGTAGCGCGCGACGACCTCGCCCGAGGGGTCGATCAGCAGGCTCGTGTTGTGGACCCGGCCGCCAGGCGCGGCCTCGATGATGCTGCCGGCCAGCAGCGTGAGCCCGTGCTCCCGCGCCCACTCACGGGCCGCCGTCGCCGATGCGCCATCGAGCGACTCGGCGGCGGCGAGGGTGGCTGCGGCGTTGTGGATGAGCGGCCACTTCTCGGGCAGAACGACCAGCTCGGCGCCCGCGGCGGCCGCATCCCTGACGAAGCGACCGGCGGTCCGCGTGTTCGCCTCAACATCCGGCCCGGAGGTCATCTGGATGACGGCGGCGCGCATCAGGCGGGTGTAACGGGCGCGGGGAGCATGGATACTCAGGATAGAGCCTGCCCGAAGAACGTCGGCCGCCGTCCGGGCAGGGTCGGCGCTAGACTTGAAGAGGACACGCCGGAGGTGACCGATGTCCGCAGAGATCGTCACGAGGATCGAAGACGTCCTCGACAACATCCGCCCCGCTCTGCACGCCGACGGCGGCGATGTGGAACTGGTCGAGTTCGACCAGGAGGGCTTCGTCCATCTGCAGATGATGGGCTCCTGCGGAGGGTGCCCGCTCTCCACGGCGACCCTGACCCTGGGGATCGAGGCCGAACTCCGGCGCACCGTGCCCGAGGTCGAGGGCGTCATCACCGTCTAGTAAGAGCGTCCCGCGCGGCCGCGCGCTGCGAAGCGCGCCGTGGCAGCGTCATCGAACGGGCCCGTGCCTTCTTGGCACAACGCTCTCATCCAGCTTCAGCCCGGTGCGGGCCGCTGCCGGGGGAGCGACGGGTCCTCGCCCTCTCGGCGTTGACCCCTCCTGCTTCCCTGCCGCAGCGGGTTTTCGCGGGGCTCCGCAGCGCCTCCCCACGCCAGACGCCCCGCGCCTCTCGAAGGCCTGCGCGAAGCGCTGCGTGTATCGGGTTTGAATATCGGGGTGCTCGGATTTGAACCGAGGACCTCTCCGACCCGAACGGAGCGCGCTACCAGGCTGCGCCACACCCCGCCGCCATTGCGGCGTGGGGATGCTAGCCGAGGAGGGCCGCGGTCGCCAGCGGACCCTGTTGTGCCCCTCCCGGGCCGGTATTACACTCCTTCGTCACGATGGTTCCAGCAGTGACGCGACCAACTGACACAGCCGGTCACACACACGACGCCCACGGCGTCGGGGCCTGGGGGCGCTTCTTTCGGCGATACCCCGGCGTCCGCGAGGTGCTGATCTTCCTCGCCGCCCTCGCCGTCTACCAGGTGTCACGGGGCTTCGTCGTCGGCGATCCGTTGCTGGCCCAGGCCAATGCCAACAGCATCGTCGCGTTCGAACGGGCCAACGGGCTGTTCTACGAGGGCACGATCCAGCGATGGACCGTCGACCACCTCGGCCTCGCCTCGGTCATGAATTACCTGTACATCTCGGCCCACTGGGTGGTCACGACGGCGTTCTTCGTCTGGCTCTACATGCGCCGGCGCGCCATCTACCCGTTGATCCGCAACACCTTCCTCGTGGCGAACGGGATCGCACTGATCATCTACATGGCCTTCCCCGTTGCTCCGCCGCGGCTTTTCGAAGGCGACGGGCTCATCGGGACGCTGTCGAGCGTCAGCAACATCGACCTCCAGGGCGGCGTGTTCTCCGGCCTCTTCAATCCCTACGCCGCCGTGCCGTCGATGCACTTCGGCTACGCGCTGATGATCGGCGTCGCCGGGCTGCTGCTGCTGCGCGGATGGCACCTGCGAATCGCCGCGCTCCTGTACCCCGTGATCGTCTTCGTCATGATCGTCGGGACGGCAAACCACTACATCCTTGACGCCATCGCGGGTGGCGCCGTGCTGGTGCTGGGCTTCGGCATCGTCTGGGCCGTCGTCATCGCCCGCCGGGCCGACGCGCGGATCGCCGCTGGGAACAGCCGGACCGCCTGAATCCGGACTGTGCGGGGAATGCCTGTAGGTCCAGTCCACAGATCGTCCATTTGGGCCTCAGGGACCATCGCGTTCGCCGCTCCCGGTGCTAGTTTGCCCCCCATGAGAGAACGCACAGGCGGTAGAGGGCACTAGATGCCTCCCTCCCGTCCTCGTCGAGCCCTCCGGGGCGCCCTTCCGACGGACGGTCCTGTGCATGACATATGGAGGTCGTGAGTTGTCCAACCACCTGACCCCTGCCGAAATCTCCAACATGCTCGGTGTGAGCGACCGGGACGTCATCCGTCTGTGCAACCAGGAATCCGTGCCGATCTACAACGGCCGGATCGACAAGAACCTGCTGATCGCCTCGCTCCGGGAGAGCGACTACCCCCTGCCGGAGACGACGGAACCGGTTCTCCGGCGCCTCTTCGCCTAGCGTCGGCAGCTCACCCGCGGAAGCCCGTATCCGTCGCCGCATGACGGAACGGGATTCCCGGCAGGACCGCGCGGCTCGGGGGAGAATTCACGGGTCGTGTCAATCCCAACCCGTCTGACCTGTGCCACGGCCGTTCTGACGGCCGTGGCGGCTTCGGCTCTGGCCCCGTCAGCCTCGGCGGCGGGCACGGTCGAGGCCACCCTCCGCGCCTGGACCGCCCAGCACCCCGGAACCGGCGCCATGATCGTCCGCCTCGATCCCGGCGGGGGGGTCGTGGTCGCCTCGCACAGGCCCCGTGAGCCGTTCATCCCGGCCTCCACACAGAAGCTCATCACGTCCGCCGGGGCGCTCACGACACTCGGACCGGACTTCCGCTTCCCGACCCGGCTCTACACGAGCGCCGGTGCCCGCCTCCGGGGCAGGACGCTGAAGGGTCCGATCTACATGCAGGGTGGCGGCGACCCCGTGCTGGCGACCGGCGCCTACGCCCGGGCCGAGCTCGACGGGCGAGCAACCCTGCTCGCCCGTCTCGCCCGCCCCCTGAAGAAGCGGGGAATCCGTCAGGTCAACGGACCCATCGTCGCCGACGAGTCGATCTTCGACGCACGCCGCACCGGCCGTGGTTGGCTGCCGTACTACACCCTCTACTCGCCGCCCCTGACCGGTTTGCCCACCAATCAGGCCCACGCGGGCAACGGGCAGGCCGCCTACAGCCCCGATCCGCCGCGCGCGAGCGGCCAGCGTCTCCGCGCGGCCATGAAGGGCGTCGGCGTCGGCCACCGCGGTGACGTCCGGACGGGCCGTACGCCGAAGAAGGGTCGACTCCTGGCGACGGCGCTGTCTCCCCGCCTGCGAATCATCGCCGGCACAATGAACCGCAGCAGTGACAACCACATCGCCGAGACCCTCCTCAAAGGCGTCGGGGCCCACTCTGGCGGGCGCGGTACGAGCGCCGGCGGCGCACGGGCCATCTCGTCGCGCCTGCGATCGCTCGGCATTCTCGCGGCGGGCGATCGGATCGTCGACGGATCGGGCCTCTCGCGCCAGAACCGGGTGTCGGCGGCGAGCCTGGCCCGGCTGATCGCCACCGCCGACCGCGACCGTACATGGGGTCGCGCACTGATCTCGTCGCTCCCTCGCGGCGGCGAGGGAACGCTCGTGAGGAGATTCCGGGGCTCGGCGCGCAAGCGCGTGCGGGCGAAGACCGGTTACATCAACGGCGTCAGCACCCTGGCCGGACGCGTCGTCTCCCGGCGGGGCGATCGCTACGCCTTCGCCCTGATGATGAACGACACCGACATCAGCGGGGCGCAGGCGACGCAGAACCGGATCATCGCGCTGCTCGCCGCCGGAGCGGCCGACCGCTAGCCCCCGGTGGCCTCAGCCGGCCATCAGGCGCGGATGGGGCTCGTCACCGGTCTGCGCGCCGGGACCGAGTACCTCCAGCGCGAGCGCGACGCATTCCGGGCAGAACTGGGTGCCGGAACCGCGGAGCAGCTCGCGAGACGCCGCGACCGGTGCGAGGCGCCGCGGGTACGGCCGGCCGCGCACCATCGTGTCCCAGGCCTCGGCGACGGCGATGAGCCGCGCACCGCGGGGGATTTCCTCCCCGCCGAGACCGGCAGGGTACCCCCGGCCATCCCATCGCTCATGGTGAGCGGCGACCCACGACGCCTGCTCCTCGTCGAGGAGGCTGCCGGCCCACAGGGCCCCGGCTGCCCCGTGATCGCGGATCGCGTCCTTCTCGACGCTCCGGAGGGGGCCCGCCCGCGCGACGACGTCCGGCTCGACGACGATCGGCAGGCCCACATCGTGCAGCAGGCCGGCGGAATAGAGTCGGGCGCAGTCGCCCGGACTCCAACCGTCGGCAACGCCGAGATCGAACGCGGACTCCGCGACGGCGAGAGAGTGACGCTTCAGGCCGGGGACGCGGCCGAGCAGCTCAAACGGGGAGCGATGATCCTTCACCTCTGCTCACGCGATGCGGCCACCGGAGACGGCCGGGCACCCGTGCCTCCTCGGGCGTCAGACTCGCACGCGGTCGGTCGCCCGGCATCCTCCATCGTCGGCAGATGCCGCGGTGAATACGGGGAGAATCAACGACGCGCGCGGAATATCGCGCTCGGTGCGGATCAGGCCACGAGGTCGTCAGGAGGCCCGTCGCGGAGCGCGCGCTCGAGACCCTCCTCGTCGAGCTGAGGAACCCCGAGGTCCTCCGCCTTCTTCGCCTTGGAACCGGGATCGCGACCCGCGACGACGAACGTGGTCTTGCGGCTGACGGAGGACGCGACCTTCGCGCCGGCCGCGATGAGAGCGCGCTTGGCCTGATCACGCGTGAAGTTCTCGAGGCCCCCGGTGAGGACGACGGTGCAGCCGTCCAGAGGTCGGGGGCCCTCGTCGCGGGCTCTCTCCGCCTCGGTCGTGAGACCGGCTGATTCCAGACGATCGGTCAGCTCACGGTTTGCCGGCACCGCGAAGAAGGCGATCACCGCCTCAGCGGCCGCCCCCCCGACGCCGTCGGCCGCCGCAATCTGCTCTGCGTCGGCCTCACGCAGCGCCGCGAGCGACGGCAGGACGTCGGTGATCGACTCCGCGGTGATCGCTCCGACGTGGCGGATACCGAGGCCGAACAGGACACGGGGCCAGGGCACGGACTTCGACTCCTCGATGGCCCTCAGCAGGTTCGTGACCGAGGTCTCCTTGAAGCCGTCGAGGGCGAGGAGGTCCTCTCTCCTGCCGGCGAGTTCGTAGATGTCGGCGGCGTCGGCAATCATGTCTATCTCGAACAGCCGGGCCAGAGTCCTCTCGCCCAGGCCCTCGATGTCGAGGGCGCCGCGGCTGACGAAATGGCCCAGGCGCTGCAGCGCCTGGGCCGGGCAGGCCGCGTTCGCGCAGCGGCGGACGACCTCGCCTTCCGGGCTCTCGACCGGCGTCCCACACGACGGACACGCGTCAGGCATCACGAAGTCCCGTTCGGTGCCGTCGCGGTCCTCGATGACCGGCCCAACGATCTGAGGAATCACGTCGCCGGCCCGTTGCACCACGACCGTGTCGCCGATCATCAGCCCCTTGCGGGCGACGTCGTCCTGGTTGTGCAGGGTCGCCATGCTCACGGTCACCCCGCCGACCACCACCGGCTCGAGGACGGCGAACGGGACCAGGGCGCCTGTCCGTCCGACGCTGATCTGGATGTCGTTCAGCGTCGTCGTGGCGGTGGTCGGCGCGAACTTGTATGCCACGGCCCACCGCGGAGCCCGTCCGACGGACCCCATCTGGCGCTGGAGGGTGAGGTCGTCGAGTTTGATCACCGCGCCGTCGATGTCGTAGTTGAGCGTGTTGCGGCGCTCCTCCCAGCCTCGCGCCTGCTCGCCGGCCTCGGCAATGGACCCGACCGCGCGAATGCCGGGATTCACGGGGAAGCCCGCGGCGCGGAGCCAGGCGTGGATCTCCTGCTGCGACGCCAGCTCCAGCCCCTCGACGGCGCCGAGCGCGTAGCACCAGATTGCCAGGGGCCGCCCGGCGGCCACGGCGGGATCGAGCTGCCGGATGCTCCCGGCCGCGGAGTTGCGTGGATTGGCGAAGGTCGGCTCTCCGGCGGCCGCGCGCTGCTCGTTCAGCGCGGCGAAGGCGTCGAGCGGGAGGTAGACCTCGCCCCGTACCTCGACCAGCGGTGGGGTCTGCGCCTCCGCCCGCAGCCGGAGGGGAATCGCTCGGATCGTGCGCAGGTTGGTGGAGACGTCCTCACCGCTGACCCCGTTCCCGCGGGTCGTCCCTCGAACGAACACCCCGTCCTCGTAGGTGAGCGAGATGGCGAGGCCGTCGATCTTCGGCTCGACCACGTAGGCGACGGGTCGATCGCCGAGCCCCTCCTGGGCAATGGTGGCCCGTGCCCGGCGATCCCAGTCCTCCAGCTCCTCGCCCCCTCGCGCATTGGCCAGGGAGAGCATCGGCTCCCGGTGGGTGTACTCCACGAATCCGGTGAGCGGCTCGCCGCCGATCCGCTGCGTCGGCGAGGCGGGATCGGCGTGTTCCGGATGGGCCGCCTCGAGCGCCTCGAGCTCGCGCATCCAGTCGTCATAGACGGCATCCTCGGTCGTCGGGTCGTCGAGAACGTAGTAGCGGTACGAGGCCTCCTCGATCAGGTCGCGCAACTCCGCGATCCGGGCCACGGGATCGGTCATGACCCCAGCAGGTGCGCCCGTAGTTCGTCGACCCCGTCGACGACCGCGTCGGGCCCCACCGCCTCGAGCCGATCACGGTCGAAGAATCCCCAGGTCACGCCGATCGTGCGGGTGCCGGCAGCGAGCCCGCTCTGGAGGTCGAAGGGAGAGTCGCCGACCATGGTGGCGGCCTCGGCCGGCGCGCCAAGTCGCTCGAGAGCGAGGAGAACGGGCGCGGGGTCGGGCTTGTGACGTTCGGTGTCCTCGCTGGCGATCACCGTGGCGAAGTTGTCGCGTAGGGGCAGGATGTCGAAGGCGAGGTCGGCGATCCGGGCGCTCTTGGACGTGACGATGGCCAACTCGTGGCCGGCGGCCCGTAGGTCGGACAGAAGCTCCGGCATCCCGGGGTAGTTTCGGACAAGGCGCGACGTATGGGCGAGGTTCCACTCGCGGTAGACCCTGAAGAGCTCCTCGGCGTGCTCCTCGGAGAAGAACCGCATCTGATCCTTGAGCGGCCGGCCGACGTTGGCGACCAGATCACGATCGCTCATATCGCGACCGAGGACGGTGCGCACGGCGTGCCGATGAGACTCCCGGATGAGCTCAACCGTGTCGATGACGGTGCCGTCGAGATCGAAGAGGACCGGCGGGCGATCGTTCACGCCGCCTCCGGGGCCCGGCCGTCGACCGCCGCAGCCAGCCGCGGCGGCAGCGCCTCGGTCGGGGGGTCGAGGTTGAGGCCGATCGGGGTCACGGAGATCTCGCCGTCGGTGACCGTGTCCGAGTCGGTGCCCTCGCCTCCCACATAGAGAGGGGCGCGACCGTAGATCCGATAGTGCCGACCTCGCTCGTCGACGGCGACCTGCTCGAGCTGGTCCCGGTAGACGCAGCGGGTCAGGTGGGTGAGCCGGGCGCCCGAGGGATGCCCGGGCGCTGTCTGGGGGGCGTTGATGTTGAGGGCGAGGCCCTCCGGAAAGCCAACGGCCAGCAAATCGTCCAGCAGGCCGGCCGTGAAGCGCGCGACGGGCGCGAAGTCGGTCGCCCCCGTCATGTCGGGATGCCAGAGGCCGCCGATCCGTTGGGAGACACCGACGGCCGGAAGCCCCAGAAGCACCCCCTCGAGTGCGGCGCCGACCGTTCCGGAGTACGTGACGTCCTCGCCGAGGTTCTGGCCCAGATTGATCCCGGCGACAACCGCGTCGATCGGCCCGGGGACGAGGCCGAGGTGAGCCATGCGTACGCAGTCCACGGGGGTCCCCGAGATCGCGTATCCGATTTCACCGTCGGGCAGCTCGCGCTCGTCGGCGCAGAGGTCGGCGCCGATGCTGATCGCGCGCCCGACCCCGCTCTGGTTGCGGTCGGGGGCGACGACGCTCACGTCACCGAACCGGCGCAACGCGCCGTACTGGGCGAGCAGTCCGGGCGAGTCGATGCCGTCGTCGTTTGTCAGGAGGATGTTCACGCGCCGCGGGGCAGCCTATCTCTCGCCCCCGCGGGCGTAGTCTCAGGGCGTGAGCGGCCTCGTGGAACGCGACGACAGATCCCTCGGCTGCTGGTGGGCCGGCGAGAATGCCGCCTACCAGAGGTATCACGACGATGAGTGGGGTATGCCGGTCGCCGACGACCGGCGCCTGTTCGAGAAGATCTGCCTCGAGGGCTTCCAGTCCGGGCTGAGCTGGCTCACCATCCTGCAGAAGCGGGAGAACTTCCGCCGGGCGTTCCGTGACTTCGATCCCGAGCGTGTCGCCCGCTTCACATCACGGTCGGTCGAGCGCCTGCTGGGCGACGCGGGCATCGTCCGTCACCGGGGCAAGATCGAGGCGACGATATCCAACGCCCGCCGGGTGCCGGAGATCACTGCGGAGTACGGCAGCCTCGCGGCCTTCTTCTGGAGCTTCGCGCCTCCCGCCCACGAGCGCCCGAAGCGAATGACCCTCGCCGCCCTGGCGACGATGACCGAGACCCCGTCCTCGCGGGCACTGAGCACGGAGCTCAAGCGGCGTGGCTGGAGGTTCGTCGGTCCGACGACCTGCTATGCCTTCATGCAGGCGATGGGCCTGGTCAATGACCACATCGCCGGCTGTGCGGCCCGGTCACGCGTCGAGGACGCACAGGGCGCTTTCACGCCTCCGGCACCCCGCCGGTAGGCCGGCCCTCAGTCCGGCGGGGCAGGGCCCTCGCGTCGCTTCAGCACCGCGATACGGTCGATTGACGAGTTGAACACGAACCACGGCGTGCCGTCCTCTGCCCGGAGATGGGTGGCGCGGAGATCGATGCGCTCCACGGTTCCCTCGAGGTCATCGATGCGGACGCGGTCGCCCGGGGCGATGTGGTCATCGGCGACGATCATGATGCCGGCGACCATGTCCTTGAGGGGGTTCTGGGCCGCAGTGACGATGGCCACGCCGAGGAAGCCGACACCGGCGACGAAGGCGAGCAGATCGACCCCCAGGGCGAGAAAAACGGCGCCGACGGCGATGGACCACACCAGGCCGGCGGCGAGCCACCCGGCGATCCGACCGAGGCCTTCGCGGCGCCGCTGGCGCCCCGCGTCACCGTCGTCGCCCGGCCCGCCGAGCACGCGGGCGATGACACGCCGAGCAATGATCCCGGCCAAGCGCGCCAGAATGGCCGCCGCGACGACGATGAGCAGGACGGCAAGGCCCCGACCGAGCCAGAGCTCAGGGATGCCGAGCAGAGCGTTCAGGACGCCACCTCGGCGGGATACGTCACTGCGACCAGGGTGAGCGGGTGGGCCGGGGCCGTCGGTCCGGCGTCGCGGCGATCGGCCGAGGCGAGCAGCTCACGAAAACCGGCAACCGACCTCAGCCCCGACGCCGTCTCGAGCATGGTCCCAACCATCACGCGGACCATGTGGTGCAGAAAGGAGTTCGCCTCGATGACCAGAACACGCTCGTCGCCGCGCCGCTCCCACGCCGCCCCGACGATCGTGCGCGTGAAGCGCGTGTGGCGGCTCCGCGTGGGCGTGAAGGCGCGGAAGTCATGCCTGCCCTGCACCTCGTGGGCGCAGGTGTCGAGGACACTCTCTTCAAGGTCACGGTAGTACTCAAGCACCCGGCCCCGACGCAGCGCGCTGCTCCGGCCCGCCAGCACCCGGTACTCGTAGCGCCGCGTGAGCGCGTCGTGGCGAGCGTCAAATCCGTCTGTGGCGGCCGAGACCGCATAGGCGTCGATGTCGCGCGGCAGCAGTCCGCGAAGCGCGCTGCGGAGGCGATGCGGATCGACGGGAGCTTCGCCCGACAGTGAGACGACCTGGCCGGTCGCGTGGACGCCGGCGTCGGTCCGCCCCGCCACCGCGAGCGAATAGGGACCGCGGAGCACAGCCGTCAGGGCACGCCTCAGCTCGCCCTCCACGGTGCGGGCGCCGGGCTGGATCGCCCAGCCGGCGAACGCGGCCCCGTCATATTCCAGGTCGATCCGGAAGACCGGCATCGCGCCCGACGATCAGGAGTCGTCGGACTCCTCGTCGTCGTCGGGGGTGGCGGGCACCGCCGCGGCGGCGGTCAGCTCCAGGAGCACCATCGGCGCGTTGTCGCCCTGGCGCGGGCCGAGCTTGAGCGTGCGGGTGTATCCGCCCTCGATGCCCTCATACGCGGGGCCGACCTGCTCGAACAGGCGGTACGTGACCTCCTTGTTGCGCAGCAGGGTGATCGCCTGGCGCCGGGCGTGGAGATCACCGCGCTTGGCCAGCGTGATCGCCTTCTCGGCGACGCTGCGCGCCAGCTTTGCCTTGGGGGCTGTCGTCTGGATGCGCCCGTGAGTGAGCAGCGCCACCGCCAGATTCGCTCCCATCGACTTGCGATGAGAGCTCGACCGGTTGAGCTTGGGTCCTTTACGGCGGTGACGCATGCGTTTCCTTACTCCTCAGTTGCGATCAGGGATGCTACTCGTCCCCGCCGCGCAGCGACAGGCCGTGCGAGGCGAGGTGCTCCTTGACCTCTTCAATGCTCTTCTTGCCGAAGTTCGGGATGGCCGACAGCTCCGCCTCGCTCTTGGAGATGAGATCGCCGATCGTCTCGACGCCCACCCGCTTGAGGCAGTTGTAGGACCGGACACCGAGCTCGAGTTCCTCGATCATGATGTCGTGCATCCCCCCGGAGGGCGCTTCCTCTTCGACCTCGGCCTCACCCGGGAGAATGATCGAGTCGGGGTCGGCAAAGATCGACAGGCGGCCGATGAGCAGGCCGGCGGCCTGCGACATCGCGTCGCGCGGGTTGATCGAACCGTCGGTCTCGATCTCCAGCGCGAGCTTGTCGAAGTCGGTGCGCTGGCCGACGCGGGCGGAGCCGACCTCGTACCGGACGCGCGTGACCGGCGAGAAGATCGAGTCGACCGGGATCACGCCGATCGTCGTGGAACTGCCCTTGTTCTGCTCGGCGCGGACGTAGCCGCGACCGCGCGTGATCGCGAGCACCATGTCGAGGCGGGCGTTCGAGAGCAGGTTGGCGATCTCGAGCTCGGGATTCAGGATCTCGAGGTCGGCTGGGGCGGAGATGTCGCCCGCGGTGACTGCGCCGGCGCCGGAGGCCGAGAGCTCGACCTCGATCTCGCCGACCTCACCGTGGAGGCGGCAGACCAGACCACGGAGATTGAGGATGATGTCGGTGACGTCTTCCTTGACGCCCTCGATGGAGCTGAACTCGTGCTGCACGCCCTCCACGCGGACGGACGTGACGGCCGCCCCCTCGAGGCTGCTGAGCAGCACCCGACGAAGGCTGTTGCCGAAGGTGTGGCCGAAGCCGCGATCGAGCGGTTCGACCTCGAAGCGGCCGAAGTTCTCGGACCCTTCCTCGTAGGTCATCCGCGGAGCCTGGATATCTAGCACTGGTGGAGCCTCCTCCAGCGTCGCCCACGCCTGGTGGGCACTGACGCGTTGCCATGCTCCCTGCATCGGCCCGGCCACCGCGCGTCACGGGGCCCGCCATCGCGGGGGAGCGGGGTTTTTACCTGTTACTTCGAGTAGAGCTCGACGATGAGCTGCTCCTCAACCGGGGCGTCGATCTCATCGCGATCGGGCACCCGGAGAACCTTGCCGTTGAAACCGTCGTGGTCCGCCTGCAGCCAGGGGGCGACGGTGGCGCCGATCTCGGTCGCCTCCTGAACCCGATCCGCGATCGGCGCGCCCGGCTTCATCATGATGATGTCGTCGGGTCGGACCTGATAGCTGGGGATGTTGACCCGCTTGCCGTTCACCTGGAAGTGTCCGTGCACGACGAACTGACGGGCCTGGCGGCGCGTTCCGGCAAAGCCGAGGCGGAAGACGACGTTGTCGAGTCGCGTCTCGAGAATGCGCAGCAGGTTCTCGCCGGTGATTCCGGGCTGCTGGCTCGCCTTCTTGTAGTAGCGGCGGAACTGCTTCTCGAGCACGCCGTAGTAGCGACGGGTCTTCTGCTTCTCGCGCAGCTGGAGCAGATACTCGCTCTGGCGGATGCGGCCGCGCCCGTGCTCGCCCGGCGGGTAGCCGCGGCGATCGAGGTATTTCTGCGCCTTGTCGGTGAGCGCCACGCCTTCGCGGCGTGACTGCTTGACAGCGGGTCCGGTGTAGCGGGCCATTGCTCTAGACCCTCCGGCGCTTGCGCTGACGGACGCCGTTGTGCGGAACCGGGGTGATGTCGGTGACCGACATGACCTCGATGCCCGCGGCCTGGAGTGAACGGATCGCCGTCTCACGGCCTGAGCCGGGACCCTTGACGAACGCGTCGACCTTCTGCAGGCCGTGCTCCATGCCCTTCTTGGCGGCCGCATCGGCGGTCACCTGGGCGGCGAACGGCGTGCTCTTGCGGGAGCCCTTGAAGCCGGCCGAGCCGGCGGTCTCCCAGGCGATCACGTTCCCCTGGCGGTCGGTGAGGGTGACGATCGTGTTGTTGAACGACGTCTTCACGTGGGCGTGGCCGACACTGATGTTCTTGCGCGCCTTGCGCCGGGTGCGGCCGCGTGTGGCCTTCTGACGAGCCACTATTCGGCCCTCTTCCGGGCGATGGTCTTGCGTCCGCCCTTGCGCGAGCGGGCGTTGGTCTTGGTGCGCTGGCCGCGCACCGGCATGCCCCGACGGTGACGCAGGCCACGGTAACAACCGATCTCCATCAGGCGCTTGACGTCATTGGAGCGCTCGCGGCGAAGGTCACCCTCGACCATCAGCTGCTTCTCGATCACGTCCCGGAGTCGGTTGACCTCGGTCTCGGTGAGATCGCGGACGTAGGTGTCCGGACCGATCTCGACCTGGGTGAGGACCTTGTTCGCGGTCGCCCTGCCTACTCCGTAGATGTAGGTGAGGCCGATCTCGACGCGCTTGTCGCGCGGAATGTTGACTCCGGCAATTCGGGCCATATGCGGTGCGTTACCCCTGTACCTGCTTGTGGCGGACGTTCGGGCAGATCACGAGCACCTTGCCGCGACGCCGGATGACCCGGCACTTCTCGCAGATGGGCTTGACTGAGGCGCGTACCTTCACGTGATTTCTCCCGTTGCTTTCTGATCGGGTGGGCCGGGACGCAGCGCCTGCGGCAGCAGACAAGGGTCCGGAACCCGACCGGCGACCGGGAAGGTTACCACGGCTTCACTCTGCGCGAGGGGCCGGTCAGGCCGGATCCCGATGCGATCCGGTGAGAACCCGGGGGCCGTCGGCCGTGACCGCGACCGTGTGCTCGAAATGGGCCGAGGGCCGGCCGTCGGCCGCGGAGACGGTCCAGCCGTCCGGGGCCATCACCACGTCCGCCCCGCCGGCGTTGACCATCGGCTCGATGGCGATCACCGTGCCCGGCTCGAGACCGGGGCCGGTGCCGGGAGCGCCGAAGTTCGGGACCTGCGGGGGCTCGTGCATGTCGCGGCCGACGCCGTGGCCGACGAGGGACCGCACTACGGAGAATCCGGCGTCCTCGACGACAGTCTGGACGGCATTGCCGATGTCGCCCACGCAGTTACCCGGCCGCGCGGCGGCGATGCCGGCCAGCAGGGATTCGTGGGTGGCGTCGATCAGGCGGCGCTTCTCGTCGTCGACCTCGCCGATCGCGATCGTGCGGGCGCTGTCGGCGACCCAGCCGTCGAGGTGCAGGCCGCAGTCGAGCGAGATCACATCACCCTCGTCCAGGCGCTGCGGGCCCGGAATGGCGTGGACGACCTGCTCGTTGAGAGAACTCGTGATCGTGCCGGGAAAGTCGATCGATCCAGGGGGACCCGGGTAGCCCTTGAAGGCGGGCACCGCGCCCTCGGCGCGGATCAACTCCTCCGCGATCCGATCGAGCGCCATAGTCGTCACGCCGGCCACGGCCTCCGCGGCCAAACGATCGTGGACGCGCGACAGCAGATCACCCGCCGCCGCCATGGCGTCGATCTCCTGGGGCGATTTCAGGACGATGCCCGGCGCGCGCCGCAGGGCGCCGGCCGGACCGGCCTTACGCGAGCGCCGCCGAGATCTGCTCACGGACCTCATCCGGAGCCCGGCCACCGTCGATCTCACGCAGGAGGCCGGCGGCTCGGTAGTAGTCGATGAGGGGGGCCGTCTGGGCGTCGTAGGTGTCCAGACGGTTGGCGATCGCCTCCGCCTTGTCGTCATCGCGCTGGTAGAGATCGCACGCGCCGCCGGTGTCCGGGCAGGGATCGGCGTCGGCGCCGGCATAGGGCGCGAAGGTCTCGTGGAAGGAGCGGCCGCAGTCGCGACACAGCCAGCGCCCGGTGAGGCGATCCATGAGGTCGCCCCGCGGGACGGCGAGCAGGAGCACAGCATCCAGGCCGATATCGAGGTCGGCGAGCATGGCGTCGAGGGCCTGCGCCTGGACGTCCGTCCGGGGGAAACCGTCGAGCAGGAAGGCGGATGCCGCGCCGGCCTCGAGCCGCTCGCGGATCATCCCGACGACGACCTCGTCGGGCACGAGGTCTCCGGCGTCCATGTAGCGCTTGGCCTCGTTGCCGAGATCGGTGCCGGCGCTCACCGCGGAGCGGAGCAGATCGCCGGTCGACAGGTGCTCCAGGCCGTGCGCGCTCTTGAGGTGCTCGGCCTGGGTTCCCTTGCCGGCGCCGGGAGGGCCGAGGAAGACGAGACGGGCTATTTCAGGAACCCTTCGTACTGGCGCATCATGATCTGCGCCTCCATCTGGCGAATCGTGTCGAGCGCGACGCCCACGATGATCAGGATCGACGTACCGCCGATGACGCCGAACACCGTGTTCGCCGACGGCAGCCACTGGAAGGCAAGATTCGGGATCTCCGCGACGATCGCGAGGTAGATCGCGCCCGGCAGGGTCAGACGGGTCACGACACGGTCGAGGTAGACGGCGGTCGGGCGCCCGGGACGCACGCCCGGAATGAAGCCGCCGTGCTTCTTGAGATTGTCCGCCTGGTCCACCGGATTGAACTGCACCGCGGTGTAGAAGTAGGTGAACATGATGATCAGCAGGGCCTCGAAGATGATGTAGTACCAGGAGCCCGGCGACAGGTACTCGGCGATCGTCGTGAACGTGCCGCTGGCGGCTCCACCCAGCTCCGCGAGGGTCGGCGGGATGATCACGACGGACGCGGCAAAGATGACTGGGATGACACCGGCCATGTTCACGCGCAGGGGCATGTAGGTCGTCCCGCCCGAGGTCATGCGGCGCCCAACCACGCGTTTGGCGTACTGGATCGGGATGCGGCGCTGCCCTTCGTTGACGAAGACGACACCCACGACGACGGCGAGCACCAGCAGGAGGATGACCGCCTGGGTCACCGGCGCAAGCGCGAGCCAACCGCTGATGGCCGAGGGGACGCTCGCGACGATGCTGGCGAAGATCAGCAGTGAGATGCCGTTGCCGACGCCGCGCTGGGTGATGAGCTCGCCGAGCCACATGACCATCGTGGTGCCCGCGGTGAGCGAGAGGACGATGAGGTAGAAGCTCTGGACGTCGAGGCCCGGCAGCGCGTCCTGACTGCGGAAGTACATGACGTAGGCGATCGACTGGAAGAACGCGAGACCGACCGTGAGGTAGCGCGTGTACTGGGTGATTTTCTGGGTTCCGCTCTCGCCCTCTTTCTGGAGCTTCTCCAGCGAAGGGATCACCACAGTCATCAGTTGCAGGATGATGCTTGCGGTGATGTAGGGCATGATGCCCAGCGCGAAGACGGCGAAGCGCGTGAGAGCGCCGCCGGCGAAGAGGTTCAGAAACTGGAGGACCTGGCTGCCGTTGTTTGCCAGCGAGGCCTCGAGCGCCTCGAGGTCGACCCCCGGGACCGGCACGAACGAGCCGAACCGGAAGATGATCAGGATGAACGCCGTGAACAGCAGCTTGTTCCGCAGTTCCGGCGAACGTAGAGAGTTGAGGATCGATTCGAGCACGTGTGCCTCAGTGCGCCCTGAGGGCGCGGGTCACGTCAGGACGTCTCTTCGGAGACTAGCGCGGCGGTCCCGCCGGCAGCTTCGATCTTGGCGCGCGCCGACGCGGAGAAGGCGTCCGCCTGCACCGTGAGGGCGCGATCGAGCTCGCCATCGCCCAGGATCTTCACCGGGTAACCGCGGTTCGCGTTGTTCTTGACGAGCCCCCGCTCGGTGAGCGCGGCGATGTCCACCACGGACCCGGCGTCGAAGATGTTGAGCGCCGAGACATTGATCCCGATGCTGTGGGTCCGGAACGGGCCCATCGGCATCGACATCTTGCGGTTGTTGCCACGCAGCTTCGGCTGCTGCATGTACTTGGGCATCTGACCGCCGGCGAATCCCGGGCGGACGCTGCCGCCGGAGCGGGCGCCGAGGCCCTTCGTGCCGCGACCCGACGTCTTACCGTGGCCGGAACCAATGCCGCGGCCGATGCGGCGGCGGGCCTTCTTCGCCCCGGGGGGCGGCGCCAGCTTCTCGAGCCGGACGTCCTCGGGGTCGACGGTGTCAGGTGCCTCGGTGTTCTCAGCCATCGCGTGCGTCCTCAACGGTTACGAGCTTGGCGACCTTACGGATCTGGGTCTGCAGGCTCGGGGAGTCCTCGTGTGTCCGGGCCTTGCCGATCCGGCCCAGGCCGAGGGCCCGGAGGGTCCCCCGATGACTCTCGGTCGAGCCGATGGCGGACCGGGTCTGGGTGATCAGCAGGCGGCTCATGCGGTCTCGCCCGCCGTGACGGCCGCTTCAGCGGCCGGCTCGTCCTCTGGAGCGTCGGCGTCCGGAGCGTCGGGGAAGATCCCGAGGACCTCGGCGACGGTCTTGCCGCGCATGGTCGCGACCTCCTCCGGCGTGCGGAGCGACTTGAGCCCCTGGACGGTGGCGCCGACGATATTGATCGGGTTCGCGCTGCCGAGGGACTTCGAGAGGATGTCCCGGATGCCCGCCAACTCCAGCACGGCGCGCACGCCGCCGCCGGCGATGACACCGGTACCTTCGCTGGCCGGCTTGAGCATGACGCGTCCGGCCCCGTGGCGGCCGAGCACCTCGTGGGTGATCGTCGTCTTGTACTTGGGGACCCGGAACATGTTCTTGCGGCCATCCTCCATCGCCTTCTGGATGGCGACCGGGACCTCGTTGGCCTTGCCGTAGCCGACGCCGACGCGATCGACCTCGTCACCCACGACGACCAGGGCCGTGAAAGAGAAGCGGCGACCGCCCTTGACGACCTTCGCCACGCGGTTGATCTCCACCACGCGTTCCTTGATCTCGTTGTCGCGGTCACTACGACCGCCGCGCCTGCGCTCAGCCACCGGTTATCTCCTCAGAAGTTGAGCCCGCCCTCGCGAGCTGCGTCGGCGAGCGTCTTGACGCGCCCGTGGTACTTGTAGCCGTTGCGATCGAAGACGATGGACTCGATCCCCGCGGACTTCGCCCGCTCGGCGAGGAGCCGGCCGACCTCGGCGGCCGCAGCCCCCTTGGCCAGGCCCTTGAGATCGGCTTCGGTCGAGCCCGCAGCGGCGAGCGTGTGGCCCTTCTCGTCGTCGATGACCTGGGCGTAGATGCGGCTGTTGGAGCGCGCGACGGACAGGCGCGGACGCTCGGCGGTACCCGAGATCTTTCCGCGTACGCGGCGGCGACGGCGCTGACGAGCGGCTTTTGCGTCGCGTGGCATCAGGCCCTCTTACCCACCTTTCTCTGAACCTCTTCGTCGCGGTAGCGGATGCCCTTGCCCTTGTAGGGCTCAGGCGGACGAACTTGGCGGATCTTTGCGGCGATCTGGCCCACGACCTGTTTGTCGATACCGCGGACGATGATCTCGGTCTGCTCGGGCACCTCGAGGGTGATCCCCTCCGGCGCGTCGATGTCGACCGGGTGCGAGTAGCCGACGCTCAGCGAGATGCCTGACCCCTTGGCTGCGGCGCGGTAGCCGACGCCCTGCAGCTCGAGGTGACGCTCGAAACCTTCGGACACCCCGGTGATCATGTTCGCGATCAGCGCGCGGCTCAAGCCATGCAGCGCCCGGTGGGGACCGCGATCGGTGGCTCGGGAGAGCGTGATCACGCCGTCGTCCTGGGAGACCGTGATCGGATCCGCGACGCGGTGCGACAGCTCACCCTTGGGGCCCTTCACCGCGACGTCCTGACCGGAGACCGCGACGTCGACGCCACTCGGGATTTCGATGGGTGCGCTTCCTACTCGGCTCATGTCACCAGACCTTGCACAGAACTTCGCCGCCGATACCCCGGCGGCGTGCCTCGTGACCGGAAACGAGCCCCTGGGATGTTGAGACGACGGTGACGCCCATGCCCCCGAGCGTGCGCGGGATGGAGTCCTTGTCGGCGTACACCCGCCGGCCCGGCCGGGAGACCCGGGAGAGCCCGGTGATCACGCGACGACGGTCGTCATCGTACTTCAACTCGACCCGCAGCACCTTGCCGGCGTCGCCGTCGCTCACGGTGTGACCGGAGATGTAGCCCTCATCCTCGAGCAGGGTGGCCAGACGGGTCTTCAGGCGGCTCGCGGGCATCTCGCATGAGTCGTGCAGTGCGGCGTTGGCGTTGCGGATACGGGTCAGCATGTCGGCGATCGGATCGGTCAGCATCGAACTACCAGCTGCTCTTGGTCATGCCGGGGATGTACCCGGCGTGGGCGGCGTTGCGCAGACAGATGCGGCACAGGCCGAAGCGGCGGAAGACGGCGCGCGAGCGGCCGCACTCCCGGCAACGGGTGTATCCGCGCGTCCGGTATTTCGGCGTGCGGGCCTGCTTGATGCGAAGTGATTTCTTGGCCACGTTGGCGCTACTCCTGGTCTACCGGCCGGCGCCGGCTCGGCGGTTCTTCTTGCGACGACGGGCCGCACGTTCCTCGGCGGTGTAGCCCTGCTCCCGGAACGGCATTCCGAGCTCCGTGAGCAGGGCCTTGCCCTCCTCGTCGGTGCGGGCAGTCGTGGTGATGGTGACGTTGAGGCCACGCACCGCGTCGATGTTGTCGTAGTCGATCTCCGGGAAGATCGTCTGCTCGCGCAGGCCGAGGTTGTAGTTGCCACGGCCGTCGAAGCTGTCGGGGTTGATCCCGCGAAAGTCCCGGATCCGGGGGAGTGCGATCGCGGTGAGTCGGTCGAAGAACTCCCACATGCGCGCGCCCCGAAGTGTCACGACGGCGCCGATGGGCATGCCCTCACGCAGCTTGAATTGCGCGATCGACTTGCGCGCTCGAGTGATCGCCGGCTGCTGACCGGCGATCTGCGCGAGCTGGGCAACCGCTTCTTCCATGACCTTCTTGTTCTCCTTGGCCTCACCCAGGCCCATGCTCACGGTGATCTTGGTGATCCCCGGGTGCTCCATGGGTGACGAGTAGGAGAACTGGTCCTGGAGCTTCGGTCGGACCTCGTCCTGGTAGAGGTCGCGCAGGCGCGGCGGCGCCGCGGGCTTGGATGAACGCGCCGGGGCGGAGTCCGCCTCGGTGACTGCGGCTTGCTCCGGAGTCATGTCGGCGGGCGGCTCGGGCTCATCAGGGGTCACCTCGGCGGCCGGCTCGTCCGCCGGAACCTCGGGCTCCGGCATGACGTCCTCGACGTCGGGCGTACCGGCATCGAGGGGCGCCGTCGTCGGCTCGTCGCCGCTCGGGGTCGTCTGGCTGTTTGTCTCGTCGGAAGTGCTCACGCGTCGCCGATCACATGTCCGCCGCGCGCAGAGACGCGGACCTTCTTGCCGTCTTTCTCAACCACCCGCACGCGGGTGGCCCTGCCATCGTCGGGATCGATCAGCGCGACGTTGGACAGGTTCATCGGTGCTGAACGCTCCACGACGCCGCCGGGCTCGTCGGGCGGCCGCGGGCGCACATGCTTCTTGATGATGTTGACGCCCTCGACGATCACCCGGTTTTCCTTGGGCAGGACATCCAGCACGATGCCGGTCTTTCCCTTGTCCTTGCCGGAGATCACGATGACCTCGTCGTCTCTGCGGATACGTGTCTTCATCAGAGGACTTCCGGTGCGAGGGAGATGATGCGCATGAAACCGCGGTCGCGCAACTCACGGGCCACCGGCCCGAAGATGCGGGTCCCGCGGGGGTTCTGACCGGTGTCGATGATGACCGCGGCGTTCTCGTCGAAGGCGATCGACGTGCCGTCGTCCCGGCCATGGGGCTTGCGCGTACGCACGACGACCGCGCGGACGACCTCGCCCTTCTTGACGGAGCCGGTCGGCGTCGCCTGCTTGACGGAGCCCACGATGACGTCGCCCACGCGGGCGTAGCGGCGGCGCGAGCCGCCCATGATGCGGATGCACAAGATCTCTCTCGCGCCCGTGTTGTCGGCTACTCGGAGCCGTGATTCGACCTGGATCATGGGGTATCTACTTCGCCTTCTCGACGATCTCGACCAGACGCCAACGCTTGCTTCGCGACAGAGGGCGCGTCTCGACGACCCGCACCAGATCGCCGACGGTGGCCGCGTTGGCCTCGTCGTGAACCTGCAGCTTGGAGGACGAGCGCACGATCTTGCCGTAGGTGGGATGCACCTTGGCCGCGTCGACGCGCACGGTTATGGTCTTGTCGCGGACGTCGGACACGACGACACCCTGGCGGGCCTTGCGACCGGCCACCGATTCCTGGGGCGTCTCAGCCAACGTTTCGTTCCCTCTCCCTCTGAATGGTCTTGATGCGGGCGATCTCCTTGCGACGGAGGCCCATCTGGCGCACCGGCTCGAGCGCGCCCGAGCTGTGCTGAAAGCGCAGGTTGAACAGCGCCTCGCGCGCCTCGTCGAGGCGGGTCGCGAGATCGGCGTCATCCAACTGACGGAGTTCGGCGGCGGCACTCACGACTACAGCCCCTCGCGCGTGATGAACTTCGATTGGATCGGCAGCTTCATCGCGGCCAGGCGGATCGCGTCACGGGCGAGCTCTTCGTCCACGCCGGACAGCTCGAACATGACCATGCCAGGTCTGACGACGGCTACCCAGTCCTCGGGCGAGCCCTTGCCCGAGCCCATCCGGGTCTCGGCGGGCTTGCGGGTCACCGGCAGGTGCGGGAACAGGTTGATCCATACCTTGCCGCCACGCTTGATGCGACGCGTCATGGCGATACGCGCAGCCTCGATCTGGCGGTTCGTGACCCATGCGGGCTCGAGCGCCCGCAGCCCGTACTCACCGAAGTTCAGCTGATCGTTCCCCTTGGTCAGACCGCGACGACGACCCCGGTGGGCCTTGCGGTACTTCGTGCGCTTGGGCATCAGCATTACGAGCGGCCCCCTTGCGACTGACCGCCGCGGCCGCGTCCACGACCGCCGCCTCCGCGGTTGTCGCGACGTCCACGACGACCGTCGCGGGCAGGCGGCTCTTCGAGGTCCGCGCGCCCACGGGAGTCGGTGACGCCCTCGGGGAGGATCTCGCCCTTGTTGATCCACACCTTCACGCCGATGCGGCCATAGGTGGTCTTGGCCTCACAGAAGCCGTAGTCGATGTCCGCGCGAAGGGTGTGGAGCGGGACGCGACCGTCGGAGTAGTGCTCAACCCGGGACATCTCGGTGCCACCGAGGCGGCCACCGGTCTGGATGCGGACGCCCTGGGCCCCCGAGCGCATGGCGGAGGTGAGGGCCCGCTTCATGGCCCGCCGGAAGGCGACGCGGTTCTCGAGCTGCTCGGCGACCGACTGGGCGACGAGGTTGGCGTCGAGCTCCGGGCGCTTGATCTCGTTGATGTTGATCTGGATCTTCTTGCTCGTCAGCTTCGAGAGGTCGCGGCGCAGGGCGTCGACCTCGGAACCGCTCTTGCCGATCACGATGCCGGGCCGGGCGGTGAAGATGTCGACCGTAAGCTGCGTCTGGTCCTTGCGGATCTCGATGGAAGACAGGCCCGCGTGCGCGAGCTTGTTCTCGATGAAGCTGCGGACGACGCGGTCTTCCTCGATGTAGTCGGCGGCCTCGCGCTCGCTGAACCAGTTGCTCTTCCAGCTGGCGCCGCCACGGATGGTGCCGAGGCGGAAACCGCGGGGGTGGATCTTCTGGCCCATTGCTACTCCTCGTCCCGGTTGGGATCGGTGCCGGCGGAACCGGTGTCATCAGCGGCGGGTGCCGCCTGCGCCCCCTCGACGGGGCTCACCGCGACGGAGATGTGACAGGTCCGCTTGTTGATGCGGGTCGCTCGGCCCTGGGCCCGCGGCCGGAATCGGCGCAGCGTCGGGCCTTCGTCGACCGTGATGGCGCTGAGCATGAGGTCGGTCGGCTCGTAGCCGTTGTTGTGGTCCGCGTTGGCGATGGCCGACTGGAGGACCTTGCGGATCGGCGTCGCCGCGCCGCGCGGACTGTAGGCCAGGATCGCCTGGGCCTCCATCACGGTCTTGCCGCGGATCTGGTCGGCGACGAGCCGGGCCTTGCGGGCGGACGAGCGGACGTACTTGGCGGTCGCCCGGATGCGGGGTGTGTCGGTCGCAGTCGCCATCAGCGCATCTTCGAGGTGCGGTCAGAACTGCCGTGGCCACGATAGGTCCGGGTGGGTGCGAACTCGCCGAGCTTGTGCCCGACCATGCTCTCGGAGATGAACACGGGCACGTGCTTGCGGCCGTCGTGGACGGCGATGGTGTGCCCGACCATCTCCGGGAAGATCGTCGACGCCCGCGACCAGGTGCGGATCATCGTCTTCTCGTTGGCCTCGTTCATTGCGGCGATGCGACCCATGAGGCGCTCCTCGACGAACGGACCCTTTTTCAGACTGCGACCCATTGCTCTCCCCAGACCTTCCTAGCGCCCGACGTGCTTGCCGCGGCGGCGCGGACGCGCGATGCGCTTGTCCGACGCCTTGTTCTTCTTGCGCGTGCGGTAGCCCTTGGTCGGCTGTCCCCACGGGGTCACCGGGTGGCGACCGGAGTTGCTCTTGCCTTCGCCACCACCGTGCGGGTGGTCGACCGGGTTCATCGCTGAGCCGCGGACCTTGGGCCGCTTGCCCTTGTGGCGGGTGCGGCCGGCGGTGCCGCCGACGAGATTCTCGTGGTCGGTGTTGCCGACCTGGCCGACGGTCGCGCGGCAGTCGAGATGCACGAGACGCATCTCGCTGGAGGGCAGGCGCACGGTCGCGTAGTCGCCGTCCTTGGCCATGAGCTGGGCGGCGGTCCCGGCCGAACGGCACATCTGGGCGCCCTTGCCCGCGTTGAGCTCGATCGCGTGCACGGTCGTACCCGTGGGGATGTCCCGGAGCGGGAGCGCGTTGCCCGGGCGGATGTCCGCCGAGGGGCCGCTCATCACCGTGTCGCCGACCTTGAGACCGACGGGGGCGAGGATGTAGCGCTTCTCGCCGTCGACGTAGTTGAGCAGAGCGATACGCGCCGAGCGGTTGGGGTCGTACTCGATCGTTGCGACCCGGGCGGGCACCCCGTCCTTGCGCCGCTTGAAGTCGATGATCCGGTAGCGGCGCTTGTGTCCGCCGCCGCGGTGGCGGCTGGTGATACGCCCGTTGTTGTTGCGACCGCCCGACTTGGAGATCTTCTCGACCAACGAGCGCTCGGGGGCGTCGCTGGTGACCTCGTCGAAGTCGGGGCCGGTGATGAACCGGCGACCGGGCGAGGTCGGCTTGTACTTGCGGATACCCATCAGACGCCCTCGTACAGCTCGATGGTTTCGCCGGCGGCCAGCTCGACGACGGCCTTCTTCCAGCCGGGACGGCGGCCCGCGGTGTGGCCACGGCGTTTCGGCTTGCTCTTGACGGAACTGGTGCGGACGTCGGTCACCCGGACGTCGAAGATCCGCTCGACCGCATCCTTGATCTCGATCTTGTGCGCCTCGGGCGCGACCTTGAACGTGTACTGGTTGTGCGCCTGGACGAGGCCGAATGCCTTCTCGGAGATCACCGGGCGCAGCACGATCTGGCGGGGGTCACGCTCGCCCATCAGGAATCACCGTCTTTCGCGTCGTCGTCCCGCTCGGCCGTCGACTTCTCCGCCGGGCTCTTCTTCTTGGCGGCGGGCTCATCATCGTCCGTGGTGGACGCGGCCTTCTTCGTCGGCGACTTCTTGGCGGGCGCCTTCTTCTTGGCCGCCGGCTTGTCGTCGGCCGGGTCGTCGTCCTTCGTGGACGCGGCCTTCTTGGCCGTCGACTTCTTGGCGGGGGCCTTCTTCTTGGCCGCCGGCTTCTCGTCAGCCTCGTCGGCGGAAGGTGTCGCTTTCTTCTTGGCGGGCGCGCGGCGCTTCTTGGCCGTGACGGACTCGATCGCGGACTCGCCGGCCCAGCCCTCCCAGACGGCCTTCTCGACGAGGATCGCGCGGGCCTGCATGAGGTCGACGGTCTGGACATCGCCCGCCGCGACGACCCTCACGCCCTCGATGTTCCGGAACGAGCGGCCGACCACCCCGTCGGGGTCAGCCGTCACGAGCAGAATCGGACGGACCTGGAGGCCGTCGGGTGCCTGGAAGAGATATGCCACCGCGGACTTGGTCGACGGTGCGTCCCACTCGACCGGCTCCATGACGGCCGCGCTGCCGCGCTCGGCGTGCGCCCGGAGCGCGGAGTGGAAAGCCTGTCGGCGGATCTTGCGGTTGACCTTGCCACCGTAGTCGCGCGGGTGCGGACCGAAGACGATGCCACCACCGGCCCAGATCGGCGAGCGGCTGGATCCGGCACGGGCGCGCCCGGTGCCCTTCTGCCGCCAGGGCTTGGCGCCACCACCGCGCACGTCGGAACGCGTCTTGGTGGAATGGGTGCCCGCGCGGCGGGCGGCCAGCTCAGCGACCACCGTCTCGTGGATCAGGTGGGTCTTGATTGGCTGGGCCGCGAGCGTCTCGGAGAGAGCCGCGGTGCCGATGGTGACGCCTTCGTCGTTGAGGACGCGGAGTTCGCTCATCAGTCGGGCCTCACGATCAACAGGCCGTTCTTGCCGCCGGGCACAGCGCCCTTGACGACCAGCAGGTTGCGTTCCGGATCGGCACCGACGACCTGGAGACCCCGCTGGGTCACCTGCTCGTTGCCCATCTGACCACTCATGCGCTGGCCCTTGAAGACGCGGGCCGGGTAGGCGGCCGCGCCGATCGAGCCGGGGGCCCGCTTGTTGTGCGAGCCGTGGCTCTTGGGCCCGCTGGAGAAGTTGTGCCGCTTGATCGTTCCGGCGTAGCCCTTGCCCTTTGAGGTACCGGTGACGCGCACTTTCTGACCGGGCACGAACCCGGCGACGGTGACGACGTCGCCGAGGCTCACATCCTGGCCGACCTCATCGGCGGGGAACTCGTGCAGGTGGCGCAGGGGCGGCGCGCCGGCCTTGGCGAGGTGGCCGAGCTCGCCCTTGGTCAGATGCTTGGGCGCGGTCGCCCCGAACGCCAGCTGGACGGCGTCGTAGCCGTCGCCGTCGGCGTTCTTCACCTGGGTGACATGGCAGGGGCCCGCCTCGATGACGGTGAGCGGGACCCGCTCGCCGTCCTCGGCGAAGATCTGGGTCATCCCCACCTTGCGTCCGATGATCGCAGGCACGGTCAGGCCTTGATCTCGATGTCGACGCCGGCGGGGAGGTCGAGGCGCATGAGCGAGTCGACCGTCTTGGGCGTCGGTGAATAGATGTCGATGAGCCGCTTGTGGGTGCGGATCTCGAAGTGCTCGCGCGAGTCCTTGTCCACGAACGGACCCCGGATGACGCAGTAGATGTTGCGCTCGGTCGGCAGCGGAACCGGCCCGGAGATCGTCGCACCGCTGCGCGTCGCCGTCTCGACGATCGACGCGGCGCTGCGGTCGAGCTGCTCATGGTCATAGGCCTTGAGCCGGATTCTGATCTTGTTCTGCTGCACCGTGTTCCTCGTCCCCGGGGACAGAAACGGCCCCGCCCCCGGAAGGGAGCGGGGCCGTCTGACGCCGTCTACTCCGTGATCTTCTCCACGACACCCGCGCCGACCGTACGGCCGCCTTCGCGAATGGCGAATCGAAGCTGTTCCTCCATGGCGATCGGCTGGATCAGCTCGACCTCCATGGTGGCGTTGTCGCCCGGCATGACCATCTCCGTGTCGTCCGGAAGCGTGACCTCTCCGGTCACGTCGGTCGTACGGAAGTAGAACTGCGGGCGGTACTTGGAGAAGAACGGCGTGTGACGACCGCCCTCGTCTTTGCTCAGGACATACACCTGAGCGGTGAACTTGGTGTGCGGCGTAATCGAGCCCGGCTTGGCCAGCACCTGGCCGCGCTGGATCTCCTCGCGCTCGACACCGCGAAGCAGCGCGCCGATGTTGTCGCCCGCAACGCCCTCGTCGAGCAGCTTGCGGAACATCTCGACGCCCGTGACGGTGGTGGTCTCGGTCTTGTCGGTCATGCCGACGATCTCGATCTCCTCACCGACGTTGACCTTGCCGCGCTCGACGCGGCCGGTGGCGACGGTGCCACGGCCGGTGATGGTGAAGACATCCTCGACCGGCATCAGGAAGGGCTTTTCGACCTCGCGCTCGGGCATCGGGACGTATTCGTCGACGGCCGCCATGAGCTCCATGATCTGGCCCGCCGCATCCGCGTCGCCCTCGAGAGCCTTCAGCGCGGAGCCGGTCACGATCGGGACGTCGTCGCCGGGGAACTCGTACTCGGAGAGCAGCTCCCGGACCTCGAGCTCGACGAGCTCGAGCAGCTCGGCATCGTCGACCTGGTCGGCCTTGTTGAGGAAGACGACGATCGCCGGCACGCCCACCTGGCGCGCCAGGAGGATGTGCTCGCGCGTCTGGGGCATCGGGCCGTCGGCCGCGGACACCACGAGGATCGCGCCGTCCATCTGGGCGGCGCCCGTGATCATGTTCTTGACGTAGTCCGCGTGACCCGGGCAGTCGACGTGCGCGTAGTGGCGGTTCTCCGTCTCGTACTCGACGTGCGCGGTCGCGATCGTGATGCCGCGTTCCTTCTCTTCCGGCGCCTTGTCGATCTCGTCGAAGGCCACGGCGTCGCTCGAACCGGAGTCGGCGAGCACCTTGGTGATCGCAGCGGTCAGCGTCGTCTTTCCATGGTCGACGTGACCGATGGTGCCCACGTTGACGTGGGGCTTCGAACGATCGAACTTTTCCTTGCTCATCAAATGCTCCTTTAGGGCACTCGGACAGGGCCCACTCGGCGGGCCGATACATCGCTAAGCATGGGGTCCCGGCGAAAAAATGCGCGGCCACCAGGGCCGCGCACCAAAAATTCCACCGCGCGCACGAAGCACCCACCGCTCCGCAAAGCCTGGGCATGTTACCGACTCGGGTGAGGCCTTTCAACGTGGCGCCGCGCGGCTTCTGCCCTAGCGTAGCGTGATGATGGATGCCCGCCTGTTGAGCGAACGCCTCGCCCCCGAGATCGCCGGTGAACTGCGCTCCGACGCGGCGTCGCGCGAAATGTACTCACGCGACGCCTCGTTGTACGCGCGGACGCCTCTGGCGGTGCTGCGGGCGGGCGCGGCCACGGACCTCGAAGCGGCCGTGGAGGCGTGCCGACTGACCGGCGTGCCCCTGACGATGCGCGGCGCCGGCACGAGCCTCGCCGGGCAGACCGTCGGCCGGGGCCTGGTCGTCGACACCTCGGCGCTCAACGAGATCCGAATCGACCCCGCCGGGCGGCGCGCCCGGGTCGGGCCCGGGGCCGTCCTCGGCGACCTCAACCGCGCGGCCGCCGCCCACGGGCTGATCTTCGGCGCCGACGTCGCCACCGCCGATCGGGCGACCCTCGGCGGGATGATCGCCAACAACTCGGCCGGGATGCGCTCGGTCGTCCACGGGCTCACCGCGACCCATGTCCGGGCGCTGACCGTCGTCATGGCGGACGGACGGCGGGTCCGGCTGACCGCCGGATCGGCGGCGCCGTCGGCACTCGAGGACGCGCGGCATCTTGCGGTCAGGGCCGAACCCGCATCGCTTCTCCGCCGAGTCTCGGGCTACGACCTCGGCGCGCTGAGCGAGGCCGACTGGCCGCGGCTGCTGGCCGGCACCGAGGGCACGCTCGCGGTGACGCTGGAGGCCGAGCTGGACCTGGTCCCGCTGCCGGCCGCCCGCGGGATCGCCCTCCTGGGGTACGACTCGGTCGAGGAGGCCGCGGCAGCCGTACCGGCGCTGCTGCGCGCCGACCCGTCGGCAATCGAGATGATCGACGAGCATCTGCTCGACCCGCGCAACCGCCCTCCCGCCGATGTCGATCTGCTGGACTTCGCCGAGGGCCGGCCCGGCGCGATGCTGGTCGTCGAACACAGCGGAACGGCGGCCGAGGTCGCGGACGCCCTCCAGGCCATACCCGGGGCCCGGATCGTCACGGATCCCACCGCCCAGGAGCACATCTGGGCCGCACGCCGACTCGGTATCGGCCGGGCGCAGGCCGCGGTGACCGACCGCGCCGCCGGCCGGGATCCACGGCCGGTGCCGTTCATCGAGGATCCGGCGGTCCCGCCCGATCGCCTCGGCGACTTCGTGCGGGAGGCCCGCGCGATGCTTCGCGACGAGCAGGTTCTCGCAATCTGGTACGGGCACGCCAGCGTGGGCTGCCTGCACATCCGCCCCATGATGGATCTCTCGCGGCCGGCCGAGGTCCGGCAGATGCGTCGGCTGGCCGAAGGCATGGCCGAGATCGTCGCGTCCCACGACGGCTCTCTCTCGGGAGAGCACGGCGACGGCCGCGCCCGCAGCGAGTTGCTCGGACGGATGTACCGGCCCGAGACGATCGCCGCGTTCGGCGAGCTGAAGAGGCGCCTCGATCCCGACGGCGTCCTCAACCCCGGTGTGATCGTCGACCCGGAGCCGCTCGACTCGGATCTCGCCCCGGCGCGGGACCGCGCGGACCCGGGCCCCGCCGCGCTTCCTTTCGGCCCGGAAGGCGGGCTCGCCCGGGCCGCCACGCTCTGCAGCCGCAACGGACTCTGCCGCTCCGACTCGGGTGCGATGTGCCCGAGCTACCAGGCCCTCGGCGACGAGCGCCACTCGACCCGCGGACGGGCCGTGATCTTCGCGGCGGCGGTCGAGGGCCGGCTCGCGAAGGGCCTGGCCGATCCCGGTCTGCGCGAGGCGCTGAGCCTCTGCCTGAGCTGCAAGGCGTGCGCCCGCGAGTGCCCGGCAGCGGTCGACATGTCGCGGATGAAGGCCGAAGCGCTCGCGCACGACCGGCCGAAGCCCGCCCAGCGCCTCAGCGCGGCGACGCCGAATCTGCTGGCTGTCGCCGGCCGCGCGCCGCGGGCTGCGGGGGTGGCGGCCCGGATCGCGTCGCTTGGCGCGGGGCGCACTCTGCCCCGTCCCGCGCCCACCTGGCGCCCGCCGCCGGGCGCGAACCCCGCTGATGTCACGATCATGGCCGACACGTTCACCCGGCACCTCTCGCCGGAAGTCGGCGAGGCGGCGATCCGCGTCCTCCGCGAGGCCGGGCGCCGGGTCGCCGTCATCGCGCCGGGCTGCTGTGGCCGGACGGCCTACTCCGCGGGGATGATCGGCCTCGCTCGCCGACGCCTCGCCCGCACCGTGCGGGCGCTCGCGCCCGCGGCGCGGGCGGGGCAGGACATCGTCGTGCTCGAACCGTCCTGCCTGTCGATGCTGACCGACGAGTCGGGCGAGCTCCTGCCGGGCGACGATGACGCGGCGGCCGTCCGCGCAGCCAGCGCGAGCTTCGAGGACGTCGTGCGGAGCGTCGGTCTGACCGCCCCTCCAGCGGAGCCGCTGGTCCACGTGCACTGCCACACGCGAGCGCTCGGCGGAGCCGAGGGCGCCGTGTCGGCGTGCGGAAGCGGAGCCCGCGACAGCGGCGCGGGGTGTTGCGGTATGGCCGGCGCGTTCGGCTACGAGCACCCCGGCCTGTCACGCCGCATCTTCGCGCACGGGCTCGGAGTCGCCATCGCCGCTGGCCCCGCGGCGGATCTCGTCGCCGCGGGCACGTCGTGCCGTCACCAGATCGCCGAGCTCGCCGGGGTCCGCGCCCTCCACCCCGCGGAGTACCTGTCACGCCGGGAGGCCTGAGTCCTGCGGCCCGGCTAGCGTTGGACGGGATGGATGCGGAGTTCTGGCACGAGCGGTGGCGCGAGAACCGCATCGCCTTCCACCAGGACCGGGTCAACCCGCTCCTGGAGCGCCATCATCATCGGCTCCTGCCGGGGACGCCGGACCGCGGTGAAAAGCCCGTGGTGCTGGTTCCGCTCTGCGGGAAATCCCAGGACATGTGGTGGCTGCGCGAGCGGGGTTGGCACGTCCTCGGGGTCGAGCTGAGCGAGATCGCCGTGCGCGACTTCCTTGCCGAGCGTGGCTGTGCGGCGGCGCCGGAGACCGACGGCCCGTTCACCCGCTACGCCGCGGACGACATCGAGCTTCTGGTCGGCGACGTCTTCGACCTCACACCGGAACGGCTCACCGGAGTCGACGCGGTCTACGACCGGGCCGCGCTCGTCGCCCTGCCGCCGGATCTCCGTCGCCGGTACGTCGAACACATGGCGACCGCCCTTCCCGAGCGGCCGCGGACGCTGCTCATCACGTTCGAGTACCCGCAGCACGAGTTCGACGGTCCACCGTTCTCCATCAGCCCCGACGCCGTGGACGCGCTCTACGCCGGGGCGAGGACGGTCGAGCGCGTCGAATCGGTCGACGCGCTGCGCGCCGAGGCCGGCCTCGCCGCCCGCGGCGCCTCCGCCCTCACCGAGCACGCCTTCCTGCTGACGGGGACCCGCAGCTAGCGGAGGGCCAGCACGAGCC
>JAHEIS010000176.1 GCA_024639225.1 Actinomycetes bacterium | reverse complement strand
TCATCTCGATCACTACCGCGCCACGGTGGTGACACCGGTCGTAGCCGTGCACGGCGGCGCCGGAGGGCGAATCCTCGACGCCCCCGAGGCCGCCGGCGTCTGCGAGCGGGCAAGCGCGGCCGGTCTCAACATTCTGCGCAGCGGCGGCTCCCCTCTCGATGCGGTTCAGCGGGCTATCGAGGTGATGGAGGACGATCCCCTGCTCAACGCCGGCACCGGAGCGGCTCTCAACGAGGATGGGCATCTGGAGCTCGACGCCTCGATCATGGAAGGCACGGGCCTCGGCGCGGGAGGCGTCGCAGCGCTCTCCCCTTTCCGCAATCCGATCGCGATTGCGCGAGCCGTCCTGGAGGACGGTGCTCACGTGCTTTACGCGGGTACGGGAGCGGACAGCTTTGCGAAGGAGGTGGGCTTCGAGCCGGTGAGCCTGACCGAGATGCGGACGCGACGATCGATCCAGCGGCTGCTCGCCCGCCGGCGCGATGCCGCCTCCGAGCCCGGTGATGACCTCGATACTGTCGGGGCCGTCGCTGTCGATCGCTTCGGCCGGATGGCGGCAGGTACCAGCACTGGAGGAACGGTCGGCCAGCGCCCCGGCAGAATCGGTGACTCGCCCCTGATCGGTTCCGGCACCTACGCCGACGATGAGGCCGGAGCGTGCTCGACCACCGGCCTCGGGGAGGCGATCATTCGGGAGTGCCTGGCCTTCCGCGCCGTAGCGCTGTTGCGGCTCGGCGTACCTCCCACCGAAGCGAGCAGCGCGACGGTTTCCCGATTCGAGAGCCGCGTCGGCGGTCGCGGTGGCCTGATCCTTGCCAACGGCGCCGGCGAGGTGGGCATCGCGAAGAACACCGATGCCATGCCCTATGCCGTGAGCCAGCTCGGGCACGAGCTCGTCAGCGGCTTCTGAGCGGGTCACTCCCTTGAGCGGCTGACGAGCCGCGCTCGAGCTGGTCGAAGGGCTCGGAGCCTTGGCGTGGCTCGGCGCGGCCTTCGTTACTGCGGCGGCGTTCCGCGGAGCGATCGGCCGCATCAGCGGCCAGGGCGCCGTGTGGCGCGGGAGGCGCTACCCGACCGCGGACTGATCCGCGTTCTGGAGCAGGAGGTCGCGCGCGGCGTTCAGCGCGACGGTGAGGTTCTCCGCCTCGTTGCGGATCCCCGGGTGCAGGTCGGCGACCCGGTCCGGGTGGGCGCTTCGCACCAGGTCTCGGTACGCGGCCTCCACCTCGGCGCGGGTGGGGTTGGGGCCGACACCAAGCACGGCGGCGGCATCGGACGGGCTCTTCGGGACGTAACCGGCCGGCAGCGGCGCGTCGCCCCCGTTCGGAGTGGCCACGCGCTTCAACCGAGCGCGCTCGGCGATCAGCCGGGCAAGCTCGTTGTCGAGCTCCTCGCCCTTCTTCGCGAGCTCCTCTCGCTCGATCCGCACCTCCTCGGCCAGTCGAGTGAGCTCGTCGGTGCGCGCCCGGCCGGCCTCGGACAGCGCGCTCAGCATCTGGCCCGGCTGCAGCGGCGCGCTGTGGTCGGTTGGCACGGGGCGTCCCTCACCTCCGTCACCGCGCCTCAGAGAGTCGATGATCTCTCCCAGGCCCAGATGGGCGCGGTTTCCGTCGCTCGTGCCCCCGTATGGCGCGAAACGGATCAGCCCGTCGCCGCCGATGCCCGGGTCGGCCAGGTACGAGACCGACGAGCGGCCCACGAGCACGACCCGGCGACGGGGCCCGTTCTCGTAGCCCACCAGGTCGAATCTGCCGGAGTTGGCGGTCCCGCCGAGCGTGCCGATCTCCGAGTCGAGGTCGTCCAGGCGGCGTGACACCTCGCGCCCGTCGGGAGTGTCGGGCAGCGCCTCGCGAGCGTCGGCGGCAATGGCCCGGGCGCGATCCACATCCCCGCTCTGGCCGACCGCCAGCACGCCGAGCCAGATCCCCCAGGCCGTTTCGCTGACCGCGGCCGCGACGGACGCTGCCTCGTCGGGATGATCGAGCGCCAGCAGACCGCGCGCCAGCCCGAGGCGCGCCTCGTCGGTGCCGTCGACCGCTGCGGCGACCGCCAGCAATCCCACCTGGCGCCACAGGCCGGCCGGAGTGCGGGCAAGACGGGCCCCCGCCGCGTCGATGAACGTCTGGGTCACGTCGGAAACGGTAGCGCCCGCCGGCACCGAGTACCCGCGGTGTGTTTATGCTCACCCCAGTGAACCGCCTCGCCTCGGAGTCGAGCCTCTATCTTCGCCAGCACGCGGACAATCCGGTGCACTGGTACCCGTGGGGCGAGGACGCCTTCGCGGAGGCTCACACCCGCGGCGTGCCGGTTCTGCTCAGCATCGGCTACTCGACCTGTCACTGGTGCCACGTCATGGCCCACGAGAGCTTCGATAACGAGGAGACCGCGGCGCTGATGAACGAACTGTTCGTCAACGTGAAGGTCGACCGGGAGGAGCGACCCGACGTCGACGCGCTCTACATGCAGGCGACCGTTGCCCTCAGCGGCAACGGCGGGTGGCCGATGACGGTCTTCCTGACGCCGGCCGGCGAGCCGTTCTATGCGGGCACCTACTTCCCGCCAGCCGCCGGACGCGGAATGCCGGCGTTCGCCGACGTGCTGCGCGCCATCTCCGATGCGTATGCCAATCGCCGCGAGGACGTCAACGAGCAGGCCGAGCAGCTCACCGAGCGTCTCAACGCGATGGCGGGCGTAGACGGCGGCCAGGCTCCCTCGGAGGCGGCCCTCTCCAGCGCGATGCTGGGCCTGGCGCGCATCTTCGACCCGAATCAGGGTGGCTTCGCGGGCGCGCCGAAGTTTCCGCCGTCGCTGGTGCTCGACTTTCTCCTGCGCCGAGCCTGGGCGACAGAAGACCGCCACGCCCGCGAGATGGCGGAGCTCACGCTGCGCCGCATGGCCGAGGGAGGCATCTACGACCAGCTGGGCGGCGGATTCCACCGCTACAGCGTCGACGGCGTCTGGCTGGTGCCGCACTTCGAGAAGATGCTCTACGACAACGCGCTGCTGGCATCGGCCTACGCTCTTGCGTTCCGGGTAACCGGGCTGCAGGGCTACGCGACCATCGCCGCCGAGACTCTCGACTACCTGGTGCGCGAGATGCGCCTGCCGAACGGGGCCTTTGCCTCCGCCCAGGACGCCGACTCACCCGGCGGAGAGGGCGCCTAT
>JAHEIS010000175.1 GCA_024639225.1 Actinomycetes bacterium | reverse complement strand
GCCGAGGACTGGAGCGATGAAGAGGAGTCGGTCGTCGAGGAAGAGGCCACCGAAGACGTGGTCGACGAGGACATGGCCGAGGAGACTCCCGACGAGTACCGCGACGAGCCGTACGGTGTCGAGGCCGACGAAGAGGTGCCCGCGGAGCGGGACACCGACGAGACGGTCGAGGACTGGGGCGAGGCCGACGAGACGGTCGAAGAGACCATCGAGATCGACGAGTCGGTCGGCGAGGTCGTGCCGGACGATCCGCGGGTCGTCATGGTGGCCGGTCAGGTGATCCGGCTTCCGCGCCTGCCCTTCGTCGGATGCGACGACGTGACGGTTCGGGATCTGCGGTCGGTCGTGGAAGAGGTCATCCGCAACCCTGACCAGTAGCCTCTTCGCGCAGCCAAGGCAAAACCACACTACGGCGGGAGTCGACGGAGACGTCGGCTCTCGCCGTGTGTCATTTGGCGGAAGGCTAGTCCCCCGACCGCGTAATCGTGATCGCCAGGAACGCGACGCACCCGTCCAGCATCAGGAAGAGCGGGGCGATCACGTGCAGCCCCCCCCAGGCCGCCGGCATGTGATGCGCCAGCTGGCCCGGCGCCGCCTGTACGGCGTCGACGAACGGCAACACGACCCAGAACAGCATCCCCGCGACGACGAGCAGGCGCGTGAGCCTGGCGAGAACCACCTCGGCGCGCGAGCGCAGCAGGTTGAGCGTGCCGAAGAGGCCGCCGAGCGCGAGCAGGGCAAACGGCACGAGCCGGCGCCAGTGGTCCGGGAACTCGGACGCGAGCTTCAGGTGGACGAACGCGAGCGACCGCTCGTCGCCCTCCATCGGCAGGAAGGCGAAGATTGCGAGCAGGAACGCGCCGAGGGCGCCGAGCGCCTGGCCGGCGATCTGGGCCGGCCGCACGATGCGGATCCCCGATCCGGCATAGATGGCGACGAGAGCCGCCAGCATGACCCAGCCGACCGAGCCGAGCCCCCCCAGCGGGAGCACCGCCGGGTTCGTCTCGGGGAAGGTGTTCCAGATGGACGGCGCAAACGCCGGCATCCCGAGCGTCACGCCGCCCAGGATGAAGTTGGTCAGGTGGCGCGGGCGTCCTGACCACCGGGCGATTCCCGCCACGACGCCGAAAACCCCGGCGACGACCCCGGCGACCAGCCAGGCCTTGACCGCCGGGCTGCCGGCGCGGAACAGGTGCCAGAGATAGGAATCCTCGTCGAGACGGTAGGGCAGCGCGCAGCCGACCAGCAGCACTCCGCCCCAGAATCGGTCATACGAGATCCGCCGGTCGGGGTTTTTGGCCATGCCGCTACTTCCCTAATCGGCCGGGCAGGGCATAATCCCCGGAGCAACATGATGCAACGGCTGCAGAAGGTGCTCGCTCACTGTGGGGTCGGCTCCCGGCGCGAGTGCGAGGGGATCATCGAGCAGGGGCGCGTCGAGGTGAACGGCAAGGTGGTCACCCGGCTCGGGACGAAGGTGAATCCGGAGCACGACGGCATCCGGGTCGACGGCGAGAACGTGGCGCCGGAGCGGCGCGTCTACTACCTGCTCCACAAGCCGCGGGGATACATCTGCACCAACCGCGACGAGCGCGGCCGCCAGCGCGTCATCGACCTCATCCCGGACGATCGGCGCATCTACACCGTCGGGCGGCTCGACGAGGCGTCGGAGGGGCTCGTCCTCCTCACCAACGACGGCGCGCTCACCAACATCGTCTGTCACCCGCGCTACCAGGTGGACAAGACCTACCGGTTGGAGGTGCGGGGCCGGATCGATCCGAAGCAGCTGGACCGGATCGAGCGCGGCGTCTGGCTGGCGGAGGGCAGGTCCGCGCCGGCCCGGGTGCGCCGCGTCGACCGCAAGGGCGACCGCAACCTCATCACGCTCTCCGTCTGGGAGGGCCGGAACCGCGAGCTGCGTCGCATTTTCGCCAAGGTCGCGCTGCGCGTCACCCGCCTGGTGCGCACGGCCATCGGCCCGCTGCGGATCGACGGGCTCGACGTCGGCGCCTACCGGCGCGCCGATCCGAGCGAGCTCGCCTTCGCCCGCGAGTGCATGCGCGACAACTGGAAACCGCAGCCGGTCGCGCCGCCCGAGCCCGGGCGCTGGGCGGAGCGGCTCGCCCGGACGCGTGCCCCGCGGCGCAGCCGGTAACGGCGAAGGCTTGCCCATGGTCTAGAATGCTGCCGCGGCAGAGCACACTCTCCGCCCCCATAGCTCAACGGATAGAGCGGCGGCCTCCGGAGCCGTAGATCGGGGTTCGAGTCCTCGTGGGGGTACCAAAAAAGGCGCCGGGGCCATCCCCGGCGCTTTTTTTGGACATTGCCCGCGCGCGCGGAGCTGCCGCAGGCTGGTCTGCCCCCGCCGCGGCCCGCATAATGGGACCGGGTCCCACCGTGCCGGTTTCGCCGTGGACAGTCCACGGCCGGGGACCCGTATGCATGCTCAGCTACGATCCCGACACCGATGCCTACCTGATTCTGGGTGTCGATCCCGGCGCGAACCAGAAGGAGGTCGAGGCCGCGTTTCGCAAGGCGGCGCTCACCTGGCATCCGGACAAGTCGCCGGCCCCGGACGCCGCGGAACGGTTCCTGGACGTGCAGCAGGCGGGCAAGCTGTTGCGCGACAAGCGCACGCGGCAGGCCTACGACCGGCTCCGGTCGGTCCACCTCGGCCGCCGCGCCCGCCCCCGCCCGAAGAAGCGGCCGCCGGAGCCCTTCGTGCCGATGCGGCCTCCGCCGGCCTGGCTCGCCGACAAGGTCAAGGTGCACTACGACGCGGTTCTCTTCTCGCTGGAGACGCCGCGCAAGCGACCGTTCATGTCGCACGTGGCCAGCACGTGCGCGTTCGTCACGCTCGGCGGCGCCATCTTCACCGGCGCGCCGCTGCTGGGCGCGCTCGCGCTCGTCATGTGGGCGTTCGGACGGGTGCTCATCACGCCGCCGCACCAGGGCCTGCTGGCGTGGGCCAAGATCATCCCGGGCCGACAACGCGCGGAGTACCACTCCCTCGACCAGCGCCGCCACCGCTACGACCGGCTCGAGGTCCCCTTCCACCGGCTGAGCGTAGTGATCGTCGGCACGATCAGCGAGTTCCGGGTCGAGATCCGGGGCTTCCCGCGCACGGCGACGCCGGTGCTCTACCGCACGGCCAACCTCGAGATGG
>JAHEIS010000085.1 GCA_024639225.1 Actinomycetes bacterium | reverse complement strand
TGTCGAACGGGCGATTCACGTCCGGCGCTCGCGGCGCTAGGATCGCACGCGTTCTGATTCCGGAGGAGGTAGATGAGCTCGAATCCCGCCACCATCGATGTCGTGGGCATCGGAAACGCGATCGTCGACGTGTTGGGCGAGGTGAACGAAAGATTCATCTCGGCCCAAGACCTCACCAAGGGCAGCATGGCGCTTATCGACGAGGAGCGAATGCACGAGCTTTATCACGCGTTCCCGCCGGCGGAGGAGCACTCCGGCGGATCGGCCGCCAACACGATGGTGGGAGCCGCGGCGCTCGGTTCGTCGGCGGCGTTCATCGGCAAGGTCTGCGACGATCAGGTGGGCGAGATCTTCGCGCACGACATCACCGCAGCGGGGGTCGAGTTCGGCGTGGCTCCGACCGAGAGCGGCTCGGCGACCGGTCGCTGCCTCGTCGCCGTGACACCTGACGGCGAGCGCACCATGAGTACCTATCTCGGGGCCTCGATCGAGCTCGAGCCGAAGGACATCGATCCCCAGTTGGTTACAGCGGCGGAGGTGCTCTACCTGGAGGGCTACCTGTGGGATCCGCCCTCGGCCAAGGAGGCGATGCGGCACGCGGTGGACATCGCCCACGAGGCAGGGCGTCGGGTCGCGCTCTCACTGTCGGATCCCTTTTGCGTCGACCGCCATCGCGACGAGCTCCAGCTGCTCATCGAGCATTCGGTCGACATTCTCTTCGCGAACCAAGAGGAGGCGAAGGCACTCTACGAGCTCGACGATCTCGAGGAGACCCTGCTGGTGCTGGAGGAAGTGTGTGAGCTCACCGCGGTCACCCGGGGAGGACAGGGCTCGATCATCCTCGGTCCCGAGGGGCGGGTCGCGGTTCCCGCCGAGCAGGTCGCGAAGCGGGTCGATACCACCGGTGCCGGCGATCTCTACGCCGCGGGCTTCCTCCATGCGTTCACGGAGGGGCGCGAGGCAGCGATCTGTGCTCAGGTCGGCAGCATCGCCGCAGCCGAGGTGATCACTCATATCGGCGCGCGCCCCGAGGCCGACCTCCGGGCGATGATCTCCGCGCGCGTCGGCTAGGTATGCCGGTCGGCCACGACGCGGCCGTCCAGCATCTCGATCTCCTCCGGCGTGAGCTGAAGGAGGCCGCAGGCGCCCGCGTCGAAGCCGTCGTCGTCGGTTCTGCGCAGGGGCCGAGAGACCGCCCTGTCGGTACCGAGTCCGGTCAGGGGTCTCAGCACCTCGACTTGAGCGTCGTCCAGTCCTCGCGAGAGGGCCGACGGCAACCACCAGGGCGACGCCGATGGCGAGCCCCAGTGCGGTGAGAGCGGTCCGTCCCGCTCTGCGACAGAGCTCGGCACCGAGGTGGCTGACGCCGAACCCCGGCTCAGGAGGCTAGTGAACCCGACCGCCCGGGCCGCCGGGCGGAGAGGTCCGGTTGGGACGCGACTCGGTGAGCTGGGGTCGCCGCAGATCATGCAACCGGGACCAGCTCACTCGGCGAGACCCCGCTGCGGCGACCCTGCGAGGGGCGACAAAGCTCCGCACGGCCGGCGCCTCCCAAGGGCGATGGGAATCCGGGTATTCTCTTGGATTAATGGCCATTGCCGATTCGATCACCGATCTCGTTGGTAACACCCCGCTTGTGCGCCTGGCGCGGATCGGGGCCGGACTCGAGGCTCGGGTGCTGGGGAAGCTCGAGAGCCTCAACCCCGCGGGGAGCGTGAAGGACCGCATCGGCCTGGCGATGATCGAGGCGGCCGAGCGCGAGGGGCATCTCGTACCTGGTGAGAGCGTCATCATCGAGCCGACTTCGGGAAACACCGGCATCGCACTGGCCTTCGTCGCCGCGGCGAAGGGGTACCGCTGCGTGCTCACGATGCCCGACACCATGAGCGAGGAACGGCGGATGCTGCTGACGGCCTATGGCGCCGAGCTCGAGCTGACGCCCGGTGCAGAGGGCATGAGGGGGGCGATCGCCCGCGCCGAGCAGATCGCCGCCGAGACTCTCGGGTCGTTCGTTCCCCAGCAGTTCGAGAATGCCGCCAACCCCCAGGTGCATCGCGACACCACCGCGCAGGAGATCTGGGATGACACCGAGGGCGCCATTGATGTGCTGGTCGCCGGCGTCGGTACGGGCGGCAGCATCACCGGGACCGCCGAGGCGCTCAAGGAGCTGCGCCCGGAGTTCCAGGCGATCGCGGTGGAACCGGCGGACTCCCCGGTGCTCTCCGGGGGCGAGCCCGGCCCGCACGCCATCCAGGGCATCGGCGCCGGCTTCGTCCCCGGGGTACTGAACACCGAGGTGTACGACGAGGTGATGACCTGCCGGGCGGACGATGCATTCGCGATGACCCGCCGGCTCGCGGCCGAAGAGGGAATCCTGGTCGGGATCTCCGCGGGTGCGAACGTCTGGGCCGCCCTGGAGGTTGCCGGCCGCCCCGAGAACGCGGGCAAGACGATCGTGACCTTCCTCTGCGACACCGGTGAGCGCTACCTCACCACCCCGTTGTTCGACCGGGACTCCTGAGCGGGCCGACTACGCCCTGCGGATGAGAAGCGCCCGCTGGCCGCGGGACGTGAACTCGAGCGAGCGAAAGAACCCGAGTCCGGACTCGGTATCGACCAGACACGCGAGGTGTGTGCCTTGTTGCTCGCGGGCCATCGCCACGAGGGCAGCGATCAGCGCGCGTCCTACGCCTTTGCGCCGCTCGTTGGGCACCACACCGAACCAGTTGATCCAGCCCTGTGGCATCGTCGCCTGAGCGAAGCCGATCAGCCGCTCCCCCCGTTGAGCCGCGACGAAGCCGCCGATGTGCTCCGCCGTCTCGTATCCGGTCGGTTGGCTCATGCTCTGGAAGATGGCGCTCTCCGCGAGAGCCTCCGCCTCGGCGACCGTGAATTGCTCAGCCCAGTCGTTGCGATAGCGGCCGACCCGAACGCCCGCCACTCCGTGGGCGCGGGCCATGCCCTCGAGGGGGCGGGCCATGACCGTCACGGTGGCGTACCGCTCGAAACCGGCGCCTGCCAGCCAGGCGGCCAGGTCGCCGTCGGCAGCGACCTCGACGTCCCACGGGGGGTCGGGTAGCTCGGCGATCAGGCGCTCGAGGGCCTGCGGCGAGTCCGCCCGCAATGAGCCGAGGCGTGTGGCATCGGCGGTCATCGAGGGGGCCAGGACACACGATGCGCCCGGTACGGTCACGCGGCTCATGGGTGGTGCATCGAGGTCGTCATCCGTGCGAAGCCCCGGCCGTCGGGCGTCCAAAGCCGCCGCTTCGCGAGGTGTTCCTATACTAGCCGCGATGACACTCGTGCCCGGAATCGCCAACGCGGTCGACCGCGTGAAACGTGACATTGCGATCGCGCGAGACCGCGACCCCGCCGCTCAGTCGGTCGCGGAGATCCTGACCTGCTACCCGGGGCTCCATGCGATATGGATGCATCGCCTGGCAAACCGGCTCTATAAGCAGGATCTGCGCCTGCCGGCCCGCCTTGTGAGCCACGCGTCGCGTCTGATCACCGGCATCGAGATCCATCCCGGTGCGACGATCGGCGAGGGCTTCTTCATCGACCACGGAATGGGCGTCGTGATCGGGGAGACCACGGAGATCGGCCGAAACGTCACCATCTACCAAGGCGTCACGCTGGGCGGCACGGGCAAGGAGACGGGCAAGCGGCACCCCACCATCGGCGATGGCGTGATCGTGGGGACCGGAGCGCGCGTGCTCGGGCCCCTGGAGATCGGCGAGGGCGCGAAGGTCGGCGCGGGCGCCATCGTGATCAAGGACGTACCGTCGAACTCGACAGTCGTCGGCAATCCCGGGCGCCCGGTGGTGGTCGATGGCAAGCGGGTGAGCGAGGATGACCTCGCCCATCCGGACATCGAGCACACGAAGCTTCCGGACCCCGTCGCAGAAGCTCTGGAATGCCTCGTGCGCAGGGTAGGGGAGCTCGAGAGCGAGTTGGCCGACCTTCGCGCCGGGCGGGAGCCCTCGCGGCAGAGGAACGGGGCCGGCGAGGAAGACTGCCTGCCGAGCCTTCGGGAGGAGATCGACGAGATTCTGAACCTCTCCCGCGAGGACCCCGAATAGTCGTCGGCGCGTCCGCCTGCCGGGATACACTCGGTCGGCCGTGGATGATCTTTTGACCGCTCTTAACCCCGCGCAACGCGAGGCGGTAGAGCACTCCGCGGGCCCTCTTCTGGTGCTCGCCGGCGCCGGAAGTGGAAAGACCCGCGTTCTCACCCATCGAATCGCCTACCTCATCCGGGAGCACCATGTCGCTCCGGGCGGAATCCTGGCGATCACTTTCACCAACAAGGCCGCGGGAGAGATGCAGGAGCGCCTGGGCCTACTGGTCGGGCCGGCCTCCTCCCAGATCTGGGCCAGCACGTTCCACTCCGCCTGCGCTCGCATCCTCCGGAGGGAATCCGAGCGCGTTGGTTATGAGCGAAGCTTCACGATCCTCGACGCCGACGACCAGCTGCGCCTTCTGCGGGCCTGCTACGCCGAAGAGGAGATCGACACCAAGCGCTATCCCCCCCGGGGCATGCACTCCGCGATATCCGACGCGAAGAACCGCCTCCGTACCCCGGACGATCTGCGGGACGCGGCCACAACCTTTACCGACGAGAAGCTGGCGCAGCTCTACACGCGCTACCAGGACAAGCTTCGCGCCAACCAGTCGATGGACTTCGACGACCTGCTGATGCTCACGGTTCAGCTGCTGGAAAGCGACGACCAGGCTCGGGGCTACTACCAGCGGCGCTTCGAGCACGTTCTCGTGGACGAGTATCAGGACACCAACCACGCGCAGTACCGTCTGGTCCGGGTGCTCGGCGAGCCGAACCGCAACGTCTGCGTGGTCGGCGACGACGACCAGGGGATCTACAGCTGGCGTGGGGCAGAGGTACGGAACATCCTCGACTTCGAGAACGACTATCCCGAGACGCGGGTGGTCCTGCTCGAGGAGAATTACCGCTCGACCGCTCTGATCCTGAAGGCGGCCAATGCGGTCGTCTCGAAGAACGCCGGTCGCCACGAGAAGCGCCTGCGCGCCGCGCGGGGGGACGGCGAGCCGGTTCGCGTAATGCTCTGTCGCGACGAGCAGGAGGAGGCCCGGGCGGTGCTCGGCGAGGTCGAGCGCGCCCTCGATGCCGGCGATTCCCTGGATGACGTGGCGGTCTTCTACCGCACCAACGCGCAGAGTCGCGTCATTGAGGACGCCTTGAACCGCGCCCGAATCGACTACCAGGTCATCGGCGGCCCGCGCTTCTACGAGCGGGCGGAGATCCGCGACGTGATCGCGTGGCTTCGCGCTGCGGTGAACCCGGCCGATACGACCAGCCTCGGACGCGCGCTCGGCGCACCCAAGCGCGGTCTGGGCCCGAGATGCCTGGCGCGCCTGGTCGAGTACGCCCAGCGCGAGGGCAGACCCGTCGGAGATGTTCTGGCCCAAGCCGAGCTGGTGGACGGCCTGCGCCCGAAGCAGCGCGAGGAGCTCACGCGTATGGCCGGCGTGCTCGCCCAGGTTCGTGAGTTGGACTCCACCGGCGGCGGTGTCGACGAGATGATCGAGGCGGTGCTGGACGGCTCCGGCATGCGCGACGTGCTCACCGCCGAGGGCACGTTCGAGGCTCAGGGGCGGCTCGACAACCTCGACGAGCTCGTACGGCTCGCCGCGGAGGCCGACGTCGACACCGGCGAGGTGGAGGGGCTGGCCGCCTTCCTCGAGCAGGTGTCGCTTCAGGCCGACGCCGACACGGTCGTGGACGATCGCGGCAAGGTGACCCTGATGACGATCCACAACGCCAAGGGGCTGGAATTCGATCGGGTCGTCATCACCGGCCTCGAGGAGCAGCTCTTCCCGCACCAGCGCTCAGAGACCCCCGAGGCCGTCGAGGAGGAGCGGCGTCTCTGCTACGTCGGCATCACTCGCGCCCGCAAGCACCTGCTGCTGACCCACGCCGAGAGCCGGGCGCTCTACGGTGGCCGAGACTACCGCCTGCCGTCACGCTTTCTCGGCGAGCTGCCGACCGACGCCATCTCCGAGGTGGGCGGTCGACGGGGATTCGGCACTCTGGCGAGCTCGGTCGCGAGCACCACGGTGGTCTCCGAACCCGACTACGAGACGGGGGACGCCGTGCTGCACACGACCTTCGGAGAGGGCGTTGTCACGGGCATCGAGCAGGGGGGAGACCTCGTGAGGGTCAGGTTCCGCGACGACGGGTCGGAGCGCCGCCTCATGGCGGGTGCGGCACCAATGAGAAAGGTTGAGGGCTGACATGGGCGCGCAGATCATCGACGGGAAGGCCGCCGGCGCCGAGGTGCGCGCCCTGGTCGGCGAGCGCGCGGCGGCGTTCTCGGAGGCCGCCGGCCGCAAGCCAGGGCTCGTGGGGATCCAGGTCGGCGAAGACCCCGCTTCCGAGATCTACCAGCGCATGAAGGCCGAGGCTGCCGAGGCCGCGGGCATGCGCTCAGAGCGCGTCGTCCTTCCCGCCGGCACCTCGCAGCAGGAGCTGAACGCTCGCATCGCCGCGTACAACGCTGACGACGCCGTCGACGGCATGCTGGTCCAACTGCCGGTCCCGGCGCCCTTGACCGAGCCTGAGATCGCAAACGCCATCGACCCGGTCAAGGACGTCGACGGTTTCTCGCCCGGCAATCTCGGGCGGTTGATGCGGGGTGAGCCAGCTCCGGTGCCCTGCACGCCGAGCGGCGTGATGTGGCTGCTCGAGAAGTCCGGGGTGGAGATCGAGGGCGCCCACGCGGTGGTGGTCGGTCGCAGCCTCATCGTGGGCAAGCCGCAAGCGATGCTGCTACTGGCGGCGAACGCGACGACGACCGTCGCCCATTCCCGGACGAAGGACCTCCCAGCACTGTGCCGTGAGGCAGATATCCTGATTGCCGCCGTCGGCCGGCCGGAGATGATCCGGGGGGACTGGATCAAACCGGGCGCTGCGGTGATCGACGTAGGTATCAATCGCACCGACGACGGTCTCGTGGGGGATGTGGCGTTCGAGGAGGCCGTTGAGGTCGCCGGCCATATCACCCCCGTGCCGGGTGGAGTGGGACCCATGACGATCGCATTCCTACTCGCCAACACCCTGGACGCCGCGGTGCGGCGCACGGGTCTGGGAATACCGATGAAGGGAGACTGATCAGATGAAGATCGCGATCTTCGGCGGCACGGGCGACCTCGGTCGCGGACTCGCCATCAACTTCGCAGCCGCCGGCCACGAGATCGTCGTGGGCTCGCGCAGCCAGGAACGCGCGGACAGCGCGGCGGAAACCCTTCGCGAGGCCCTCCCGAGCGGCACCTTCACGCCGCTCGAGAACGTGGAGGCCGCCTCCGCCGGCGAGCTCGCCATCGTCTCCATCCCCTGGGAGGGCATCGAGGCGACGATCCCGCCGATGGCCGATGCGCTCGCCGACAAGGTCGTGATCTCCGTCGTGAACGCGCTGAAGTTCGGCAAGAGCGGCGCAATCGCGCTGCAGGGGGACGAGCTCCCCGACAAATCGTGCGCCCACCAGATCCAGGATCTGGCTCCTGACGCCAGGGTGGTCGTGGCCTACAACAATCTTCCGGCTGCCGGCCTGCAAGCGCAGCACCATCTCGACGCCGACGTCCTGATCTGCGGGAAGAGCAAGGCCGCTCGCCAGGAGGTCATCGAGCTCACGAAGTCCATCCCGGGCGCCCGTGGCCTCGACTGCGGGCCGTTGGCGAACGCCCTCATCATCGAGGGCATGACCGGGGTGATCATCCAGCTCAACAACCGCTACGGCGGCGAGGCGAGCCTGGCGATCTCTGGTCTCGAGAACGCGCCGGAGCGCCCCTAACCGGCTAACCGGGGCGGCGCTGGCGGGGAGGAGCGGCAGTGGCTCCTACCCCGCGCTCAGCCGTAGCCAAGGGACTCCAGCTGGTCCTCGTCCATCCCGAGGTGGTGGCCCAGCTCGTGGAGCACGGTGATCCGCACTTGCCGGACGAGATCCGCGTCGGACCGAAAGTGGTCCACGAGCGGGTGCATGTAGATCGAGATGTGGGGCGGGGGAAAGCCGGAGCGATCGCCGAAGGTCCGCGGCACCCCCTGGTAGAGCCCGTACAGGCTCTGGCCCGGCGGCGGGTAGTCCTCGACCACGACAGCAACCTCGTCGAAGGCCTGCGAGAAGCGGTCGGGCACTTCGTCGAGCGCCTGGCCCACCAGGTCTTCGAAGCGCTCCCGGGTAATCTCCTCCACGCGCCGGATCGTAACCCGGACGGCCCCCGCCATGTCCTATGAAGGTGAAAACGATGCCGTCAGGCGTGAGGGCGCCCCCGGACGAGACGGGGCGGCCCAAGGGTCGCGCCCCTTACCGCCTGCTTGGCTGACCCTCAGCCGTCTTTCTCAAAGGAGTGCCGCGTGCTCAAGGAGTTCAAGGAGTTCATCAACAAGGGTGACATCGTCACGATCGCCGTCGGCCTGATCATGGCCCTCGCGCTCTTCGCCGTGATCGAGTCGCTCGTCGCCGACATCATCACGCCCATCATCGCAGCGATCTTCGGTGAGCCCGACTTCAGCGCCCTGACCCTCGACATCGGCGATGGCGTCATCACCTACGGGGCCTTCCTGAACACGGTCTTCGCGTTCATCATCATCGCCTTCGTGCTCTTCCTGATCGTCAAGGGCTATAACGCGCTCACGCGCAAGCAGGAGGAAGAGGCCGGCCCCAGCGAGGTCGACCTGCTCACCGAGATCCGGGATGAGCTCAAGAAGTAAACGGTCACCGCGGGGCGGCCGGCGCGCCGCCCCGCCTAGACCGGCCAGCGCTCGTCGCGCAGGGCCGAGTCCCAGAACAGCCACTCGTAGCGGGCCGCGGTAACGGCGTTGCGCCGAGCCGCGGACGCCGCGGACGCGCCTACGGCGCCCAGCGCCACGTCGCACGCTCGCAAAACGCCGGTGACGGCCTCGCCGAAGCTCTCGTCGCCGTAGGTATCGATCCAGAGGCGATAGCGCGGGTCGGGCGACCCCTTGGCTACGAGCTCCTTGCCCACTTCCCAATAGATCCAATAGCACGGCACGATCGCCCCGAGGGCCTCGTGAAAATCGCGAAGGGCACAGGCCTGGAGCAGGAACGAGGCATAGCCGAGGCAGGCGGGGGTCGGCCCGGTCGCGGCGGCCCGCTCGGCATCGATGCCCAACCTGCTCATGAGCTGCTCGTGCAGCGCCCGCTCGACGTCGATCGCCTCGGTCGCGTGGGCGCAGAACATCCTCAGCTGCGTGGTGGATGGCGACTTGGCCGCGCACAACGCCAACGCCCGCGAGTACTCGACCAGAAACAGCGAATCTTGGACCACGTACCTGGCAAAGGCGTCTTCCGGCAGCGAGCCGTCGGTGAGACCGGTCAGGAAGGGGTGCCGCACCACCGCATCGTGGATGGGCGCGATGTCGGTCCAGATGTCGTTCGTGGGGCTCACCGGGCAACCTCGTGAGTCGTCACATCGACAGGCCCAGCCCCGGCGCCGAACGGTCGCCCGCCGCGTACCGCCGCCGTGGCGGCGGCTTTGGCCCCGGCAGCCGCCTCGCGGAGCGTCAGACCCCGGGCCAGCAGGGCCGCGAGAGTCGACGAGTGCGTGCACCCGGCGCCGTGAGTGGTGGTGCGATCGAGCCGTATCCCCGGGATGCGCTGCACGCCGGCTGCGTCGCACAGGACATCCGCGGGCGACGGGCCGTGACCGCCGGTGACGATCACCGCGCAGCCGTGCTGGTCGTGGAGCGCCTGCGCCAGATACGCCGCGTCGTCGCAGTCGGAGTCGGTGAGGGCCTGGGCCTCCATGAGGTTCGGCGTGATCACCGTCGCGTCGGGAAGGAGGTCCCGCCTGAGCGCCTCCTCGCCATCCTTGTCCATCAGTGACGCACCCGACTCGGCCCGCAGAACGGTGTCCACGACCAGGGGTATCTCGAGCTCGGGCGGGCGCGCCAGCCGCAGCGCCTCGGCCACCGCGCTCACCAGACGGGGGGACGCGAGCATGCCGGTCTTCACACCGTCCATGCCGATGTCCCCGGCCACCAGCTCGATCTGCTGCGCGACGAACTGCTCGCTCGCCGGCTGGACACCCTCCACGCCGCGGGTGGTCTGGGCCGTCAGGGCGGTAACGGCGCACACCGGGAAGCCTCCGGCCTGGGAGATGGCCTTGATGTCGGCCTGGATCCCCGCGCCTCCGCCCGAGTCCGATCCCGCCACGGTCATGATCCGCGGCTTGGCGGCGACCAGACGCGCCCGGATGCGCCGTGCCGCAGCTGCGGGGTCCTCTGCATCGCAAATGGCCCGCACGACGACCGCCCGCGCGGCGCCGCAGGCGGCAACGCGCAGGATGCGATCCTCGTCGATGCCTCCGATGGCGAACCACGGCAACCGGGCTTCTCGTGCCGCGGGGCGAAGGGGGGCGATGCCGGTGGCGAGCCGGCCGGGCTTGGTCGGCGTCTCCCAAATCGGCCCCACCGATCCGTAGCTCGCGCCCTCCGCCGCCGCGGCGGCCAGCATCTCGCCCCCGCGACTGGACCGGCCGATGATCGCCTCGGGGCCGAGCAGCGCCCGGGCCTCGGCGATGGGACCGTCGTCCTGGCCGAGGTGAACACCGTCCGCACCGCAATCTCGGGCGAGGACTGGAGAGTCGTTGACGATGAACGGTATGCCCGCCGCCCGCGCGGCCGCGGCCGCGGCGCGCGCCTCGGAGAGCAGGTCCACGTGGGGCAGGGACCGATCGCGCAACTGCACGATGTCGACACCGGCGATCGCCAGTGATGGAATCAGCTCGGCAAGCCGCCCGGCCCGGATGCGCGCCGGCGCCACCAGGTAGAGGCGCGCGGCTGCCACCCTGGTCGTCGGGTCCGTCACGACGAGCTCAGCTCCGGCGTCCCGACGTCGGTCGTCGAGGGATCGGCGTAGAGGCGCTTTGGCATCCGGCCGGCCAGGCGGGCCTTGCGGCCTGCCGACACCGCCTCCGCGATCGCGCCCGCCATCGCGATCTCGTCGTCCGCCTTGGCGATCGCCGTCGCCACCAGGACGGCATCGCACCCCAGCTCCATGGCCAGGGCGGCGTCGGACGCGGTCCCGATTCCCGCGTCCAGGACGACCGGCACCGCTACCGCTTCGCGCACCAAGGCGATCGCATGCGGGTTGCGGATGCCGAGGCCGCTTCCGATCGGCGATCCGAGCGGCATCACCGCGGCACAGCCGACCGACTCCAGCCGACGGGCCAGGATCGGATCATCGTTCGTGTACGGCAAGACGACAAAGCCGTCGGCCACCAGCTGCTCGGCGGCGCCCAGGAGCTCCACGGCGTCGGGCAGGAGTGTTCGCTCGTCACCGATCACCTCTAGTTTCACCCAGTCAGTCTCGAGCGCCTCTCGGCCAAGCTGCGCCGTCAGCACGGCATCGCGCGCCGTGTAGCACCCGGCGGTATTGGGAAGCGTCGTGCAGCCGGCCGCATCGATCGCCTCGTAGAGGCCGCCCTCGGTGGTCTCGACCCGGCGAAGGGCTACGGTCACCACCTCCGACCCGGAGGCCGCCAGGGCCGCGGAGAACCGATCGAGACTCCGAAAGCCGCCCGAGCCGAGGATCAGCCGGCTCGTGAGCCGGCGGTCGCCGATCACCAACGCTTCGCTCATCTCAGCCTCCCGCCGTCGCTCGGACCACTTCGACGGCCGCCCCATCCCGCAGTGGCGTGCTCGTCCAGTCGCGTCGCGGCACCACGCGACCGTCCACCGCCGCAGCGATGCCGCACTCACCCGGCGTGACGCCGAACAGCGCGGCGGCGTCGGCGACCGAGCTGTCGTCAGACAGGGAGTGGCTCGTGCCGTTGATGGAGACGGTCATGCCCATA
>JAHEIS010000084.1 GCA_024639225.1 Actinomycetes bacterium | reverse complement strand
GCGTGTCGCGGCGCGCACAGAGTCGTCGCGCCGGGCGATGCAGTCGGCGCTCTCGCGACGGGCGTCCACGAGGGCAGCGTCGAGGCGGCGGCGGCGGGCGCGCCGGAGCCAGCCGCCGCGGGCCACGGTGAGCACGCCGTCCTGGGGCCGCAGCGCGCGGCCGGCAGAGGTCACCCAGATCCCCCGGGCCCCGTCCGGCACCGAGGAGAGGTGGTCGACCAGCCACGCGTTCGACAAGAGCCGATCGAGATGGGCCGAGATCGCCGCGTCATTGGATCGGACGACCTCGCGAAGGGGCCGGGCGTGCGGCGGCGTGGGCGACGGGAACGGCGCGGGAGCGGGGAGGATGGCGGCGTCGGCACCGGCCTCGAGCGCGTCGAGCCCGTCGCGAAGGCCGCCGACCGGCACGGCGTCAGCGAGAGCGCCGAGCGCTGCCGCCACGGCCTCCTCGAGACCGTCGGCGACCTGGATGCCGTCGCTGAGCGAGGCCGAGTCGCTGCCGGGGTCACCCGCCTCGAGCACCTGACGTTCCGCTTCGAGCCGGCGGCGTGCCTCGACGGCGGCGTCCGCCGAGGCCACGGCGTCGGCCGATGCCGCGTGGGCAGCGACCGATCGCTCCGTCCAGAGGCTCACGCGGCGGCCGCTGATCTCGGCTCGTCGCTCGGCGCGGCTGAGCACGTCCTCCTGGCCGCGGGGCAGCTCCGAAAGAGCGATCCGGGCACGATCGGCAGCCTCGCGTGCGCGCGACACCGTCGCAGCGAGCCCCGCGAGCGAACGCTCGACCTCCTGCCCCGAGGCGACAGCGGCGTCCAACGCCGCGCGCCCGTCGCGCACGCGGATGCGCGCGGCCTCGACGTCCCTCTCGGCCACCGAGGCCTCGTCGCGGAGGCCGTCGATGGCCTCAGCCGAGGTCCGGGCGGCCTCGTCGGCGGCGTCCAGCGCCGCGGTTGCCTCAGCGTGGCGTTCACGGGCGGCGCGCCGGTCGGCTTCCTCGCGCTCGCGCCGGGCCTCCGCCTCGCGCACCCGCTCGCGGGCGAGTTCCGCGCGACCGCCCAGTCGCTCGGCCGCTCCCCTCAGGGAGAGGGCCCGCTGCTGAGCCGCGTTCGCTCGCTTGACGACGCCGTCGCGCTCGCGCTCGAGGGCGCCAAGGGCGGATCGGGCGCCCTCCATCTCGCGGGTTGCGACGGTGACCGCAGACGCCTTGGCGGTCCTGATGGACTCAGCGTCACGGTGGGCCTCTTCCGCCCGGGCGATCCGTGCACGCCGCAGCGCACCCCGCAGAGCCGCCAACTCCCGATCGAGCGCGGCCGCTCGCTCGGCCGCGGATGCCTGGCGCTTGAGCCGACGGGCCTGGCTCACGAGCTCTTTCTCCAGGTCCCGGGCCCGCTCGAGCTGGTCCGCGACGCGCTTCAGCTTCAGCTCCGCGCGGCGCCGGCGACGTTTGGCGGCAGCGACGCCCGCGGCCTCGTCGAGCATGGCCCGCCGATCGCGGGGGCTGCTCGTGCAGATCGCCTCGACCCTCCCCTGGCGGATGATGGCGAGCGAGGACGGGCCGAGGCCGCGGGTCGCCAGGGCGTCCTGGATGTCGAGAAGTCGACACCGGCTCCCGTTGAGCGCGTAGTCCGAATCGCCCGCGCGGGTGAGCCGCCGCATCACCTCGAGCTCGCCGCCGCCGTCAGCCTCCGCCAAGCTGAACTGAAGAGAGATCTGGGCGATCTGGGAACCTTTGCGCGTATCCGAGCCGGAATACAGGATCTCGCTCATCGCGTCGGCGCGGAGCTGGCCCGCGCGCTGCTCGCCGAGGGCCCAGACCACCGCTTCGGAGAGGTTGCTCTTGCCCGAGCCGTTCGGGCCGACGATGACGTTGACGCCGGGCCCGAAGTCCAGCGCGGTCGACCCGGCGAAGGATTTGAAGCCCTTGAGCTCGATCCGACTGAGCATCAGCTGGAGGCGCCCTCAGCGCCGTCCTCGGGGTAGCCGCCGTCTTCGTCGGCGTTGCGGGTGAGCCGTCCGAGAGCCTCCGCGGCGGCGGCCTGCTCGGCGACGCGCTTGGATGTCCCGAGCCCGGTTCCCAGGGCCTGGCCTCCGACCACAGCGACCGCGCGAAACACGCGCTCGTGAGGCGGCCCCTCGACGTTGTCGAGTCGGTAGCTGAGCGAGAGGCCGTGGCGGGCCGCGAACTCCTGCATCGCGGACTTGGGCTCTCGCTGGCCGGGGATCGCCGCGGCGAGCCGCTCGCCGAACGCGGTCAGCACGAGGTCGGTCGCCGCCGCCTCGCCAAGGTCGAGCCAGACGGAGCCGATCAGCGCTTCCACCAGCGCGGCCCGTACTTTCGGACTCTGAGCCTTCGTCGAGGCGTCGTCGGCGCCGTCGCGATCGGCCGCGAACTCGAGCAGCCGCTGGTCGAGGCCCGCGGCGACGGCGACCTCCGCGCAAGCGCCGCCACCGACCACGCTCTGGCGCATCCAGGCAAGATCGCCTTCCGTGGCAGCGGGGTGACGTCGCATGAGGTCGGCGGTCACCACGAGCTCGAGCACGCTGTCGCCGAGAAATTCGAGTCGCTCGTATGACTGCGTCCGGTCGACGACCCATGAGCGGTGGGTGAAGACCTGCCGGCGGCGGCTGGGGGACAGCCGCGCGAGCGCCTCGGCAACGGGCTCGCGCGCGGCGTCTGAGGGGCTACGAGGAGGCGTTGGCGAGGATGTAGTCGACGGCATTGCCGACGGTCGAGATCTTCTCTGCCTCTTCGTCGGGGATCTTCAGATCGAAACGATCCTCCATCTCCATGATCAGCTCGACAAGATCGAGCGAATCGGCGTTGAGGTCCTCCTGGAAAGAGGCTTCCTCCTTGACCTCTTCGGCCTCGACACCGAGTTGCTCTACGAGGATTCCCCGCATCTGATCGACGACGCTTGTGCGGTCCAACCTGGACTCCCTTCGGACGTTCTCTGTCGCGGGCCAATGGCACGCTGAGAGACGATAACGCTGGTCACGGACGAAGACGAAAAACTCCCCCGCCTCCGGATCGGCGGTACTCTACGCTCGCGACCCCTCGGGCGTCGGAGCCGAGGTTGTATCCATGCCCGCTGCGAGGTGATCGAGCAGCCCGAGACGGACCCCTCGAGCGGACAGGTGCAGGGCATTCGTCACGGCCTGGGCGCTTGAGTTGCCATGGCCGATCACGGAGATTCCGTTGACCCCGAGCAGGTAGGCGCCGCCGAAGGTGTCCGGGTCCAGGCGGGAGCGCAGCTTGCGCAGCGCCGGCCGGGCGAGCAGGCCGCCGAGCTTCGCCATCGTGCTGCTGCCGATCGCCTCGCGGATGAGCGCGAAGATCATCTCGGCGGTGCCCTCCATCGCTTTCAGCGCGACGTTGCCGGTGAAGCCGTCGGTCACGACGACGTCCACGACGCCGGCGGGGATGTCGCGCCCTTCGACGTTGCCGAAGAAGCCCGGTGTGCCCTCGAGCCGCGTCCGGGCCTCGAGCACGAGCTCCGACCCGCGCACGGCCTCCTCGCCGATGGACAGCAGCCCGACGGACGGCTCGGCGACGCCGAGGATGTCGCGCGAGAAGACCCGGCCCATGTGCGCGAACTGCGCCAGATGCTCGGGCTTGGCCTCGGCGTTGGCGCCGGAGTCGATGAGCACGACCCGACCGCGGGCGCTCGGGAGGACGACGGCGATGCCCGGGCGGAGGACGCCGCGGATGCGCCGGATGTGCAAGATCGACGCCGCCATCATCGCCCCGGTGTGCCCCGCCGACATGACGGCTTGGGCGTGGCCCTCACGCACGGTGCGGCACGCGACGGCGACCGAGGAGTCAGGTTTGGCGCGCACCGCCCGTGCACCCTCCTCGTCAGAGCCGATGCACTCGGCCGCATGGAGGATCTCGATCGCCGTGGCGTCGCCCCCGGAGGCGTCGATCTCGGAGATCAGCCGGGACTCGTCCCCGACCAGGATGACGCGCAGGTCGGGGCCCGCCGCTGCGAGGGCGCCGAGCACGGAGACTGTCGGGGCGTTGTCGCCTCCCATCGCGTCGAGCGCGACGGTGACGGAGGTGCTCACCGCGAGAGGCGCGGTCGCCGAATCACTCGACGATCTCGACGACCTGGCGACCGCGGTACCAGCCGCACACGCCGCACACGTTATGCGGGCGAATCGGTGCGGTGCAGTGCGGGCACGTGCCCAAGCGCACGTCGGCGATCCCGTGGGTAGCGCGGCGGGTATCGCGGCGCTGCTTCGATGTCTTGCGTTTCGGGACGGCCATGTTTTCCTCGTGTCGTCGGTCCGGCGGAGAAATCTAGCGGTCGGACGGGGCGTGGGGCAAGCGGACGGGCGTCAGTCGTCGGCGCCGGGTTCGCGCATCCGCTCCGCGAGTTCGGCCAACGGTCCCCATCGCGCGTCGGGCGCCGGCGGCGGGCAGGAACAGCTGGCGGTGTTCAGGTCGGCCCCGCAGCCGCCGCAGAGCCCTGCGCAGTCCGCTCGGCAGAGGATGGTCTGGGGCATGGCCTCCGCAACGCTGTCGCGGAGCCACCGGGCGACGGCGATGGCGTCGTCGGCGACGTAGTCGCTGCTGAGGTCGTCCCCGTCCGGCGCCGAGTACTCGTGGTAGGTGTGGGTCTCCACCGGGACCTCGACCGCGGTCTGCTCGAGACAGCGCCAGCAGGGGCCCGTCAGGAGGACGTCGGCGATGAGATGGACATGCAGACCGCCGGGCGGCGCTGACGCCCGCAGTTGCACCGCCGACCGTCCCGACGGAACGCCGTAGGAGTGCCCGCCGAGCAGGAGGGGCTCGAACGCGACGTGACCGGCACGCTCCTGCCCCCCGCCCGGCTCGAGGCCAAGAGCGGCGACGTCGAGGAGGTCGATGGGCGGCCCGGCCAGCGGCGAGGGCGCCCCGGCGTCAGCGGGAACCACGGTCAGTCGGCTCCGCAGCCGTGAGGGCTACTCGAAGTCCTCGTCCGCTTCGACGTCGAGAGGCCGTCCGTCGAGGGTGTCGTCGGTCGCCGGGATGATCTCCTCCTTGCCCTGCAGGCGCTCCCGGCCGCGCTGGACCGCGGCGAGGAACTTGCCGAGGTTGTCCTCGAGCGTACCGAGGACCTCGTCGGCGTAGTCCTCCGCCCCGAGTCGTACCTCACGCTCGCGGATCCGGGCATCCTCAAGGATCTGAGCCGCCTCGCGCTCGGCGCGCTTGACGACCTCCTGCTCGGAGGCCTCCAGCGCCGCACGCTCCTGTGACTCGCCCACGATGCGGTCGGCCTCGCGCTTGGCCTCCGCGAGCATCTCCTGCCGCTCCTTGACGATCCAGCGTGCCTGCTTGACCTCCTCAGGGATGGTCGAGCGCATCTGGTCGAGGATCTCGTAGATCTCCTCGCGGTCGATTCTCACCTGGTCGGTGAGCGGGACAGCTCGTGCGTTGTGGATCAGATCGTCGAGCTTGTCGATCAGGACGAGTACGTCCACTACTTCCTCCTCATTGGGGCAGCGCGCGCTCTCGTAGCGCTTGTGCCACGTGGGCCGGCACATAGTCTTCCACCGCTCCGCCCCACGCCGCGATCTCGCGGACGCCGCTCGAGCTGATGAAACTGTACTCCGGCGAGGCGGGAAGGTACACCGTCTCCACATCCTCCGCCAGACGCCGGTTGAACTGGGCCATCTGGAACTCGTAGTCGAAGTCGGAGATGGCACGCAGGCCCTTCACCAGGGCGGCGGCCTCAACACGCTGAGCAAGGTCGGACACGAGGCAATTGAAGCCTTCGACGCGGACGTTGCTCATCCCGGAGACGCTTTCGGTCACCATGGCGATGCGCTCATCCGCGTCGAACATGGTCTTCTTGCGGGTGCCTCCGATGGTCACGGCGACCATGACGCTGTCGAAGATCCGCGCTGCGCGGTCGATGATGTCGAGGTGCCCGAGGGTGATCGGGTCGTAGGTTCCCGGGCAGATAGCAAGCCGGTCGCTCATGTCGCCTCACCCCGGCGGTAGACGCTCACGGATGTCCCCCCATGACGACGGTCACGACGGTGCAGGTCGAGCTCGGGCCAACCGGCATCCGCGCGGGGCCCCTCCGCCACGACGACGGCGTCCGCCGACAGGACCGGGACGAGGGCGTCGGCGATGTCGCTACGGATATCCGGTATGAGCGAATACGGCGGATCAAGCAGCACGAGACCATACAGACGGCCTTGGCGGCGGTCGGCGGCCAACGCCGCCTCCCATGACATCCGTCGCACCCGTCCACGTTCGGTCAGATCGAGCGCCGTGAGGTTCTCGCGGATCGTCCGCGCGGGGCGGGGATGGGCCTCGACGAACTCCGCGGTGGCAGCCCCCCGGGACAGCGCCTCGAGCCCGAGTGCCCCCGAGCCGGCGAACAGGTCGAGGACCGCGGCGCCCTGCACCGCGTCGCCGATCATCGAGAAGATCGCCTCGCGGACGCGGGCGGAGGTCGGTCGGCTGCGCGCGCCGGCCGGCGCGATGATCCGGCGCCCGCGCAGGTCCCCCGCGACGATGCGCATCAGGCCTCGATCGCCCGCGTCAGGTCGTCAAAGCGGGCCTCGACCGCCCGTCCGAGCAGTTCGTGCTCGGCCGCATCGAGTTCGGGGTCCCGCTCGAGAATCTCCGCGGCGGCCGCATGAGCATCGTTCAGCGCCTTCGTGTCCCGCCCGAGCCGCGCGAAGTGGAGATCGCCCCGACCGGCTTGCCGGCGCCCCAGAATGCTGCCCTCCCCCCGGATCTCGAGGTCGAGCTCAGCCAGCTCGAAGCCATCGCCGGTCTGGGTGAGTGCCTCAAGACGCCGTTCGCCGTCATCGGTCGCCGGTTCGCCGAAGACCACGCACAGACCGGGGTGTTCGCCGCGGCCGACCCGCCCGCGGAGCTGATGGAGCTGGGCCAGGCCGAAGCGGTCGGCATCTTCAATGATCATCACGGTCGCGTTGGGGACGTCGATTCCGACTTCGACGACGGTCGTCGCCACGAGGACGTCCGTCTCGCCGGCGGCGAACCGCTCCATCGCACCGCGCTTGTCATCACCGCGCAGCCCACCGTGGGCGAGGCCCACGCTGAGGTCGGCGAAGGGTCCTTCCGCGAGCCGCTCCGCCTCCGCGACGGCGGAGCGACCGCCCTCGTCGTCATCGCCCTCGTCGACGCGGGGGCAGATCACGAACGCCTGGCGGCCATCGCGGATCTGGGCGCGCGTGAAGGCGTACGCCTCCTCGCGCTCGTCCTCGCGCACCCAGCGCGTCTCGACCGCGCGGCGCCCGGGCGGGCGGCCGCGGATGGCGGAGACCCGTAGGTCGCCGAACGCCGTCAGCGCGAGCGTCCGGGGGATCGGGGTCGCCGTCATGTACAGGAGGTGGGCGGCCTCACCGGCACCGCCGAGGGCCGCGACCTGCTCCGCCAGAGTCTGCCGCTGGGCGACGCCGAACCGGTGCTGTTCGTCGACGATCACCAGACCGAGACGGGGGAAGTCGACGCCCTCGCTCAGTAGTGCCTGGGTCCCGACGACGACAGGGGCCGTGCCGGTCGACACCTCCAGGAGTCGCCGTTCCCGCTCCGCGGCCGCGATCCCTCCGGTGATGAGGACGGGCCGGATGCCCGCGGGCGCCAGCAGCTCGTCAAGCGTCCGCGTGTGTTGCTGGGCGAGAACCTCAGTCGGCACGAGCACCGCGGACTGCCAGTCCGCCTCGGCGGCTTGGCAGATGGCGAGAGCCGCGACGATGGTCTTGCCCGATCCGACCTCACCCTGCAACAGGCGCCGCATCGGGCGCGGTTCCTCGAGATCAGCGGCGATGTCGGCGATCGCCTCCTCCTGCCCAGCCGTGAGAGTGAACGGCAGAGCCATACGCACCAGCTCCCGCAAGGACGTGCCGCCCGCGAGCCGCGGCGCGGCGCGGCGCGATGCCTCGCGGCGCTGGAGCACCATCAGCGCGAGCTGGAGCACGAGAAGCTCTTCGAACGCCATCCGGCGCCGACCGGCACTCACGTCGCCCCGATGTCGGGGAAAGTGGAGTGCGGAGAGGGCATCCGCCACGCTCGGCAGGCCCCGTTCGGCGCGCAGCTCCGCCGGGAGGGTCTCGATCGCGCAGGGCGCGGAGCGCGCCACGGCGACGGCGAGATCCCGCACGCGACGGGGTGGCAGTGCTTCACCGCCGGGGTAGACCGGGACCAGGCCCTCGGTGTGGACCCCTCCCCCGCCTTCGACGACCTCGTGAGCCTTGACGCTCATGCTCGGCGGCGAACCGGCGCTGACCTTGCCGCGCACCATGAGTTCATCGCCCTCGCTCAGGCTGCGGGCGAGCCAGTCCTGGTTGAACCAAACGGCCTCGAGAAGACCGGTGTCGTCGCGCAGCCGCGCGCGGACGAGCCGCAGACCCCGTCGGCGGGTGCGCTGGACGCGGATCGACTGGAGGCGGGCACGCGCGGTCTGTTCGCGCCCGGGCACCAGTCGCGCGACGGGAACGGCCGCCTCATAGTCCTCGTAGCGGACCGGGATATGCGCGAGCACGTCACCGACCGTGAGCAGACCGAACCGCCCGGCAGCGGTGGCCAGCCCCGCGCGGACGCCGGGGTGTTCCGCCAGCGGTTGCTCGCAGACGGCGGGGCCGGGACGGGGCAGGGGCGGTGGGCCGTCCCAGGAGCCGTCACGAGGCGCCCCCAGTGGCGGTACGGGCGGAGACGACAGGGTCACCGGACGACGCGGGCCGGGCCGGCGTCAGATGCCGGCGGTCGCGGCCGTGTCGGCCCGCAGGTTCGCCATGACGACCGCGGCGTCCGCGGCGTCTTCACCCGCGTTCCCGACCGAGCCGCCCGCGCGGGCCTCGGCCTGATCCATGGTGTCGCACGTGAGAACGCCGAACGTGCAGGGAACCCCGGTGTCGAGCGACACCCGGCTGAGGCCGCCCGCGGCGATGTTCGACACGTACTCGAAGTGGGGTGTCTCACCCCGGATCACGGCGCCGAGCGCCAGCACGGCCGAGAACCGGCCCGTCTCGGCCAGCGTCTTGGCCGCCAGGGGCAACTCGAAGGCGCCGGGCACCCAGTGGACCTCGAGAGCGTCGGCGCCGAGCCCCGACTCGGCCAGGCGGTCGCGCGCGCCCGCGAGCAGGCGGTCGGCGAGCTCGCGGTGGAAGCCGGCGACGACCGCGCCGAAGTGGACCCCCTCGCCGGTGATCCGAGGGGCGGGTGGACGGGGTTCGGTGCGAGCCATGGGTTCCTCTCGGGGCGGGCTACTCGGCGGGCGGTCCGTCGAGTTCGCTCAGCAGGTGCCCCATCTTGTCGCGCTTGGTCTCCAGGTAGCGGGCATTCTCCGCGCCGGCCGGAACCTCGATGGGCACCCGCTCGCTGACAGACAGACCGTACCCCCCGAGTCCGACGATCTTCTTGGGGTTGTTCGTGAGCTGGCGGATCGAGGTCAGTCCGAGGTCAACGAGGATTTGGGCACCGATGCCGTAGTCGCGCAGATCCGCGGGGAATCCAAGCTCGAGGTTGGCCTCGACCGTGTCCATCCCCCCGTCCTGCAGTTCGTAGGCCCGAAGCTTGTTCACGAGGCCGATCCCCCGGCCCTCCTGGGCGATGTAGAGCAGCACGCCCTCGCCCTCCTCGGCGATCATCTGCATCGCCGCGGCCAGTTGGTCGCCGCAGTCGCAGCGCAGCGAGCCGAAGACGTCCCCGGTGAGGCACTCCGAGTGGACGCGCACCAGCACGTCGTCCTTGCCCGAGACCTCCCCGCGAATCATCGCCAGGTGCTGCTTGCCGTCGATCAGCGACGTGTAGGCGACCGCCGAGAACTCGCCCCAGTGGGTCGGAAGGCGCGCGACTGCGCCGCGCTCGATCAGGCGCTCGGTGCGGCGTCGGTACTCGATCAGCTCGCCGATCGTGATCATGCGCAGCCCGTGCTCCTCGGCGTAGGGCACGAGGTCGTCGACCCGGGCCATGGTCCCGTCCGCTCGCTGGATCTCGCAGATCACGCCGGCCGGGCTGAGGCCGGCGAGCCGCGCCAGATCGACGGCGGCCTCGGTGTGACCGGCCCGCTTGAGAACACCTCCGTCTTCGGCTCGCAGGGGAAAGACATGCCCGGGCTTGACGAGGTCGTCGAGGGTGGCGTTGGCGTCGATGGCCACCGCGATCGTGCGCGCCCGGTCGGGCGCGGAGATCCCCGTCGTGACGCCGTCAGCCGCCTCGATCGATTCGGTGAACGCGGTTCCGTGAGCCGCTTCGTTGCGGCGCACCATCATCTGGAGCCCCAGCTGCTCGCACCGCTCGCCGGTGAGCGACAGGCAGATCAGGCCGCGGGCGTGTGTGGCCATGAAGTTGACGGAATCCGGCGTGGCGTACTGAGCCGCCATCACCAGATCACCTTCGTTCTCACGGTCCTCGGAGTCGCAGACGATTACCATCCGCCCGTCGCGGATGTCGTTGAGGGCATCGTCGATGCTCGAGAAGGGAGATGCGCTGCTCACGCGAGCCGATCCGATCGGACGCTCATCGTTGAAGACCGCCCGTGTAGGGAGTTACCAGGGACTCTACGTACTTTGCCACGAGATCGACCTCGAGGTTGACCGTCCGTCCGGTCAGGCCCGGGCCGAGCGTCGTCAGGCCCATCGTGTGTGGAATCAGGGCGATCTCGAAGCCCTCCGCGTCGCGGGCGGCCACGGTGAGACTCACCCCGTCGACGGTGATGCTCCCCTTCTCGACGACGTAGCGCATGATCGTCTCCGGGGCGGAGATCCTCAGGATGGTGCTCTCACCCTCCCCCCGCTCGCCGTCGACCGTACCCGTCCCGTCGACGTGCCCCTGGACGATGTGGCCGCCCAGACGGGCCCCGGCCAGCAGTGCCCGTTCGAGGTTGACCGGATCGCCGACCGCCAGATCCCCCAGCGCGGTGCGTCGGAGCGTCTCGGCGACGCAGTCGACCTCGAAGCCGCCGGCTGTCGCGGCGACGACGGTCAGACAGGCGCCGTTGACGGCGACCGACTCCCCGAGCTCCAGCTCGGCGGAAATGCCCGGCGCGGCGATCGACAGACGGGCGCCCATCTCCGCGTCACCGCGGGCGGTGACGCTTCCCCGTTCTTCAACGAGACCCGTGAACACCCCTACTCCCTCCAGGCCGGCGCGCGGAGGCGCCCACTCATCAGCAGATCATCGCCGACCCACTCGGCGGTTGCCCCGGCGAGGCGCGGCGCCCCGGCGAGCCGGTCCGCCCCCGGGTCGGCGAGCGCGCCCGGGGCGTCGCGACCGCCGATCAGCATCGGGGCCAGGAACCAGCGAACGCGGTCGACGGCGCCGGCGGCGACCGCCTCCGCGGCCAACCCGGCCCCACCTTCGATGAACAGCGACTGGAGACCCCGGCGGCCGAGCAGCTCGAGCGTCCCGTGGATGCGCTCCGCGGGCGAACCCTCCAGCGCAAGGACCTCGGCTCCCGCCCGCTCGAGCGCCGCGACACGCTCGGGGTCGGCGCCGGAAGCCGTCACGATGAGCAGGCCGCGCTCGCGCGCCGCCGCTCCGAGCGCACTGTCGGCCGGCAGCCGCGCCCCGGAATCGAAGACCAGCGGCCGGGGCTGGCGCACCTCCCCGGGCACGTCGCGTGCACTCAGGCGCGGATCGTCGGCCAGAGCGGTTCCGATGCCGACCGCGATGGCGTCGCTGTCAGCCCGCCAACGGTGGACGAGCCGGCGGGCGGGCGGGCCGGTGATCCACTGGCTCTCGCCGGATTGCGTCGCGATCCGACCGTCGAGACTGGTCGCGAGCTTGAGCGTCACCAACGGGCGTCCGGTGATGGCGTGGGTGAAGAACGACCCCGCCAGCTCACGGCACAGCTCGGCATCCTCACCGTCGGCACGAGCCACCTCGATGCCGGCG
>JAHEIS010000083.1 GCA_024639225.1 Actinomycetes bacterium | reverse complement strand
ATCCCGGCGGCGATGAGGACTTCGGCCTCGGAGGCGTCGAGGGCCTGGCGGTCGGTGTTGATCGCGACGAACTCCACGCCGCGGACGCCGGCGTCCACCATGCGGTTGACCGCGTTGCAGCCCGCGCCACCCACGCCGACGACGCGGATGACGGCGACGTAGCTGCCGGTCGTCCGGGGAGAGGGCGGGCCGCTCTCCTCCGGGACCAGCTCCTCGGGAGCCGCCGGCGCCTCGGCGGTGGCGGCCTCCTCCTCGGTCTTGCGAAACAGCTCGGAGAGCGGCCCCTGACGCATGCTCGAACGCTTTTGACTCATGCCGCAGCCTTCTTGGTCTCGCCCTCGACGCGGTCGATTACCTCGTTCGCCAGGCGTTTGTACCACCGGGCACCCTGCCCGGACGGATCGAACTTGATGACCGACATCCCCTCGACCGGCGCTTCTGCGAAGCGGATCGTCTTGCCGACGCGGGTCCGGAACAGGAGCGGGCCGAAGTTCTCGCGCATGACCGCGAGCGCGTCACGGCCGTGCACGGTGCGGCCGTCGTACATCGTCGGGAGGATCCCCAGGATGTCGACGCCGGGATTCAGGTGCTCCCGGATCTGGGCGAGGGTCTCCCGCAGCTGAGCGAGCCCGCGGAGCGAGAGGTACTCGCACTGGACCGGCACGATGACGCCCTGGGCGGCGACCATCGAGTTGATCGTCAGCAGCCCGAGCGACGGCGGGGTGTCGATCAGGATGTAGTCGTAGTTGGACTTCACCGTGTCGATCGCCCGCTCCAGCGCCCGCTCGCGCCCGATCGTGCTCGAGAGCGCCAGCTCGGCGCCTGCGAGCTCGATGCCGGCGACGGCGATGTCGATCTCGCGCGTATGGATGATCTCCTTCATCGGCGCATTGCCGAGGAGCACGTCGTACATGCCCACGCGGAGCGACTCGATGTCGATGCCCTGGGACATCGACAGGTTGCTCTGGGGATCCAGGTCGACGGCCAGGACGCGGCGGCCCCGGGCTTTCAGGGCGACACCGAGATTGACGGTGCTCGTCGTCTTGGCGACGCCGCCCTTCTGGTTGGCCAGGGCGATCGTCACTGCGGAACGGGGCATGGAAATCTCTCTTGGAACTCGGTGGTGTCGGCTCGTTTTTCGCCCCCGCCGCCCCGATTCCTTCGCCGCGCGAGCCCGCGCCTGCGCTATTCAGGCTTGGGCAGCTCGAGCCGGCGCTGGCCCGCCCAGGCCGCGGCCTGGGAGCGACGCTGGAAGCCCAGCTTCCGCAGGAGCTGACTGACGTGATTGCGCACGGTCTTCTCGGAGAGGTGAAGCACCTCTCCGATGGCCCGGTTCGTGTACCCCTCGGCGATCAGGGCGAGCATCTTGCGCTCGCGTTCGGTCAGCGCGGCGAGCTCGTTCTCGCCCTGCTTGGCCGAGAGCTCCCGAAACTGGGTGATCAGGGTGCCCGCGGCGCGCGGGTCAAGGCTCGACTCACCCTCGGTGGCATCGCGTATCGCCTGGGTCAGGCGCTCCCCATCGGCCTGCTTGAGCAAATACCCGCTCGCGCCCGCCATCACCGCGCCGACGATGGCCTCCTCATCGGAAAACGAGGTCAGCATCACGACCCGCGTATCGGGATGGTCGGCTTTGATCTTGCGGCAGACCTCGACTCCGGTGCCATCGGGCAGCCGCACATCGAGCAGCACGACGTCCGGGCGCAGCTTCGTCGTCTGTTCAAGGGCCTCGGCCGCCGTTGCGCCCTCGCCGATGATCTTGATCCCCGAGCTGTTGGCCAGGAGCGTGCGTATGCCGATGCGCACCACTTCGTGGTCGTCGACGATGAGAATACGTATCGAATCGCGCACGCTCATGCGGGACGAGCCACCTCCTGCTCAGAGGGTAGCGGCTGGTCGTCGTCGGGACCTTCCGAGTCGAGCGGCACCGACAGCAGGACTCGGGTCCCGCCCCCGGGCATCGCGGACACCACGACCCGGCCGCCCAGACGGCGGCCCCTCTGACGCATGTTCCGCAAGCCGCGCACCGAGTCGCGAGCCGCTTGCTCACTGATGCCCCGGCCGTCATCAGAGATGTCCAGCTCAAGCTCGTCCCGGGCAAAGCGGAGCGTGACGCGGCTCCTGCAGCGCCCCGCGTGGCGCGCGGTGTTCGAGAGCGCCTCGCGCATGATGTGAGGCAGATGCTGGCCGGCCTCCGACGGGAGAGGACCACTCTCGGCGATCCCTTCGGCCCAGAAGTCCACCGGGTGCCCGGTGTCGGCGACGAAATGCGCGGCCTGGCTCCGAAGCGCGGCGGCGATCTCCCCCGCCCCCATCGGAGGTTCTCCCAGGCCGCGGATGTAGTCGCGGATGTCATCGATGACCCGGTTCAGGCCGCCAACGACCCGGCGGACCTCATCCTGCGAGCGGGCCGGTTCGATCGACATGGCGGCGGCCTCGAGCTGCAGGCCCGCGGCGTAGATGTTCTGGATGGTCCCGTCGTGGAGATCACGACCGAACCGCGAACGCTCCTCGGCAACGAGCCGCGCGCGCTGGAGGCCGGCGATCTGACGGGCGTTCTCGACGTCGTAGATCTCGAGGAGCTTGACCGCGACCGCCGCCAGCAGGAGGCCGATCAGCCCCCGGACGGTGGACAACGGCACGCCGGTCACATCGAACCAGCCCGGCTCGTTCAGGGCGCCGCCGCCGACCCACGGCGCCGGATCGACGACGAGCCCGGAGAACACGGCGAACAGACCCAGCCCGACCGCCCCGGCGATCGCGTAGGGGCGCATGCCCGTGAGCCCGACCCCGGTGAGCGCATTGCGCTGGCGCCACATCGCCAGGGCGGACAGGACGGCTCCGGGAAACAGCAACAGATAGCGTGCGGCCGCCTCGACCGAGTCCTCCCACTCCACGACGTCCCATCCCCGTGCACGCCCCAGGAGGGTGAACCCGACCACGATGGCGAGCCCGACGGCAGTGGTTGCGACGGTCGCCCCGGCGAGCGCACGTCGGGGGAGACCGTAGAGGCGCAGACCGAACTGGATCAGCAGCAGGGAGGCGAACAGCAGCAGGAGTGCGCGCACAACGATGAGCACGTCGATGATCTCGGGGTCGAGCACGGCCCGCTGGAAGGGCACGAAGACATGCCCCCAGATCGCCAGCGCCATGATGAACGCCGACGCCCCGAGCCAGATCAAGGCCGAGGTGAGGCGCAGGCCGGTCGCCCGCCGCCGCTGGAGCCAGACCGAGAAGCCGAGAGCGAAGAACATCAGCCCGTGGGCGAAGATGATCACGAACTGGTTGTTCTCGAGAAACTCCCGCATGGAGTCGCAGAGTACCCCTGACGAGCTACATCAGGGCCCCGAGGGGCCCGTGCCGCCGACGTCCCACGTGCGTGTGACGCGCGGTCGGCGGAGGTTCAGAAGGTGCGGTGCTCGAGGCTGGGCTCGCCGGCGAGGCGGCGAAGACGGGCCACGCGCTCCTCGGTCGGCGGGTGCGTCGAGAACAGATTGCTCACGCCCCGGCCGCTGAGCGCGGCGAGCGGGTTGACGATGTAGAGCGGCGCGGCGGCCTGGTTGACCTGCAGTGGCACGCGGTCAGCGCCGCGCTGGAGCGTCTCGAGCGCATCGGCGAGCGGCAGCGCATCGCCCAACAGGCGGGCGCCGCTCTCATCGGCGACGAATTCACGCTGGCGCGAGATCGCGAATTGCATTACCGACGCCGCCAAGGGCGCCAGGAAGATCATCAGCAGGCCGCCGATGGCCCCGAGGGGGCCGTCGTCGTCGCCCATGAAGAAGAACGCGTAGCCGAGCCACGTGATCACGCCGGCGATCATCGCGGCAACGCTCGCGATCAGGATGTCCCGGTTGGCGATATGCGCCATCTCGTGGGCGAGGACCCCCTCGAGCTCGCGGCGCGGCATGGCCCGCATGATTCCCTCGGTCACCGCGATGGACGCATTGGCCGGGTTGCGACCCGTCGCGAACGCATTTGGCTGCTGGGCGGGGGTGACGTAGACGCCAGGCTTGGGTACGCCGGCCCGCTGGGCGAGCTCGCCGATCATCCGATGCAATTCCGGAGCCTCGGTCTCGTCGACGGCCCGGGCCTTGCTCATCTTGAGTGCAGCCGAGCCGCTGAACCAGTAAGCGAAGAAGTTGATCGCCACCGAGACCGCACCGAGAACGATCAGTCCCGTGCCTCCACCGAGCAGCCACCCGGCCACGAGGAGGAGCCCGGTCATGCCGGCGAGGAGGATGAACGTCTTCAACACGGGATTCATGCCGGTGTTGCTGGTCTGCATCGGTGGCGAACTCCTGGAAAATTTCCGACAACGACTTCGGTGAAAAGTATAGGTCCGATGGCGGCGGAGACCGCGAAGGGAGGGTTGACGCCGCGTTAAGGACGCAGGCCGCTCCGGGCGCCGGTTCCCGCCGCCGCGGCTAGGCTCCTCCGGTGCGTCTTCCGGCCCTGATCATCAGCCTGCTGACGGTGGCCACGCTCGCGGCGTGCGGCCCCGTGCGGCCGGGCGAGGGTGGTTCCCCGGTGTCCCCCGTCGCGCTGGCGAACATCCTGCCCGCGCCCGCGGGGCTGCGCAGCGCGCCGCCGGCCGTCGCGGCGGACGTGGCCGAGGTCCAGAAAGAGCTCGCCGGGCGCGCCGACGCCGAGGGCGTGCGACGACTCGAAGCCGCGGACCTCCGCGAGGGCGCGATCCGGCGCTGGGCCGGCCCCGACGGGGCGCGAGTCACCATCGTTGTCACGCGCTGGAGCAGCCGCATCCTCGCGACCAACGTCAGCGCGGCGGCGGCCGAGCAGCTCCTGGATGAACCGGGGGCGCGGGCGTGGACGCCGTCCGCGGTGCCAGGGAGCCGGGGCGCCCGGATCGACGGACCCCGACCCCAATTGACGCTGTCGCGATCGGTCGGACCGAACGGAATCTTCTTCCGTGCCGAGGGTCCGGTGACGGACGCGGCGGTGTCCCGCCTGATGGAGCTCGCGGTGACGGCTGCCGAGGGAGGACTGGACGGCGGGTAGGCGCACGGGCCGCGGTCGGCCATGATGTAGGGGTGTCTCGGGAGCTCCAGCGCACGTACCGTGGCCGCGCCGACGAGCGCGAGGAACGGCCCGGGGATCGCGAGCGCGCGCTCATCATCGCGGCACTGCCCGCGGGCGACCCCGGCGGCGAGGCCGACCGCCTGAGCGAGCTGGAGGCCCTGCTCGACACCGCGGGTGCAGAGGTCGTGAGCCGTTTCGTCCAGCACCGCCCCGAGCCGGACCCGCGCACATACCTCGGGCGCGGGCGACTGGCCCAGCTGAAGGACCTGAGCTCAGCGATAAAGCCGGATCTCGTCGCGGCAGAGGGCGAGCTGAGCGCCGGACAGCAGCGCGCGCTCGAGGATGCGCTGTCCACCCGGGTCGTCGATCGCACGGCCGTGATCCTCGACATCTTCGCCCTTCACGCGACCAGCGCGGAGGGCAAGCTCCAGGTCGAACTGGCCCAACTCCAGTACCACTACTCCCGACAGGAGGGCCTCTGGCAGCACCTCGAGCGACTGGGCGGGGGGGTCGGCACGCGTGGGCCCGGCGAGACCCAGCTCGAGGTCGATCGGCGCATGATCCGCGACCGCATCGCGGTACTCCGACGGCGCCTCACGGCCGTCGGGCGTTCCCGCGATCTGAGGCGTCGTAATCGCGAACGCAGCGGCCTCCTGCGCGTTGCCCTCGCCGGCTACACCAACGCCGGGAAATCGCTGCTCATGAACGCGCTCACGGGTGCGGATGCCTCGGCCCGGAACCGCCTCTTCGAGACCCTCGACTCGCGCACCCGGACCCTCGAACACGCAGGGCACGAGATACTCCTCAGCGACACCGTTGGGTTCATCCGCGATCTCCCCCACCAGCTCGTCGAGGCGTTCGCGTCGACGCTCGATGAGGTGGTCGATGCCGACCTCATCCTCCATGTGGCCGACGCCTCCGAGCCGCAGGCGCGCGGCGCGGCGCGGCGCGCGGCGGTCGTGCAGACGCTGTCGGAGATCGGTGCCGGTGCCGTGCCCCAGATCCTGGTGCTCAACAAGAGCGACCTGCTCGATCCGACGGAGCGGGAGAACCTCCGGGCGTCGGAGCCGGGAGCCGTCGTCGTCTCCGCGCGCACCGGCGCGGGCCTCGACGAACTGCGACGCCGCCTCGTCGCGGTCGCCCGCGAGCGCCTCGTCACCTTCGACGCGATGATCCCGTGGTCGCGGGGCGATCTGCTCGCGGCGATCCACGAGGACGGCGTCGAGATCACCCGGGATGACGAGACCGACGGCGCCCGCGTACGGGCACTCCTCCCACGGCCGGTGGCCGGACGGATACGCGCGGAGTTGAACGGCGGGGCCTGACGGCGCCCGCCCCTACGCCTACTTGACGACGACCGGCGTGCCGACGGCGACGCGGTCGAAGACGTACTCCGCGTCGGCGATGTTCATCCGGATGCAGCCGTGGCTGGCGCGCGAACCGATCGATCCCGAGGCGGGAGTGCCGTGGATGCCGATGAAGCGTGCCGTGAGGCCCATCCACCGTGTTCCGAGAGGGTTGCTCGGCCCGGGAGGCGTGGGCGACAGACCCGTGGCCCAAGGCGACGGCGGCGGATACCACCAGGGGTTGCGCTGCTTGGTCACGATGCTGAACCGACCTGGGGGCGTCTCGTTGCCGATTGCTCCGACAGCGATGCCGAAGGTCTGGCGCTTCTTGCCGCGCAGCAGATGGAGCGTGAAGGTCGTCCGGTCGACGACCAACGCGGAGGGGATCGACGGCACGTCAGGACGGATCGCCTTGGTCGGCAGGCGCCAGCGGGCCGGGCGGGTGCGTCTCGTCATGGCCTTACGCACGACCCGCTCGGCGCCGCGGATCTTCAGCGCCCGTCCGGGGCGGCTGCTCACGATCTTGGGCACACGACCGGCGATCAGGCGCGCGTCTCGGGCGGGCCGGCGGTGCTTGACCGCCCGGCGGCGGAGAACCTGACGCAGCCGCCTGGCATCAACGCTCTGACGCAATCGGATGTTCACGCCGTCACCGACATCCTTGGTCCGGCCATAGAGCATCGCCACCCGGAGGGTGTAGTCGATGTCCGCCCGGTAGCCGACCGCTGCGGGCCGGATGGCGAAGCGCCGATTGTTGAAATGCACGGCGAGCGGCGTCCGGCGGATCGCAACGCGCTCCGCCTCGATCCGCGCCGCCGCCTCCTGGGCGGTCAGTCCCGACACGTCCACCCCGTCGACGGTGACGCCCGCCGCGATCCGGTCATCCTCGGGGCCGCCGGCGACGACCGGGTCGTCGGCGAGGGCGGGAGAGGCGCCGGCCGCAAGGGCGAAAGAGACGAGAATGAGACGACGGATCATGTGAACACCGGGGCCGGAAGCGGGCTCCGGAGATTAGCGGAGCTCGTGGGAAATGCGCCCGACGCACGAGGAGTCACGCCGCGTCGTACCCGGGGCCGGGGCCACCCGTCAGTAGGGGGAGCGACCAGCGTGAGATCAGCAGCGCAAAGCGACCATAGGCCGGCTGCCCGTAGGACGCGAGGACGCCGTGGGGGCACTCTCCGCGGGCTCCGCCCAACACGTCTCGGATCATGGTGTCCGGTCGATCGGAGTCGACCGCGGGCATGGCGGCACCGAAGGGAAGACCGCAGGAGCGCCCCGCGGCGATCACGAATGCCGAGCTGGCGATCGATCCGACCTGCTCGAGTACGGAGCGCGTCCGCGTCGGATCATGACGCCGCTCCCCGAGCAACCGGGAGCAGATCATCCGCGCCGCGGGAGCGTCGATCGCCAGGATGAGGTGACCACCCACAGGCTCGCCCAAGGTGATCGTGACGGCGGTCGAGAGGGGTCGTACCGTGAGCTCCGACTCGATCTCGGCGATCGTCGCCAGGCGCGTCTCGGCGGCGCCGGTCGCCGCCGGCCCGCGCGCGAGCTGGGAGATGACCGTCGCGGCGTTGGCGGCACCCGCGGCCGCGAGCCCGCGCATGGCGACGCCGGTGGCGGGCGCGAGCAGCGGGGTGATGACCGGACCGGAGTCGCTCATGGGACCACCAACGCAGGTGCGGGGTTCGTTGGCCGATGGCGGGTGATGCAGTCCTCCTCGCGGGGCCCGAGCATCCTCTACGGGCCCCGGGGCTGGTCGGTCGGACGGGTTACGGCGCATGGACGTCCGCCTAACGTGTCCTGGTGCGATCATCGACTTTCCCATCGGCGTCTTTAGCGCTCGGCCGGGCGGCGCGGATCGACGGACGCGCCCCCGGCGCGGCGCGGAGCGTGGCCGAGGCGGTTCGCCGCGACCTGGGCCGACTCGCACCGGCATCCCGGGTCGTCTTCGCCTGCGTCGGGACGGACCGCTCGACAGGTGATGCGCTTGGACCGCTCGTCGGCGAGCGCCTCCGGAGCCTCGGCTGCCCCGTCGAGGACGTGCTGGGCACCCTGGCCGATCCCCTGCATGCGCTGAACCTCGAGCGCCGCGTCAACGCGCTCCTCGACGCCGCTCCGGAGGCGCGCGTGATCGCCGTCGATGCGGCACTGGGCCGCGAGGCGGACGTCGGAACGCTGAATGTCCGCGGCGGCGGAATCCGTCCCGGCTTGGGGGTCGGCAAGGAGCTGGATGAGGTCGGGCACATCGCGGTGACCGCCACAGTCAACGTGTCGGGCACCGACATGGATGCCCAGGTCCTGCAGAGCACACGACTGTTTCTCGTTCAGCGCCTTGCGCAGAGCATCGGGCTGGGTCTCTGGCTGGCGACCAACCCCGACCTCGGCGGCGCCGGATCGCGAGCGGCCTGACGCATCGTGAATCGGGCGTCCGGCGTGCCCGCCTTTCGCCGGGGAATCGCTCAACGGCTGGGGATTCCTGCCGATAGAAACAGGGATGCGCTTCCTCTCTCTGGGCGCCGTCCGGTTGATCGTCGCCGGCGTCGTCCTCATCGGACTTGCGCTCGGCCTCGCCCTGGCAGTGGCCGATCTCGAGCAGAGCGCGGACGAATCGCGCGCTGGCGCATCGGCCGAGCGCCTGCGCGCGGGGTTCTTCGCCCTGAGCGCCGACCAGGAATCCGACCTGCGCTATCTGCTCGGAGTCGCCCGCGGCGCCCCTGCGCTCGTCGACGACGAGATCCGGGGGCCGGTGCCGGACGACGACCCCCGGGGTGTGTCGGTCTGGACCGTCAGCGCCGGGGCGCTGACGCGGATCGCCTCCGGTGGAGCGCCGCAGTCGCGCGCCGCGGCGCGCCGGGCGGCGGGGCGGGTGCGGCCCGGGCGAGGGCTCACGCTGAGCGCGGTCCCGGGACGCAGCGACCGGATCCTCTACGCGATCAAAGAGCGCTCGGGGGCCGGGAGCATCGCCGCCGTGATGGAGGTCCCACTCCCCGACGCATCCATCAGCCCGCCCATCGAGGGAGCATCCGGGATCGGCCAGATCTGGCTGGGGGCTCCGGACGCCGGCGCACTCGTCTACTCGTCTGCCGGATCCGACAGCACGCCGAGCGCCCGCTCCGAGCGTCCGCTCGAGTTGGGCGACTCCACCCTGACGGTTGTCGTCCGCGACGATATCGGGCCCCCGGTGCTCGCGATTCTGCTCGGCGTGATGGCCGTCGTGCTCATGCTCGGCCTCGTCGGGGCGGCCGTCGCGGTCCGGCGACGCGCGCGACAGAATGCCCGCCTCCTGTCCGAGAACGCCAGCCTCAACGGACGGATCAAGCTCAGCGAGGACCGACGCGAGCAGTCTGAGCGTGACGCGGAACGGGACGCGCTGACCGGGCTGCTGAACCGCGCCGTGATCACACGCCACCTGTCCCGATCGGTCGCGCGGGCGAAGCGGACGAAGGAGGTCTCCGCCCTCTTCTTCATCGATCTGGACGGGTTCAAGGAGATCAACGACACCTTGGGGCACCAGGCCGGCGATGAGTTGCTTGTCAGCATAAGCCAACGCCTGACCCAGGCTTTCCGCGGCAATGACACCGTCGCTCGCTTCGCCGGTGACGAGTTCTGCGTCCTCTGCGAGAACGTCCTCGACGGGGGCGCGGCGGCGTGTCTGAAAATTGAGCGTCTGCTCGCCGAGCCCGTCTACTTCGGGGGGAAGACACTCCCGGTCCGGGCGAGCATCGGCATGGCCCTCTCCGGAGAGATCAGCGACGACCCCGACGCCGTCCTCCGCGCGGCCGACGCGGCAATGTACCGGGCCAAGCAGAAGGGCGGGGGTCGGGTCGAGGTGGCGACGGCCGACGTCGTGCCGACAGAGGCCGGGGATCCGACCTAGCCGTCGCCTCGGTGAGCGCGCGTCGGCGCTCCACCGTAGATCGGAGCAGCACCGGCGATGGTTCGCCCCGTTTCGCTCCCCGCGTCCCGCCCCGCCGCAACCGGAGAACGGGACCCGGTGCGGGAATTACCCGCAACGGCGGCCACGATCGACGCGGTTCAGCTTTTCATGAGGCGAGGAATCCGCTTCTCTCGGCGATCTCGTTGAGGCGCTCGCGATCACGCTCGAGGGGTGCGTTGTCCAAGGCACATGACAGGACGTCCTTCGCGCTGGCGGCGATCGCGGCGAGGGCGTCCTCGTCGCCCTCGCGCTCCGCACACTCGCGAAGGTGACCGAGAGTCCGGAGCATCGCCTCGTAGACCGCGACCTGGCCACCGGCCGATTCACGCATCTGGTCGAGAGCCGCCCGCAGGTAGCCGCCGTAGTCAGGAGGCCGATAGGTCGTCAGCCTGCGCCCGTCCGGTCCCGGCTTCTCGCCGACCAGATCGCGCCCGATGAGATCGCGGAGGACCGTGCCGATGCGAGCGATGATCTCGACCGCGGTGCCGGGATCGTTGACCCCGGGGGACAGTGCGCGCAGTCCGATGTCCTGAAGGCGCAGGATCCCGAAGTCGAGATCCTGTTGCATCGTCCGCTCGTTGCCGGCGTCGACCGCCTGGCAGACCGCCCGGTCGAGGTCGGCGCGCTCCTCGTCGTCCAGATCGCCGACACCCGACACCGCGAAGAGCGGCAGGCCGTCCATGACGTACGCCCCCACGCTGACGCGGCTCTCGATCGTGGCACCCGCCGGGATGGCCCGGAGCAACGCGTCGCCGTCCATCTGGCGTATCCAGCCGGTCGTCGGAGAGCGAACGATGTGCTCTTCGCCGTCGGGAGGAGAGACGCGTGCGACCGCCGTGCCCGGATCCTGCGGCGCCGGCGTCGGGGCGTCGTCGGCCTGCCGAATCGGGAACCGGTCATCGATGACCTTGAGGGTTTCGTCCGTCACCTGCCGGGCGATCGACTCGACCTTGAGACCGCTCGCCGTGTGATCGACGGAGGCCAGGACAGCGAGAAGGGCACCGATGCCCAACACGATCGCGACGATTATCGAGATGTTGGGGATGATCGGGTCCCCCGTGTCCTCGAGCGGCGCACGCACGGCGCGCAGGATCAGGACGCAGTAGACGAACGTCCCGAGGACGACTCCGATCGCCACTTGCTGGAACCGGTCGCCGATGAAGTTGCGCAGGACCCGGGGCGAGTGCTGGCCGGAACTGAGCTGGACGGCGACGAGGGTGAGCGACAGCACCACCGACGCCGCCGTGATCGTCCCTGCCGCAATCGCGCTCAGGATCGACCGGGAGCTCTCGACCGTCGTGGTGAGTGGCTCGGGCAGGCTGTCGCCGGGGATCTGGCCATCGATCCAGACGGTGCCGAGGGCGAGCGCCACGGCGGCGAGGATGAACAACGCCGGCAGAAAGAACAGGCTCTGACGGAACCGCTCGACGGCGAGCCTGAGCGAAATCCGCCCCAGCAGGCCGCGCCCCGGAGGCGCATTGGGGTCCGGCCCTCCGCGGCCACTCATCCGCGAACCCGTGTCGTGCCGGCCACCGACCTCACCGCGAAGGC
>JAHEIS010000006.1 GCA_024639225.1 Actinomycetes bacterium | reverse complement strand
GGGTCAGCGTCGTCGGCGGCTTCAACCGTTGGGACGGGCGGGTCCACCCGATGCGGCGCCACCCCTCGAGTGGAATCTGGGAGATCTTCGTTCCCGAGATCGGAGCCGGCGAGCTCTACAAGTTCGAGCTGATCGGCTCCGACGGCCACCTCCTGCCGTTGAAATCCGACCCCTGGGCCCGACGATGCGAGCTGGCCCCGGGGACGGCCTGCATCGTGCACGAGGCCCGCCACGTCTGGGCGGACGATGAGTGGATGCGCCGCCGTCCCTACGATGTCGACGCGCCGATGTCCGTCTACGAGGTCCACTCGGGTTCGTGGCGCCGGGACGAGACCGGCGCTCCGCTCAGCTACACCGACCTCGCCGAGCACCTCGTGCCATACGTTCGCGACATGGGCTTCACCCACGTCGAGCTGATGCCCATGACCGAGTACCCCTTCGAGGGCTCGTGGGGCTACCAGCCGATCGGCCTCTTCGCGCCGACGGCCCGCCACGGCGCGCCCGACGATTTCCGTGTGTTGGTCGACACGTTCCACGACGCGGGCATCGGCGTGATACTCGATTGGGTGCCCGCCCACTTTCCCCGCGACGAGCACGGCTTGGTGCGCTTCGACGGCACCCAGCTCTACGAGCACGCCGACGCCCGGCGGGCCGACCACCCCGACTGGGGCACGCTCGCCTTCAACTACGGCCGCGCCGAGGTCGGCAACTACCTGCTTTCGTCGGCGCTCTTCTGGATCAACGAGTTCCACCTCGACGCACTGCGCGTCGACGCGGTGGCGTCGATGCTCTACCTCGACTACTCCCGCAAGGAGGGGGAGTGGATTCCGAACCGTCACGGCGGCAACGAGGATCTCGAGGCCGTTGATCTCCTGCGCCGCGTCAACACCGCGGTCCACGCGGCGGGCGGCCGGACGATTGCCGAGGAGTCCACGGCGTGGCCGGCGGTCTCGCGCCCGGTCGATCACGGCGGCCTCGGCTTTAGCCAGAAGTGGAACATGGGGTGGATGAATGACACCCTCTCCTACATGTCCGAGGACCCGGTGCACCGGGTCCATCACCAGGGCGCTCTCACGTTCAGCCTGCTCTACGCGTGGGATGAGAACTTCATCCTTCCCCTGTCGCACGACGAGGTCGTCCACGGCAAGGGCTCGCTGCTCGGGCGGATGCCCGGAGACGAATGGCAGCGGTTCGCGAACCTGCGCGCCTACTACGGCTACATGTTCGCCCACCCGGGCAAGAAGCTGCTCTTCATGGGCGCCGAGATCGCGCAGTACCAGGAGTGGAGCCACGAGCGCGGCGTCGAGTGGCACCTGCTGGAGTACCCGGTGCACTCCGGCGTGCAGACCCTGGTCCGGGATCTCAATCGGCTCCATCGGGAGCATCCGGCCCTCGGTCACCGGGACACCGATCCGGCCGGCTTCGCCTGGTCGTCCTGTGACGACGCCGCGGCGAGCGTGATCGCGATGCTGCGCTTCGGCCGGGACCCGTTGGACGTCGTGATCGCCGTCAGCAACTTCACGCCGGTACCCCGCCACGCGTACCGGGTCGGCGTTCCCGCCGCCGGCCTCTGGCGCGAGCTGCTCAACACCGATGCCGAGTGCTACTCCGGGAGTGGGACCGGCAACGGCGGATCGGTGGAGACGGACGATCTGCCCGTGGGTGGCTTCGAGCACTCGCTCACCCTCACCGTCCCGCCACTCGCGACGATCTACCTCGAACACCAACGGAACAACGGAGGGCCGGATGCCGGACAAGCCTGAGGTCCCGAGGCTGGGCACGGATGCCGCGAGCATCGCCGGGGACTATCGCCGGATCATCGGGCACGAGCTCGGTCATCCATTTGAGGTCCCGCTCCCGGACTACGCCTATCAGGCTCTCGCCCTGACGCTCCGGGCCCGCCTGATCCAGCGCTGGAACGAGACACGCCAGCAGAAGACCCAGAACGGTGTGCGCCGTACCTTCTACTTCTCGCTCGAATACCTGCTCGGGCGGATCCTCCGCAACGCCGCCCTCAACATGGGGATTGACGACGAGGTCGCCGAGGCCCTGGACATGGTCGGGCTGGACCTGGAGGAGGTCGTCGGCCGCGAGGAGGACGCGGGGCTGGGCAACGGTGGTCTCGGCCGCCTCGCCGCCTGCTACCTCGACAGCTGCGCCACCCTCGCCCTGCCGGTCACCGGCTACGGCCTGCGTTACGAGTACGGCCTCTTCCGCCAGCGGATCCGCGACGGGTACCAGGTCGAGGAACCGGACGGCTGGCTGGCTGAGGGGTACCCCTGGGAGCTCGCCCGTCCCGAGTTCCGTCAGATCGTGCGTTTCGGCGGGCGCGCCGAGCACCGGGTCTCCGCCGCGGGGCAGCTGCGGGTCGAGTGGGTCGACACCGAGGACGTCCTCGCGATGCCCTACGACGTTCCGATTCCCGGCTATCGCAACGGTGTCGTGAACACCCTCCGCCTCTGGTCGGCGCGGGCGACTCAGAGATTCAACCTCACGGCGTTCAACTCGGGCAGCTTCGCCGAGGCCGTCGCCCATCGTCACGACGCCGAGAACATCACCGCGGTGCTCTACCCCAACGACGACAATCAGCAGGGCAAGGAGCTGCGCCTGCGTCAGCAGTACTTCCTGGTCGCGGCGAGCCTCGCCGACTGCCTTCGCCGCTGGCGGGCCAGCAACGGCTCGGACATGAGCAACTTCGCCGACACGCACCGCTTCCAGCTCAACGACACGCATCCGGCCGTCGCCGTGCCGGAGCTCATGCGCCTGCTGATGGACGAATGCGGCTACGACTGGGACCGGGCCTGGGAGGTGACCTCGAGCTGCGTCGCTTACACCAATCACACCCTGTTGCCCGAGGCCCTCGAGACGTGGCCGGTGCCGATGTTTGAGCGCCTGCTGCCGAGGATCCTCGAGATCATCTACGAGATCAACGCGCGCTTTCTCAGCGAGGTGGCGCGCCGATGGCCCGGGGGCACCGGGCGCCTTCAGCGCATGTCGCTGATCGCCGAAGGCGACCCCCAGATGGTCCGGATGGCCCACCTGGCCGTGGTCGGCAGCTTCTCGGTGAACGGCGTCGCCGAGCTGCATTCCGAGCTCGTGCGCACCGAGGTGCTGAAGGACTTCCACGACCTCTGGCCCGAGCGTTTCAACAACAAGACCAACGGTGTCACCCAACGTCGCTGGCTGGCCGCGTGCAACCCGGCACTGGCCGAGCTGATCTCCGAGACGATCGGCGAGGGGTGGCTGACCGACCTCGAGCACCTGTCCGAACTGGCGCCCCACGCGGAGGATCCCGCCTTCCGCGAGCGTTGGGCGGCGGTCAAGCGCGCCAACAAGGAGCGTGCCGCCCGCCTGATCGCCGACTCCACAGGCGTGCGGATCGACACCTCCGTGCTGCTCGACGTCCAGGTGAAGCGGATCCACGAGTACAAGCGCCAGCTGATGAACGTCCTGCACGCGATCCACCTCTACCGGAGGGTCCGCGCCGGCGAGGAGATCACCCCCCGCACGATCCTCATCGGCGGCAAGGCGGCGCCCGGCTACCACGTCGCCAAGCAGATCATCAAGCTGGCGAACAACGTCGCCGCCGTCGTCAACCGCGACCCCGCCACAATCGGCGTGCTGCGGGTGGTCTTCCTTCCCAACTACAGCGTTTCGAGGATGGAGATCATCTGCCCGGCCGCCGACCTCTCCGAGCAGATCTCGACCGCCGGCAAGGAGGCGTCGGGCACTGGCAACATGAAGTTCATGCTGAACGGTGCCGTGACCGTCGGCACCCTCGACGGCGCGAACCTCGAGATCCTCGAGGCCGTCGGCGAGGAGAACTTCTTCCTCTTCGGCCTCGCGGCCGACGAGGTCGCGGCCGCCCGGGCGGACTACGACCCGGCGTCGATCGTGGCCGCGGACCCCGACCTCGAGGGGGTGATCGCCCTGTTGCGCAGCGGCCACTTCAACCAGTTCGAGCCCGGGATCTTCGACGGCCTGATCGCGAGCGTGCTCGCTCCGGGCGATCCCTGGATGACGGCGGCCGGGTTCGGCCCCCTCGCCGAGGCCCAGGCGCGAGCCGGTGAGGCCTACGCCCACCCCGAGCGCTGGGTCCGGATGAGCATCGCCAACACGGCGGCGAGCGGACCCTTCAGCTCCGACCGGAGCGTCCGCCAGTACAACGAGGACATCTGGGGTCTTGAGCCGCTCACCGTCGCCGCCCAGGGCTGAGCCGGTCGACCCGGCGGCGGGGGTCGGGCCCGGCGCGACCTGGGACGGAGGCGGCGTCGCCTTCTCGCTGTTCTCGGCGCACGCCGAGGCGGTGGAGGTCTGTCTGTTCGACCCGGCGGGCCGCCGCGAGGTCTCGCGCGTCGCGCTGGGCGTCGATGATGACGGCAACTGGAGCGGGCGAGTTCCCGGCATCGGCCCCGGCACGCTCTACGGCTATCGGGTCTACGGACCCTATGCCCCCCAGCGGGGGCATCGGTTCAACCATCACAAGCTGCTCATCGACCCCTACGCGCGTCTCTTGCGGGGCGAGGTCAATCCCGTCGACGCCCTCTGTGGGTACCGGGTCGGCGATGAGCGGGGCCATCTGAGCTTCGACCTACGCGACAGCGCGCCGTACGTGCCGAAGTGCGTCGTCCTCGGGCCGCCCGCCCGCCCGCTGGTCGAGCGGCCGGACGTGCCCCCCGCCGACGCCGTCATCTACGAGGCGCACGTGCGCGGCCTCACCATGCTCCATCCCGGGGTCAGACACGAGTCGCGGGGGACCGTGTCCGGCCTGGCGGATCCCGCTGTGGTCGATCACCTCCGTCACCTGGGCGTGACCGCCGTCGAGCTTCTCCCGGTCCAGGCGTTCGCGACAGAGTCCTTTCTCGCTCGGATGGGCCTCGGCAACTACTGGGGCTACAACACGCTGGCCTTTCATGCTCCGCACGCGCGCTATCTCGCCGGCAACGACCCCGATGAGGTCGTCGCGACGGTCGACGCGCTCCACGCGGCGGGACTCGAGGTGATCCTCGACGTCGTCTACAACCACACCGCCGAGGGCAGCGAGCTGGGACCGACCCTGAGCCTGCGGGGCATCGACAACGCCTCCTACTACGGTCTCGATCCCGACGACCCCTCCCTCTATGGCAACCCGACAGGTACGGGCAACGCGCTCGACTTCTCGCGAGAGCCCGCCCGCCGGCTGATGCTCGACAGCCTGCGACGCTGGGCGGAGATGGGGGTCGACGGCTTCCGCTTCGACCTGGCGAGCGTGCTCGGACGCGGCCCGTCGGGGTTCGATCCCGCGGCCACCGCCTTCCGCGAGATGGCCGAGGACGAGACTCTCTCGGGGCGGACCCTGATCGCCGAGCCGTGGGACGTCGGGCCGGGCGGATACCAGCTCGGTGGCTTCCCGGCCGGGTGGTCGGAGTGGAACGATCGCTTCCGCGACAGCGTGCGCCGCTTCTGGACCGGTGAGGCCGGCACCCTCGGCGGGTTCGCCCGGGCCATGGCCGGCTCGGCAGAGATCTTCGAGGCATCCGGCCGGCCGGCCAGCGCGAGCATCAACTTCGTCACCGCCCACGACGGCTTCACGCTCCGTGATCTCGTCTCCTATGACGAGCGCCACAACGAGGCCAACGGCGAGGACAACCGGGACGGCCACTCGGCCAACCACAGCGCGAACCACGGGGTCGAGGGGCCGACGGACGACCCGGAGATCGCGGCGATCCGCGCCCGCCAGCAGCGCAATCTCCTGGCGTCTCTGCTGACCGCCCGTGGGGTGCCGATGCTGCTCGCCGGCGACGAGTTCGGCCGCACCCAGGCCGGCAACAACAACGCCTACTGCCAGGACAACGAGATCTCCTGGGTCGACTGGGAGGGTGCAGACCACGATCTGGCCGAGTTCACCGCAGAGCTGATCGCCCTCCGCCGCGCCCAGCCGGCACTGGGGGGCGAGGAGTTTCTGCACGACGACGCGCGGCTGGCCTGGTTCTCCGAGGAGGGCGAGGAGATGACCCCCGGGCAGTGGGAGGAGCCCGAGCGACGGGCGCTGGCGATGCGGGTGGCGCCGGAGCCCGGCGCAGGGCCGGCGGTTCTCATCTGCGTCAACGCCGACGCCGCGGGCCGAAGCTTCCGCCTGCCCACGAGCGGGGCGTCGTGGGAGCCGGCCATTCTCACCGGCGGCGAGGCCGGGGCGGACGGCCGCTGGGATGCCGTGCCGTGGAGTCTGGCGATCTTCACCGCGTCGGAGCCGGGCGGGTGAGCGAGCCGAGCATTCGCGACCGCGCCGCCGCCCACGGCATCGCGGGTGGCTACTGGGACATCTGGGGCACCCATCACATGATCCCGTCCGAGACCGACGAGCGACTGCTGCGCGCGATGGACGTCGATCCGACACTCGGGAGCGTCGCGCCCACATGGCAGAGGATGATCCCGGCCGCCGTGGCCGCACGCGTCGGAAAGGAGATCGCGCTGACGATCGTCACTCGGCGCGAGCGGCTCGAGGAAGCCCACCGCTGGGAGCTGATCGGCGACGGCCTGAGTGTCGACGGCGAGTTCCGGCCGGCGGACCTCGACTGGGACGCCGACGGACCGGGAGGTCTCCTGCGCTACCGCTGGGAGCTGCCCGCGATCGCGGTGCCCGGCTACCTCGAGTTGACCGTGACGCCCTCCGGCGCCGATTCGGAGACGTCGACGGTGATGGTGGCCCCTGAGCGCTGCCCCCCGGTCCCGGAGACCGAGAGGCGGGTCTGGGGGCTGGCCATCCAGCTCTACGGCCTCCGCGGCGCCCGCGACTGGGGCATCGGCGACTTCGGCTGTCTCGGCGTCGCGGTCGAGGCGCTCGCCGGAATGGGCGCGGACCTGGTGGGCATCAACCCGCTCCACCTGCTCTTCCCGGATGATCCCGCGCAGGCGAGTCCCTACAGCCCCTCGAGCCGGCTGTTGCTCAACCCCTGGTACATCGACGTCGACGCCGTGCCCGAGGTCATCGCCAGTCCGGCTGCTCAGAGCCTCATGTCCGGCGGTTCGTTCGCCGCTGAGCGTCGGCGCCTCCGGGCGCTTGAGGCGGTCGACCACGCGGGGGTGGCGGCCCTCAAGCGCGCGGTGCTCGAGCGGGCCTGGACCGACTTCGGGTCGGTCGCCACCGCGGATCGGGCGAGCGAACTCGCGGCGTTCCGCGAGTGCGGGGGAGAGGACCTGAAGCGCGCTGCGATCTTCTGTGCGCTGCGCGAGTCAGCGGCCGGTTCGGACCCCGCCACCTGGCCCGCTGAGCTGCGCGATCCGGAGTCGGACGCCGTCCAGGCCTTCGCCGAGGAGGAGACCTCGCGCGTCGGCTTCCACGTTTTCCTGCAGTGGCTTGCGGACCAGCAGCTCGCGGGCGTGGCGGCCCGCGCCCGCGCGATGGGCATGGCGATCGGCCTCTACGGCGATCTCGCCCTCGGCAGCGCCGGAGGCGGGGCGGAGGTCTGGTCCGCGCCGGATGCCCATGCCCGGGGTGCCTCACTCGGCGCGCCTCCCGATGACTTCAGCCCGAGGGGCCAGGACTGGGGTCTGGCCCCCCTGGTGCCGGATCCGCTCACGCGCGCTGAGGTGCGCCACTTTGCCGACGTCCTGCGCGCGACGATGCGTCACCTCGGCGCGATTCGGATCGATCACGTCATGGGCCTGCGGCGGGCGTTCTGGATCCCCGAGGGAGCGGCGCCGATCGACGGCGCCTACGTCGACTACCCCTTCGACGAGATGCTCGCGGTGGTCTGCCTGGAGTCATCGCGCGCCGACTGCGTCGTGATCGGCGAGGACCTCGGCACCGTGCCCGACGAGATCCGAGACGCGCTCGCCGGGCGCGGCGTCCTCTCCTATCGCGTGCTCTGGTTCGAGAAGGACTGGGACGGCGACGGCGTCTTCCGCCCGCCCGGAGACTGGCCCGAGCAGGCCCTTGCGACCGCAAGCACCCACGACCTGCCGACGATCGCCGGCTTCTGGGGCGGGCGCGACCTGGCCCACCGCGAGCGCCTCAGCCTCTTCCCGGATGAGGAGACGCGCGAGCGTCTTGTCGCTGAACGTGAGCGGGATCGGCACCTGCTGGTGGACCGCCTGCGAGCCGAGGGCCTCATCGGGGAGGAGGGCGACCCGGCTCCCGAGGATCTCCGCCGAGCGATACATCGACTGATCCTTGGGTCGCGGTCACAGCTCGCGGTCGTCCAGCTGGAGGATCTGCTCGGCGATGTGGAGCAGGCCAACCTGCCCGGAACGGCCAGCGAGCACCCGAACTGGTGTCGCCGCTATCGCCTGCCCGTTGAGGACTGGTCGGGGTCGGGGGAATTCAGGAAGTTCACCAACTGAGAGCGACTGTTGTCCCGGGGTCTCGCACGGGGGCGGGAATGCGGCGCCTCGGCGCTGGTCCGCCCTTGGATCCCAGCATTCCCCACGTCGGACGAAACGCCTGTGGACAGGACCGACGACAGATTCCCTTCCGCAAACTGGTCGTCCATGAGCAGGCGATTGGACGTTTCGCGCAACGGTTCCCGCGAGATCGCCTGGATAGCGCGCTGACTCGCGCGTCGATGGTGCCCCTCAGACATGCACTTGGCCGCCAGAGCCTCGGTGTGATGTCGCTCAGGCTTTCGTTTCCCCTCTTTCCCGGGTCTCGCGCATTGCGACCCAGCGTCTGCGGGCGTCAGCGCCGGCGAGATAGTGGCGCAGGGCGGCGTACGCCTTCGGGGGTAGCTGCCGAATCGCGCCTGAGCTATTCGGCATCGGTGGCACGGTGTCGCCCACCTCAAGACAGCGGCACGGGGGACCGGACGAGGGCGGCCAACGTCCCTCGCATAGCCATGGCGCCGCCTCGCATATGTCGAAGGGCTCCGTGAGGTCGATGCACAGCCACGGGTGTGCCTCGCACGGATCCGGCTCATCCAACCCAAGTCGAGTTGCGATCCCTTCAGCATCCGCGATCCCGTAGCCGTGCAGGAAGTCATATCCGCTAGGACCCAGGTCGAGCGCCGTCGTCGTGAGCAGGCTTCTCATCGCGACGGGAGACGTCGCAGGTTCGTTCGAACGGAGAGGGAACTGACTTCTCGCAGCCGCGAGAACCCCAGCGACTACCGGGGTGGCGGCCGATGTCCCTCCATCGGCGTGGTAAACGCCTGAGCCCCGGAAGTGGGTGTATCCGCTGATGTCGGGTTTTCGCTCCTCAAGGCGGCCCGGGCCAACGCTCGAATAGCCCACACGCGTTTTCTCGACGTCGACGCCGGCTACGCAGGTAACTGCGGGGTGGCCGTTGGCGCCGTAGATCGCGTTGACAGTTGCACCTCGGCAGCGGGAGTCAGGGCACTCGGGCCCGCAATTGCCAGCCGCGAACAGGATGTCAGCACCCGCGCGCTCAAGAGTGGCCACGATGCGATTGAAGGGGTGGTTCGGATTGTCGCTGTAGTTGCCGTCGTGACCAACCGGAAGGTCCCAGCTGGGGTGGAACATCCCCCACGAGTTACTCACGACCATTGATCGCAGATCGCCGGGGCGGTGTTCCTGCATCATCAGGTTGAGGAGGTGTCCGTAGGCACGCACGGCGTCCGAGAGCAGACCGCCCATCGTCCCCGTGCTCGACTGGAGGACAGCGATGTCCAGCAGGGTGCACTTCGGAGCTGCGATGCACGCGTCGTAGGCGCACATCGTCCCGTGGCCTACCGGTAGCTCGCCCGGCGTCAGGGTCGTATCGGGGACCCAGCTCCGAGCTTGGTCGAAACCGGGGTCTTTCCCTCTGGACCGGAGGTACTCGAGATTGATGCCGCTGTCGACGATCGCCACGAGTACTCCCTCGCCTGTCGCACCAATGGCCCACAGCTTCTTGACCCCGAGAAGGTCCTCGACGTCCTTGTCGGTCCCTACGGGCGGGCTGTCAGGACAGACCTGAGTCGGTTTGATGACGGGATCGGCGAAGACGTTCACGACGTTTCTGCGCTTGTTGAGCTTCTCGCACGCCGCTTCGGGATCACCGTCCATGTGAACCCGGACGACGTACGTTGAGTCCTCCGCGGTTGGGTTGATGTCGATTTGTGGCGAGAGGTCATACGGATCCCTCGTCGCCGTTTCTCTGGGGTCGAGCCTGGGGAGTTGGACGGGCGGAAACGATGGGTCTACCGTCGCCTCCGCGAAGTCCGCAGGCGGCGTTGGGCCAAGCCCTTGCGCGGCCATGTCGGCCGCCGCAGCAAGCTCCTTGTTGTGTTTCATCTCCACGATCATCGGCGTCGGCGACATGGGGACCTCCGAGGGTCGAGGCGTTCATGGGGGCGTGCTCGCGGATCAGTTGCGCTCAGCGCGACTGACACGTGCTCATAGTGCGCCGAGGCCATAGTCGGCCGCAAGTCCCCACGTGTGCGATCTGCGCTTTCGTCCCGTCTTCTCCTTCTTGCGGTCCCCGACCGGCTCCGAGCCGCCCCGTCAGTCGACTCGAAGCGACGTCACTGGGCGGGCGCTGCCGCCTCCCGCTCCTCTGCCTCAATGACCTCGAACCGGAACGACACGTCACTGAAGCTATGAACCTCGGGTGCCACAGGGTTTCGCCAGAGACCGAACTGGTCTGGGTGAGCCTCCCTGGGCGTGTGTCGGTCTGAGGTGGCTCGGCAGCCAAGGAGGAGAAGACGGTGAAAGGAATACCGAGTGCGGACGTGGTCGGTGCTGAGGAACCCACCGAGCTCCTTGCGGAGGAGCGCTGTTGGATAGCTCGAGTTGGGGGAGTCGGCTGATTCCATCCCCATCGGCACGGGGAGCGTCGGGCTGATCCCGGCAGGAGTCGCTCAGCGCGTCAAAGACACGGGCGACACGGACTTGGTCGTCTACTGCCTCTGCACTCGACTATTCGACCCCGACAGCTATCAGCCGCGTGGGGACTGGCTGCCCCGGCATGGGCCGGTGGGCGGCGGGCCCTCGGCGTCAGAGGTGGGGCCGTCGCTCAGGGGTTCAATTCGGGCGTCTCCAAAGACCCCCTCGTCCGGCCCTGCCCCAGACTTGTCGAGCAGCGCACTGACGCGCGAAGCGGCACTCTCATCGATTCGAACTGCATAAAGACCTGCGTCGGGATCAGTTGGAATCACGCCGTACGCTTCGTCCACGTCGCGGCGTTCCAAGCCGAAGCGCTGCGCGACATTCTCCAGCGTTGGAGGCCCCTCAGGGAATCTAAGCTGGACGAGTGTGAATCCCACGCAGGAAATGCAACACGACTGCGGACGGGATCGCCCGACTGGCCCGTCACCGCGACCAAGACTCGCTTCCGGTGCCGAGCGGTCAGCCCCCAGAGGTCTGATCGGCCCGCGCCGAGAACAGCTTCGCCTCGTGCTCCTTCTGCTCCTTCTCCTCCTTCTTCCACTCGCCACCCTGGTAATCCATGCCCAGAGACACGGCCACGGGCGTTGTGCCCCTCGCCGAGTGTCCACGTCACCAATCCTCAATCTCTTCGAATCAGGGTGGCGAGTGGCTAGCTTCAGAAAGGGCCCCGAATCCCAGCCGACGCTGATTGCTCGGCCGGGGCGGTCATCGGAATCAGATAGAAGAATCGGAGTCGACGCGCCATACCCGATCCTGATGCAGAGAGAACCATCAGGGTCCGGATGAGCGGGAGTCTCGACCCGAGTTGCTCCGTCCTGAGCCCGACGTCGAAGGCCGTCTGAAGGAGGCGCTGGTAGACGTGCTGGTCCACGACGTAGAGGGTCGCGATGCCCGCTGTCGCCATGAGTGCTGTCGACATCGAGTGTCGTGCCGACAGAAAAGGTTCTGCACAGGGAAGAATGAGCTCCTCGGGCTGGACTCGAACCAGCAACCCTCCGGTTAACAGCCGGATGCTCTGCCATTGAGCTACCGAGGATCGTGCCAAGAGCGTATCGACCATGGCGGGGGTCGCTCAAGCGCGACGGGGTCAGTTCTTCGGCCGGTCCCGTCGGGCGGGAGCCCAGGCGGCGATCAGCACTCGGTTGGCGGCCGGAGGCGGTGGATGTGGATGACGTGTCCGGCCTCGTCGATCCGGCCCGGGTTCTCGCGATCTTCGCGTCGGTGCTCCCAGCCCGCCGCCGTCAGGGGGTCGACCAGGGCCGTCACGTTCGGCCGGCGGGGGTCCGTCACGATTACCTCGCCGTCCGAGGCGATCAGATCGGGCAGCAGGCGGCTGAGCGCGTCGCCGTTGCGGTCCTCGTAGAGGATGTCAGCGCCCATGATCAGGTCGAAGGGCCCCGCCGCCAGCAGCTGTGGCGGCGGGGCCGACCAGTCGGCCGCCAGCGTTTCGATCTCCACACCGGCCCGGGCGGCGTTGTGCTCGGCGAAGACGAGGGCCTCGGGGTACCAGTCGCTGGCCAGCACCCGGGCGCCGCAGCCGGCGGCGACGATCGCCGGTAGGCCGATGCCGCAGCCGAGCTCCAGCAGCGTGCGGCCGGCGGGCCAGCGGGCAGCGATCTCCGCGGCCAGGACCAGGGCGCTCGGCCAGAGATCCGCCCAGTAGGGGAGGCGCTCATCATGAGCGTAGGCCTCCTCGTCGATCAACTCCTCGGCGTCGGGTGGATGGAGGATGCTCCAGGTCCGCCCGGCGATCTCCACGCGGGCCTCGACCGGATCGAACCGGGCGACGGCCGACGGCAGCGGTGTGCGGGAAACCTCCGTCATCCTCCGGATCGTATGCACCTCGGCAGATTCTGCTGGAGTGCGAGACAGTCGTCACGTAGGCTTCGCGTACCTGATGCCCGAGACCCAGCGACTAGCCCGAGACCCCGAACCGATCCCGGAATTCAGCGAGTCGCCTCTGCCGGAAGCCCTGGCGGATCTTCTCGAGCGTCGCAACCTGACCCGCAAGCACCTGGGTTCGCTGCTGCGTGCCGAGGGGCTGACAATCGGTCGCAGCCGCCTACACCAGATCTGCTCCGGCCAGGGTGCCGCCGCCACGCCCGAGCAGATCGAGCGCATCGCGAGCGTCGTCGGCGTCGGTCCGGGGTACTTCGCCGAGTACCGCCTCTGGCGGACCCGGGCCCTCCTGGACCCGAGCGCGATCGGCTTTGAGCGGGCCATGGAGAACTTCAACCGTCTTCGCGGTCGCCGCAGCCTCGATCGCTGACCCTCTCCGGTCGCGCGGCCGCTACACTTCCCGCCGCGCGCAAACCGCCCCAGGAGAGACATGAGCGACGAGACGACGGCCGACCAGACCCCTGCCGAGGAGACCGCGGAGGAGCAGGCGGCCGCCGAGGTCGAGGAAGCCCCCGCAGAGAAGCCGGCCGCCGATGAGGAGCCCGCTGCCGAAGCGGCCGAGGAGCCTGCTGCTGAGGAGGTGCCCGCCGCCGAGGCAGCGGAGGACGGGCCGGCCGACGAGGCCCCGGCGATTCCCACGGGCGACCCGGCGACGGCCCGCGTCTTTCTCACCGACAGCGGCTACCGCGTCGTCAGCCTCTGGAGCGAGCCAGAAGCCGTCGCCCTGCGCGAGGGGCGCCACGGCGACATGGTCGACCACCAGCTCTACCCGGTGGACAACCTGCCCGAGAAGGTTCAGCGGGCGCTGAACCCGCTCAAGGCCTCCAAGAAGGGCGCCTGAACCCTGCGCGACCGGCGCGCTCCGGTCGCGTGACTTCGCGGCGGGTCGGCGTCAGCCGGCCTCCGCGCGTTCGATCATCCGCTCCATCTCGGCGAACCCCGGCTCCCACACGTCCGGGTCGTCGAGGTCGACGCCCAGCGGGCGCAGCAGGTCGGCCGGGGCGGCAGAACCGCCCGCGGCGAGGAAGTCGATGTAGCGCGGGGTGAAGTCCTCGCCCTGCTCGCGGTACTGGGCGTACAGCGCGAGCGTGGTCAGGTGAGCGAAGACGTATGCGTAGGTGTAGAAGCGCGTCGAGATGAAGTGCGGGATGTACGACCACCCGTAGCGGTAGCCCTCGGGCACGCGAACGCTGTCGCCGTAGTACTTCGCGTTCTCAGTGATCCAGATCTCCGCCAGGCGGTCCGCGTTGAGGGTCGTGCCCTCGGCGCGGAGCGCGTACGCCCTCTGCTCGTAGCGGGCCAGCACCGTCTGGCGGAACACCGTCGCAAACGACCCCTCGACTCGCTCGGCGATGAGCGCCGCCCGGGTGTCCGCGTCCTTCTCATGCCCCATGAGCAGGTCGAAGGCGAGCAGCTCGGCGAACGTCGATGGCACCTCGGCCAGCGCGAGACCGGTGTGAAACGAGAGGGCGCTCTGGCGTCCCGCCGCAAGGGTGAAGTGCATGCCGTGACCCAGCTCGTGGGCCAGGGTCATGACGTCGTCCATCCGGTCGGTGTAGTTCATCAGCACGAACGGTGAGGCGTCCTGGGCGACCGACGAGCAGAAGGCCCCGCCCCGCTTGCCCACGCGGGGCTCGGCGTCGATGCGGCCCTCCTCGAAGAAGCCGGCGGCGATGTCGGCGATCTCCTCCGAGAAGCGGCGGAAGGACGCGTCGATCAGGCCACGGGCCTCGGGATAGAGGACCTCGCGCGGCGCGCCGAGCGGCGCGTACTGGTCGTAGAGCTCCAGCCTGTCGAGGCCCATCATCTTCGCCTTGGCGGCGAACCAGCGGTGGGCGAGACCGTACTGGCCCTCTACCGCCTCCATCATCCGGTCGACGACGTCGCCCGGCAGCTCGTTGCGCAGGTGCGTCGGGTCCATCGGGTCGGCGTAGTTGCGCAAGCGGTCCATCGCCAGACGGTCGCCGACGAGCGTGTCGTAGGAGTGGGCGAGGGTGGGGGTGTGCGGCTCGAGCGCCGTGTAGAGCGTCTCGAGGGACCTCCGGCGCAGGTTGCGCTCGGGCGAGCGGACATGGCTGAGGAGGCGGTCGATCGTGTGGGGCTCCTCGCCGTCGCCGGCATCGAACGGGACCTCCAGCGTGGAGGTGACCTGCCCGAAGAGGGTCTGCCAGGCGCTGACGGCCGCCGGCCCGCGCTCGGCGAGCATCCGCTCCTCCGGTTCGCTCAGTGTGTGCGGCGCGTAGCGGCGGGCGGACACGAGGTAGTGGCGGTCCCCGGCGACCTCGGGGGCGTCATACAGGGACCGTGCGGTCGGCTCGTCGAGGGCGATCCACTCCAGCTCGAAGAACCGCAGGGCGTTCATCGCCTCGATCATCTTCTGGTCGGTCACGGCGACCAGGTCGCGGTTCTCCTCGTCGGTGACCGCCGTCGACTCGCGCAGGTGGGCGTAGCTCGAGAGGCGCGACAGCTCGTTGTCGATGATGGCGAGCTCGGCCAGAGCAGCGGCCAGGCTCGGCCCGTCCAGGTCGGCGACGGTACCGCGGTAGCGCTCCTCGAAGGCCCTGGTCTGCTGGAGCGCGGTCTCGATGCGCGCCCGTGCGGTCTCGGCGTCGCTGACCAGCGTCGACAGGTCCCAGTGGACGCCTTCTGCCTCGGGTCCGGTGATCGTGGTGCTCATGCTCTCGGGGCGCTCCTTGTGGCCGCCTCCAGCAGGCGGTCCGGGGTGGTCGGCGGCAGGGGAGGATCCCCTGTCTGCCCGAGGCCGACGTAGCCGTCCGGCTGGTGGAAGTCGGATCCACCGGTCGCGACGAGGCCGAGCTCGCGGGCAAGCGCACCGTAGCGGGTGAACTTCTCTGCGTCGTGATCAGCCCGGTACACCTCGATGCCGTCGAGTCCGGCGGCCGCGAGTCGGGCGACGAAAGCGCCGAGTTTCTTCATCCCGAGCCCCAACGAGGCCGGGTGCGCGAGCACGGCCGCACCGCCGGCGTCGTGGACGAGGGCGATGGCCTCTACGGGCGTCAGCCCGCCGGCCGGCCGCGCGGCGGGCCGTCCGTCGCCGATCCAGCGCGCGAACGCCTCCCGGGCGTCGGCGACGTGACCCGCCGCCACGAGCGCCTCGGCGATGTGGGGTCGGCCGACGGCTCCGTCGGCCCGAGCGAGGACGTCGTCCAGCTCCACGGGCACGCCGAGCTCGGCGAGGCTGTCGACGATCTCCTCGGCGCGGATCACGCGGAAGCGCCGCACCTCGGCGAGATGCTCTTCGATGCGCGGCGCACCGTCTCCGGGGAAGTAGGCCAGCAGATGCATCGAGCCGGGCTTCACCTTCACGCTGAGCTCGAGGCCGGCGATCAGCTGGACGCCGTGCGACCCGGCGGCGGACCGGGCCTCGTCGATGCCCGCCAGCGTGTCGTGGTCCGTCAGCGCCAGGGTCGTGACGCCGGCTTCAGCGGCATTCTCGACCAACCGGGCGGGGGACAGGCCGCCGTCGGAGGCGGTGCTGTGCGAGTGGAGGTCGACGATTGGCATCGCAGCAGTCTGGCCGAGACGGTCGGCAGCTGCCGCCGCGCGGTCTCAGAACGACTTCGGTGGGGGTGGCAGCCCATCGTCGCGGTCATCGCCGCCGTCGGGAAGACGCCGGGTGTCGTCGCCTTCGGTTCGCCCCGATTCCCGGCCGTCGTCGCGGCCGGAGCCGCGCGCCGACGGGACATCCTCGAACTCATCGCTCCAGCGCTGGGCGTCGCCCCACATGGCCTCGTCCTCGGAGTCGTCCGCGGCGTCGGACGCGCCGCCCCACCAACGGGAGTCGGAGCTGCCGCCCCAGCCTCCCCGGGGTTCCGGCGTCGACACCGGGCTGGACCCGGTTCCGCGGGCGCTCCGGCGGAGCGAGACGAAGAAGCCGATGACCCCGCCGATCGCGAGCCCTACGCCGACGATGATCGCGACCAGCGAGCGCCAGCTCGCTTGAAGGAGGCGCGGTCCGACGGCCAGCTGCCCCGGGGGGAAGCGCTCCGCGTCCGCCAGGACCAGCAGGTAGTCGCCGTCAGCGGGCGCCTCGAAGTCGAGAACAGCCACCAGGTTGCGGCTCGGTGTCTGGAGGCTGATGTCGATGCTGCTGGGCTCGGTCGGCAGCACCGAGCCGTCGGGGGCCGTGATGGTGAGGCCGGTCGCGAGCAGACCGGGCGACGGCTCGAGGTTCGCGTCCATGTCGAAGTAGACCGTGCTCGGTCCGGCTTCCAGAGTCACGGTCGCCGGGCCGGGGGTGTCGATGTTCTGGATGTCGTCGAACACGTCGACGAAGCCGCGCACGCCCCAGAGGATCAGGAGAACGCCCGCGATCGCGCCGAGGACCGCGACGAACCAGATGGCCCCGCGGTTGCCTCCGAATCCGTCCATCAGCGTCCGCCCGTCAGCAGGCCGCGCTCCTCGAGCGCCGCGACCACCCGGGCCGCACTCTGCTCGGGGGACTCGCTTTCGGTGCTCACGACGACCTCGGGTGACTCGGGCGCCTCGTACGGATCGCTCACCCCCGTGAACTCGGGGATCTCGCCCGCGAACGCCTTGGCGTAGAGCCCCTTGACATCCCGCTCGGCGCAGGCCTCGACCGAAGCGTGGACGTGGACCTCGATGAACGGGCCGTGCTCCTCGACCATCGCGCGCGCGGCCTCCCGCGTCGCGGCGTAGGGCGAGATCGCCGAGACCAGCGTCCAGGCGCCATGGCGCGTGAACCGTCCGGCGACCCAGCCGATGCGCTCGACGTTCGTGTCGCGGTCCTCCTTGGAGAACCCGAGGCCCTTGCTCAGGTGGGTGCGCACGACGTCGCCATCGAGGTACTCCACCGCGCCGCCGCGCTCCTCCAGCATGGGGCCGACGAGGCCGGCTACGGTCGACTTGCCCGATCCGGACAGGCCGGTGAACCAGACGGTGAATCCGGCCATCAGGCGCCGCACTCCGTCGCAGGACGCTGCCGCCGGGGTGCCGAAGGTCCTCTCAAGATGTCTCCTCGCGGGGCTAGCGGACGGAGGTCGTGTGGAGCCCGCACTCGGTCTTCGTGCTGCCGGACCAACGCCCGGAGCGGGCGTCCTCCCCGGGGAGGACCGGCCGTGTGCAGGGCACGCAGCCTATCGACGGGTACCCCTGATCGTGAAGCGCGTTGTAGGGCACGTCGTGCTCGCGCAGGTGGGCTTCCACGTCCGCGTCCGAGAAGGCCACCAGCGGTTGGATCTTGATGACCCCGTGGGCCGGGTCCCACTCGATCGGGCGCGCGTTGGCGCGCGACACGGACTGATCACGCCGGATGCCGGTCACCCAGGCGTCCATCCCGCCCAGGGCGCGCTGCAGTGGCTCGACCTTGCGCAGAAAGCAACAGCGCACGGCGTCCCGACTCCAGAGTTCCGGACCCTCCGCCGCGGCCTGCTCTGCGAGGTCCATGCCGGGCATGATCGTCTCGACCTCGATGCCGTACCGCGCGATCAGGGCGCGGCGGGTCGCGTGGGACTCGTCGAAGAGGAGGCCCGTGTCGATCTCGACGACGCGCGGGGTCGTCGGCACGCGGCTGAGAATGTCGACGAGCACGGAGGTGGTGCGCTGCCACGAACAGGTGAGGACGATACGCTCGCCGAACTGCTCACCGGCCCAGCGCAGCAGCTCGTCGGGAGCCTCTCCCTCGAAGCGCGCGGCCAAGGCGGGGACGTCATCTGGACCCAAAGTTCTCGTTATCACGCGAATAAGAGTAACAGGAGATGCCGACGATGCCACACGGACGACGAGATGACGTTCGGCGGGTGTGGTCCGACACGCCCGAGGAGGTCGACGAGCCCGAGGTCCCCGCCGAGCCCGATCCGGTCGGACCGGTCCGCGTCCACCTGTCGACAAGCGGACGGCGCGGCAAGACGGTGACCGTCGTGTCCGGGCTGCCCGCGGCGGAACGACGCGAGACCGCCCGCAGGCTGAAGCGGGCATGCGGCAGCGGGGGCGCGGTGAAGGGCGACGACGTCGAGATCCAGGGTGATCACCGCGACGCCGTGATCGCGGCGCTCGGCGAGCGGTTCACCGTCCGCCCCGGTTGACTCAGTCGGCGGAGGCGAGCCGCAGCTCGCACCCGAACGCCGCCTGAACGGCGTCCGTCTCCCGGGCTGCGGCCCAGAGCGCGAGCGACGCGTCGCCCGCGCTGTGGACAATCAGCTCCAAGGCCTTCTTCTCGCGCGTGACGTCGACGGCATGGATCGTGCCGGCCCGGTCCCGCTCGAGTTGCTCGGCGATGCGCAGACATGCGGCCAGCCGGCGGACGAGATCGACATCGCTCTTGGTCATGTGGGGATCGCTGCCGTTGCCGGGCAGTCGCTTGCGGTGGGAACGGACCAGGCGGCCGATCAGGGTCAGCTCGCGCAGGTCGTGACCCGGGAGACCGGCGCTCATCACCAGGTACTGCGAGTGCTTGTGGTGGTCGTGGTAGTCGATCGACGTACCGATGTCATGGAGCTGTGCGGCGGCCCACAGCAGAGAGCGCTCCTGGTCGTCCGGCTCCTGCAGCCCGGCCGCGGCGGCGCCCTCGTAGATCTGCCCGGCCAAGCGGGCGACCCGTTCGGCGTGCGCACGGTCGGCGCCGTGGAGGACGGCCAGGTTTTCGACCCAGTGGCGCCGGACGCCGTCGATCACCGGATCGTCGGGATAGAGGTGGGCCCAGAGCGCGCCTTCGCGCAGACCCTGGCCGCAGACCTCGATCTCCTCGGCTCCGACCGCCTCCATGACGGCGTGGATCACCACGGCGGCCGCAGGCATGATGTCCGCGCGGTCGTGCTTGAGGCCGGCGATCCGGTAGCGCTTGGCCGGGTCGACGTCGCTCATCTCGGCCAGCAGATCCTCGATCTGGGTGGCGCGTAGACACCGACCGTGCACCAGCCGGAGGGGATCGTCCTCGCGCCGCGCCGCCATCGACGCGAGTGTGCGCACGCTGCCTCCGATGCCGACCAGGCGGCCCCCGTCGTCGTCCAGCCAGTCGTGGCCGCCGAGGGCGGCGCGCACGTGGTCGGCGAGCTTGGCCCGTCGCCCGCTGCGGATACGACCATCGGCGAAGTAGGCCTCGGTCATGCGCACGGCTCCGAGGGGCTCGCTCAGCGTGGCCACCATTCGGCGGCCCTGGACCCGCGTGACCTGGGCGCTGCCCCCGCCGACATCGAGGATGTGCCCGTCTGCCAGCGTGGTCGAGTTGACGGCGCCGAGGTACCCGAGGCGGGCCTCCTCCCGGGCGTCGACGATGCGGGCGCGGAGGCCGCCCGACTGGATGGCCGCGAGCGCCTCATCGCCGTTGTCGGCCTCGCGGATCGCACTGGTTGCGATCGCGACGATGTCCTCGATCCCGGCCGCACGGCAGAAGCGGGCGTAGGCCGAGGCGGTGCGACCGGCTCGCTCGATCGCCTCGTCGGTGAGCCGGCCGGATGCGCTTCCGGCGGAGAGACGGACGGTCTCGCGGAACTCGTCGACCAGTCGGTGTCCGCCCCCGGTGACTCGCTCGAAGACCACCAACCGGAACGTGTTGGAGCCGAGGTCGACGACCGCCGTGCGTCGCGGGCTGGTGGTCGTGATGTCGGTGGACGGGCGCGTTTCAGGGGTCATGGCGATGCGGGAGCTTCCCACACGGTCCCGATGGCCCGGAACATATGCCCACCCGGTGGCGCCGCGGGCGGCGCTAGTCTTGACAAGGTGAACGCCGGCAGCAGCATCGACCCACGATCCGCGGCGGCCTGGGCTAACGCGTTCGACGCCACGCAACGCGTGGAGAGCGAGTGGCGCGACTGGGTGGCCGAGCGGCCTCGCGAGGAGCGCCTCGCGCTCCTGGGGGCGTTCGCCTTCGCTCGCGGCCGCCACGGTGGCCAGCGGCGCCGCGGCAGCGCGACGCCCTTCTGGGTCCACCCGGTCCGGGTGGCGATCGGCCTCGCCGGCTGGGGCGAGGAGGATCCGGTGATCCTGCAGGCCGCCCTTCTCCACGACGTCGTCGAGGACACGCCCACGACGGTGGATGAGGTCAAGGCCGGTTTCGGCCCGCAGGTCGCGTCGGTCGTGGAGCAGGTGACCGCTCCGGTCGGCCCCGAGGCGCGGGCGCACTACATCGGTCTCGGCGCTGTCCCGCTCGCGGTCCGGCGCCTCAAGCTCGCCGACCGCGCGGACAACCTGCGCAGCGCCGAGGCCCTCGTCATCCGGGCCGGCACGCGCAATCGTTCCTGGGCGGCGGGATACCTGGATCGCAGCGAGAAGCTCATCGAGATCATCGCCCCTGGCATCGCCGACGGACCGGTGGCCGAGACGCGCCGGTGCGCGTCCGCTCTGCGGCGCGTCGTCGAACCCGTGGCCCGCTGAGCGGCCGATCGCCTTCACGCGCCCTTAAGACGCGGCCAACCGGAGGCTGACGTTGGCCGCCTTGACTTGAGGCCGTTCGATCACACGACGAAGGCACAGGTCAGATGGCCCCGCAGCAACCACCACGCGACGAGCCCCATATTCGCTTGGCGGAACTGCTCGAGGTCTTCAGGCCTGACCCCTTCTCACCGCGACGCCCCCGGTTGCCCGCACCGCGCGGCCGCGGCGTCCGCTTGGGCGTGATCGCTTGGGCGCGGCCCGACCGGGACCGGTCCGCGCCTTACTCGTGCACCCACCGGGCGGCCTCGGCCGGCCGGTGGGGCGCGCGCCCCATCTGAGGACCTGACGAACTATTCGGCGTTGCGGTCCTCGCGCAGGTAGGGCGGCTCGGCGAGCGGTGTAAGGCTCAGGCGGCCGTCCGTCAACTCATCGAGAGCGGATCCGGCGATCTCGTGGCGCCAGCCGGAGGCGAGCGGGCTCTCCCGGCCGTCGCCCGTGATGCGGGCGATCAGGTAGTTGTGGATCTCATCCCGGGTCGCGATCAGGCTCGGTGCGATGCCCTCGGCATTGGCGCGGGCGCTGATGATGACCTGGCTCAGCGGCCCGAGCACGTCAAGACGGGCCAGGACCCGCGAGGGAGGGGCGGCGGGCATGCCGATCGGATCCGTCGACGCCCCCCGTGCGACGGCATCGATCAGCCTCTCGGCCTCGGCGCCCTTGATCTGATCCGGCAGCCCGCGCTCCCGGCGCAGGGCGGCGACGTCGGCTGGCTTGCGCCGGGCGATCTCGATGAGCGTCCGGTCGGGGACCACCCACGACGCGGGCCGGTTGATCGCGGCCGCGCGCTTCTCGCGCCACTCCGCGACGGTGGCGAGAGTGGCCCGGTCGCGGGAGTTGAGCCGCCCCTGGCCCTTGACTTTCCGCCACGCCCGTGACGGCTCGGGCATCCAGCGCGTGTCCGGGCCGAAGCGCCGCACGATCTCCTCGCGGACCCAGGCCGCTCGTCCGCTCTCCTCGGCCCGGGACCAGAGCTCGTCGGCCAGCTCGATGAGGTCGGCCACGTCTGCTGCCGCGTAGTCGAGCTGGGCGTCGCGCAGGGGTCGTCGACTCCAGTCGGTGTAGCGCTCGCCCTTGTCGATCGACACGTCGAGGACCCGCGACATCAGCGCACCGAGGCCCTGGCCGGCGCCCATGCCCACGAAGCCGGCGAGCAGCTGCACGTCCTCGAGGTTCGCGGGGCGTACTCCATGGGCCATGGCCAGGAGCGTGAGATCGGCCGACGGCGCATGCATCACGACGGAGACCTCGGGGTCGTCAACAAGCTGGGCGATGGGCTCGAGCGGGGCGCCCTCGATGGGGTCGACGAGGAAGATCTCGCCCTCCACGGCGATCTGCGCCAGGCAGGGCAGGGGAGCGTAGGTCTTCTCCCACAAGAACTCGAAGTCGAGGGCGTATCGGCCCGCGTCGCGCACCCGACGCACGAGGGCGTCGACCCCCGCGGCGTCGCTGATGAGATTCATCTTTCCCAATCTAGCGCGTTTCACGGATCGGCTCGTCTACGGAATGGGCCTTCAGATCGCACTCCCCGGCGCCGAAACACATGGCATGGCCGTTCGGAATGAGATGGGCGCGTCTCCGCCCGGCGAGTTCGACGTGGTGCGTCGGTGCGGGTCCCGACTCGCGAGCGCCGTCAGCGTTCCCGAGGTCCTCGGAGCGCTCACGCTCAGCGTCGTCGAGGCGACCGGGAGCCCGGACTGCGGGGTCTACCTCCGCGACGACCGTCGCGTCCTGACGCTCCAGGCCGCCCATGGGCCCCAAGGCCCCCGACACGTCAACCCCGAGGAACCCGTCGAGATCGCGGCCGGCTGGGGAGTCGTCGGCGCCTGTGCCCGGGAGGCGAAGCCGATTCTCGTGCGAGACACGGACCTCGACCCGCGCTACGCCGCGGGCGGTCAGAGGCGGCTGTCTGAGCTGGCGGTGCCGATCATCGACGGTGGTGGCCTGATCGGGGTGATCAACTGCGAACACCCCGAAGTCGGATTCTTCCGTGGGCACCACGCTGACATGCTCAGTGCCCTGGCCGCGATGGCCGCCGGGCGGGTGCGTGGGGCGCTCAAAGAGGAGGACCTGCGCCAAACGCTGGCCCGGCTCGAACGCACGGAGCGTGAGCTGGTCGTCGTGGCCGGCCAGGATGAGCTCACCGGTCTTCAGAACCGCAGCTCGTTCGAGCAGGAGGTCCGGCGCAGCGCGGAGATGGGCGAGGGGGCCATGCTGGCTCTGCTCGACATCGACCGCTTCAAAACGCTGAACGACACCCTCGGGCACCGCCTCGGGGACGATGTGATCCGCGCCTTCGCGGAGGTGCTGAAGGAGATGACACCCCGCGGGGGCGTCGCCGCCCGCATCGGCGGCGACGAGTTCGCGGTGCTTCTGACCAAGCCTGACCTCATGACCGCACACGCCTGGGCAGAGTCGCTGCGCGCGGCGGTCAAGGGTGGGGGGCTCGGCGAGTCCGGGGCCGGCTGGGAGGTCACCCTCAGTATCGGGGTCGCGCCGCTCGGTCCCGGCACCTGGGATCACGCCGACGAGGCGCTCTATCTGGCGAAAGAGTCCGGGCGGGATCGCACCGAGGTCTACAATCCTGACGACCCCCGACTGGCCGAGCGCAGCGATGCGCGCGAATGGGCCCGGCGCCTGGCACGAGCGGCCGGTGACGGCCACCTCGTGCTGGCGCGTCAGGCCGTCGTGCCGCTTGGCGCCGACCAGCCGCCGGTCGGGGAGTTCCTCCTTCGCTACGACGACGGACGCATGATCACGCCCGACCGCTTCCTGCCGGCGGCTGAGCGCTTCGGATTGATGCGCGATCTCGACCGCTGGGTTCTGGACAGCGCCTGCGCAACGCTCGCCCAGGAGAGCGACTCCCGCGGTTGCGTCAACGTCTCGGTTCCATTCGCGCTGTCCGGGCAGTTCGTCGCCGCCGTCAAGGCGGCGCTCAAGCGGTCGGATCTGGATCCGAGCCGACTCACGCTGGAGGTGACGGAGACCGCGGCGATCATGGACCCCGGCGCGCTCGCCCCGGCGCTCGCTGATCTCCGCGCGTACGGCTGTCGGATCGCCATCGACGACTTCGGCAGCGGATGGAGCTCGCTGGATCTGGTCCGGGCGCTCCCGGTCGACATCCTCAAGATCGACGGCCGCTGGGTGACCGCAGCGCCGGGGGACGAGCTGTGCTGCTCGGTCGTCCGATCGGTCACCGAGATCGCCCATCTCATCGACGCGAAGGTCGTCGCGGAATGGGTCGAGCGGCGGGAGACTGCCGACTTCCTGACAGCGTGTGGCGTCGACTACGCCCAGGGCTTCCTGTTCGGGGCCCCCGAGGTCGTCGGCGCGCCCGTGATCAGCTCGGGCGGCCTGCTCCGGCTCTGAGCGCGCGGCCGGCCGCTACCCTGCGGGGTCGTGCAAGCCACCCGCCTGTCCAAATCCTTCGGCTCCCGAGACCTGTTCCGCGACGTCTCGTTCCGGATCGATCCCGGTGACCGCCTCGCGGTCGTCGGCGACAACGGCACGGGTAAAAGCACACTCCTGCGGATCCTGGCGGGCGAGCTGTCGCCCGACGACGGCGAGGTCTCCCGGGTCAACGGTGAGGTGATCGCGCTCCACGACCAGCGGCCGCAGCGGGACGCCGGGCTGAAGCTGGGGGACTACATCGCCCAAGGACAGAGCGCGGCCCGCGCGGCGGAGGCCCGCCTGGGTGAGCTGGAGTCTCGTATGGCCGACGGCGATGCCACTGAGGACATCCTGCGCGACTACGAACGGGCCCAGGCGGCGCTCGAGCGCGCCGGCGGCTACGCGTGGCGTTCCTGGACCGAGCGCGTGATGCGGGGGCTCGGGATCCCCACCGAGTGGTCCGAACGAGAGATCTCGGGCCTGTCCGGTGGCGAGCTCACCCGGGCCGCGCTCGCGCGGACGCTCGTGGCGCGGCCCGATGTGCTCCTGCTGGATGAGCCGACAAACCATCTCGACATCGCGTCGGTGACCTGGCTCGAGGAGGTCATCCCCGAACTCGGGGCCGCGACCGTCGTCGTCTCCCATGACCGCTGGTTCCTCGAGTCCGTCGCGACCGGCGTGCTCGAGGTGGAGTCCGGGCGCGCCCGCCACTGGCCCATGGGATACTCGCGCTATCGCCGTGAGCGGGCCCTGGCTCGGAGGCGGGAGAGCGCCGAGGCGGCGCGTCAAGCCGCGGAGATCGCGCGTCTGGAGCGCTTCGTCGAGCGGTGGAGCGCCGGGACCAAGGCGCGCCAGGCCCAGGCGCGCAAGAAGCAGCTGGAGAAGATGGAGCCACCCGCCGCGCCGAGCCGTGAGAAGGCGATCGCGTTCGGCTTTCCGCGCGCGGAACGCAGCGTCCGCGTCGTGGTTGACGCCGAGGGGCTCGATGTCGTCGCCGGCGACACGCCCCTGGTGAGCTCGGGCTCGTTCGGCGTTGAGCGCGGTTGGCGGGTTGCGCTGGTCGGGCCCAACGGATCGGGCAAGACGACCCTCATGGAGACGATTCTCGGGCGGCGCGCCCCGGCGCGTGGTCGCGTGAGCCTGGGATCCCGAGTGTCGCCGGCCTACTTCTCCCAGCACGGCGCTGAGCTGGACGACCAGCGCACGCTGCTCGAGACCGTGCTCGCCGGCAGCAGCCTCAACCAGACCGGGGCCCGGACGCTCCTGGGCAGTTTCCTCTTCGGCGAGCGCGACGTCGACCGGCGGGTCGAGTCGCTGTCGGGCGGCGAGCGTGCCCGCCTCGCGCTGGTCCGGCTCATCGCCGGTGGGGGCAATCTGCTGGCGCTCGACGAGCCGACGAACCACCTCGACATCGCCGGTCGGGAGGCGCTCGAGGAGGCGCTGATGGCCTACGACGGCACGATTCTGATGATCTCTCACGACCGCGCGCTGATCGACACCGTCGCCACCCACACGTTGTCCATCGAGGACGGCGGCGTGATCCTGCGCGGCGGCAACTACTCCGACTTCCTGGCACAGAGCTCCGACGAGGCGGAACCCGAGCCCCGGATCCGGCGCGGCAAAGGGGGGTCCGCGAGCGGGAAGCGAACCGCGGACGGTGGTCGCCGGCGTACGCGCACGCGCACGCGGACGTCGAAGCGTCCCTCGCGGCGGGCCGTCGAGGGCCTCGAGAAGCAGATCAGCGAGCTGGAGACTCAGATCGCGCGCGTGGAAGGCGAGCTCGCCGACCCCGCGGTCGCGGCTGACCCGGAGCGTGTCGGTGAGCTCGGCGACCGCCACCGGGATCTCCAGCAGGAGCTCAGCTGGAAGATGCGCGACTGGGAAGCGGCGGCCGAGGCCGCCGGCTGACGCTCAGCTGATCAGGTCGGCGCCCTCGAGCGCCTGTCGCGCGACGTCTTCGGGCTCTGCTCCGTCGAGCTGAACCGCGGAGTTCCACCGCCGCACGCGCTCGTCGGTGATCAGGGCGGTGACCCGGTTCGTCAGCCGCACGAACGCATCGGGCGCAGACAGGACGAACTCGGTGTTGGCGATGACGATCTCCTGGTTCGGGGGAGTGGCCCCCTCGTCGTCGACGAGCGGCAGGAGGCCGAAGCGCTCGATCTGGGGCGACCCCGCAGGTCCGAGCGCGCAGTCGGCGGCGCCGTCGCGTACCGCGGCGAGCTGGGTTCCCGGCGCGACCCCCGACGGATCGTCGAACAGTCCGGGGTACACCCGCGCGAGGTCCACGAGCACACCGTCATCGCCGCGCTGGTCCGCTCCGGCGGCATAGCGCACCGGACGGATCGCGGCCGCGAGCTGGCTGAGGTTCGTCGCGCGGACGCGGCGCAGGGCCTCGCCCGAGCAGACGACCCGGTCGACGGCGTTGTACGGAGCGCGGTTGAGCGCGCTGACGCCCCGGGGCATGAGCCCGTCCGCTACGGCTCGGGCGACCTCGACCCGCGCCGGCGGCCGGTCCGGGTCGAGCTCCAGGCCGAGCACGTCCGCGTAGAGGCGTCCGGCGAAGTCGATGCCGACGTCGGCCTGATCGTCGGTGATCGCCTGCAGGACGGCGTCCGGTCCCGTCTGGGGCTCAAGCTCGACGACGGCTCCGGCCGCGGCGTACGCCTCGGCGTATATCGCGGTGAGCACCCGGTTCTCCGGTCCCGGGGCCTGCGCCACCCGGACGTTGATCCCCGCAAGCTCGCCCGCGCCGATCGGCTCCGGGTCATCGGAGCAGCCGACGATCCCGGCGACGAGCGCCAGGGCGGCGAGGCTCAGCAAGAGGACTCTGGGGGTCATCGATACCACCGGTTCGGCCGGGCAGGACGGTCGGGAACGCTAACGGACGGTCTTCTCGTCAGTCTCCTGCACCCCTGCAAGAATCAGCGCATGGGCACGGGGCACTCGCACGATCACGGTCGACCGGGCCGATCCCGGCGCGGCCGACGGGCGCTGTCTCTGGCCCTGGCTCTGATCGTCGCCTTCATGGTCGCCGAGTTCGTCGGCGGCATCGCCTTCAACAGCCTCGCGCTCCTCGCCGACGCCGGCCACATGCTCACCGACGCCGCCTCGCTGGCGCTCGCGCTCTTCGCCGTCTGGCTCGCCGGGCGGCCGGCGACACCGGCGCGTTCATTCGGCTTCCGGCGGGCCGAGATCCTGGCCGCGCTGGCCAACGGCGTCGCTCTCGTGGCCGTCGCGATCTGGGTGGTCATCGAGGCGGTCGGCCGCTTGTCCGCACCGCCGGACGTGTCCGGACGGGGCGTCCTGCTCATCGGGGTCGCCGGGTTGCTCGTCAACCTGGTCGCGGCCGCTGTTCTGCACCGCGGGCGTGGCGAGACTCTCAACATGACCGCCGCCTATCGCCACGTCCTGGCAGACGCCGCCGGGTCGGCCGGCGTGATCGCCGCCGCGCTCATCGTCATCACCACGGGCTGGACGCGGGCGGACCCCCTGATCAGCATTGGCATCGCGGCTCTGATCTGCCTCGGGGCCTGGTCCATCATCCGCGACGCGGTACGGGTGCTCCTGGAGGCCGCGCCGGCCGGCATCGACCCCGAGGAGGTCGGCGCGGCGATCGCCGCGGTACGTGGGGTACGAGAGGTGCACGACCTCCATGTCTGGGAGATCACCTCCGGATTTCCCGCTCTGTCGGCCCACGTCATCGTCGGCGATGACCAGGACTGCCATGAGCGCCGGCGGGCGGTCGCCGCGATGCTCGTCGAGCGGTTCGCGGTCACCCACGCGACGTTGCAGATGGACCACCGCAGCGGGCGCCCGGGGTTCGTCCCGATCTCCGATGTGTCGGCGCCCGGGGCGCCGCCGAGCTGAGAGGTCATTCCGGCGCCGAAGGCGACGCCCAGCGCGACGCCGATGGCGACACTGACCGCCAGGTTGTCCATTACGAGACCCCGGGCTACGCCGAGCGCGACCCCGACACCGATGCCCGCGCCCATGGCGCGATCGCGTTCGTCAGCCGCTGCCGCCCTCGATGTCCTCGACCACGAGGCGCTTGATCGTGCCGAGGATCGCCCCCATGCCGCGGAGGCGGAGCGGGCTGATCAGCTCTCCCAGGCCCATGCCCACGTAGAAGTCGTTCGGCACGGCGAGGATGTCCTCGGCGGGGGCACCGGACAGACCGGCGGCGAGCACGGATGCGTAGCCCCGGGTGGTGGGTGCCTCCGGTGGCGCGTCGAAGTGCAGCGCGATCCCGTCCCCGCTGTGCTCGGCGGCGACGAAGAACGGCGTCTGGCACTCGTGGACCTGCTCGAGACGTCCTCGGTCCGCGGCCAGATCATCGGGTAGGGGCGGCAGCCGGTTCGCGTAGTCGAGCAGCAGCTCGAGCCGCATCCCCTTCGGCGACGCGGCGAAGAGGTCGACGATCTCGTCCAGCTCCGCGGGCATCGCGTCGCTCAGTCGAGGGGCGGGCGGATGGGCTGGTCGGGCCGTTCGATCGGCACCCGGACCGCGTTGCCCCACTCGACCCATGAGCCGTCGTAGTTGCGCACATTCTCCATGCCCAGCAGGTGCCGCAGCACGAACCAGGTGTGGCTCGAGCGCTCGCCGATGCGGCAGTAGGCGATGATCTCCTCGCCGTCGGCGATGCCGAGGCCCGCCCGGTAGATCTCGGTCAGCTCGTCGGCGTCGCGGAACGTGCCGTCATCGTTGGCCGCGGTCTTCCACGGGACGTTCTGGGCGCCGGGCACATGGCCGCCGCGCAATGCGCCCTCCTGGGGGTAGTCGGGCATGTGGGTGAGCTCGCCGGAGTACTCGCCCGGGGAGCGGACGTCCACCATCCGCCCCTTCGCCCCCATGTGAGCGAGGACGTCTTCCTTGAAAGCCCGGATCGATCCGTCATCGCGTGGGAGCACCGGGTAGCGGGACGGCTCGCGCCCGGGCCCGTCAGTCGTCAGGGGCCGCCCCTCGGCGACCCACTTCTGGCGGCCGCCGTCGAGCAGACGGAGGTCTTCGTGTCCGAACAGCGAGCAGACCCAGAGGGCGTACGCGGCCCACCAGTTGAAGTTGTCGCCGTAGAAGACGATCGTCCTGTCCGGCGTGATGCCACGGGCCGACATCACCCGGGCGAAGCCCTCGCCGTCCACGTAGTCGCGGGCGACCGGGTCGTTGAGATCGGCGTGCCAGTCCATCTTGACCGCGCCGGGGATGTGCCCGGTGTCGTAGAGCAGCACGTCCTCGTCCGACTCGGCTACGACGACGTTCGGATCGTCGAGGTGCTCGGCGAGCCACTCAGTGCTCACGAGGCTCTTCGGATGGGCGTAGGCCTGGAACTTCTCGGCGGGATCAGCGGGAACGGGGATGACGGCCTCCTGTCGTCGGGCTCGGGGCGATTCTATTCCGAGCTGGTCATGGAATGCTCGGCGCGGGTATCCGCTCGGCGCGGAGGCGTCGCACGCGATCCACCGTCCAGGCCGCGGCGAACAGCGCGCTGGCGCACAGCACGATCGCGGCCCCTGAAGACGCGTCCAGATGCCAGGAGAGCAGCAGTCCGGCGATACACGAGATCGCGGCGACGACGTTCGACAGCAGCATCATCGGGATGAGGCGGCGGGTCAGAAGCGAGGCCGTGGCGGCGGGTGTCACCAGTAGCGCGGTCACCATGATGATCCCGACGGCTTGGATCCCGGCCACCGTGACGGGGGCGAGCAGAAGGAGCAGCCCCGTCCGGATCCACTCCGGGTTGAGCCCGATCGCCGCCGCGTGCACCGGGTCGGCCGTCGTGAGCTCCAGTTCCTTGTGGAAGGCAACGGTGAGGCCGACCGCGAGCACGGCGATGCCGCCGATCGTCAGCAGCTCGCCGTCCGTCACACCGAGGATGTCGCCGAACAGGACATCGGTGAGATCGCGGAAGGAGTCGCGCGTGCTGATCAGCAGGATGCCCAGGGCGAACATCGCGCTGAAGACGACCCCGATCGCGGTGTCCTCCCCGACGGCCGCCCGGCTCGAGGTAAGGGCGATGGCGAGCGACGTGACCACCGCGGCGATCAGCGCGCCGACGATCAGGCTGCCGCCGAAGATGATCGCGAGTACGACGCCGGGCAGCACCGTGTGGGCGACGGCGTTACCCAGAAACGCCAGCCGGCGGTGGACCACATAGACGCCGACGGTCGCGCAGCTCACCCCGACCAGCAGGGAGCCCAGCAGGGCCATGCGCATGAACTCGAAGCCGAGGGGCTCGGTGAGCCAGCTCACGTCAGGCCTCCGACGGGCCTGCCGGTGAATCCGCCCGCGGGTGCGGCGATCTCGCGCCCGTCTGCGAGGTAGACGGCGGCGTCGAACACGCTGTCCGGGGCGCCGAGATCATGGGTGGCGACGACCATGGTGACGCCGCGGGCGTGAAGGCGGGCGAGCGTCTGGGTGACCGTCTGTCGGGCGTCGCGGTCGAGTGCGGAGAGCGGTTCGTCAAGCAGTAGGAGCTGGGGCTCCGCGGCGAGGGCCCGGGCGAGAAGAACCCGCTGGCGCTGCCCTCCCGAGAGCGCCGCGATGTTCCGCGAGCCCAGCTCGTTCATGCCGACGGCAGCCAGAGCGTCCGCCGCCGCCCGGTGGTCGGAGCGGGTCGGCCGCGCGAACCAGCCCAGTCGCGAGTAGCGGCCCGTGAGGACCAGCCGGGCGACCGTCATCGGGAAGTCCCAGTCGACGTCTCCGTGCTGGGGCAGGTACGCGACGCGGTGCCGGCAGCACCCGAGGGGGTTGCCGCCGATCAGGATCTCGCCCCTGCGGGCGCGCACGACGCCGGTGATCGCCTTCAGCAACGTCGACTTGCCCGAGCCGTTGCCGCCCACCAGCGCGACCCGGAGACCGTTGGGGACCGTCAGTGTGATTCCGCTGAGCGCCGGGCGCTCCGCGCGCGGGTAGGCGACCTCCAGATCGCGCACGATCAGCGCCGGGGCGCCCTCCACCGGGTCGTTGTGGCGGTGACCGGTGTACGCCAACCGCGCGTGGGCGTGCTCGCTCACTCCGTGGTCAGCGCTGCATGGATGGTGGCCGCGTTGTGCCGTTGCATCTCGATATAGCTCGCCGCCGGCGAATCCGGGCCGCCGAGCGCGTCGGAGTAGAGCGCACCGCCGACGGCGACTCCGGCCTCCTTTGCGATGGTGGTGACCAGGTCGTCTGAGGCGATGTTCTCGGCGAAGACCGCCCGGGCTCCGCTCGCCTCGATCTTTCGGACGAGATCGGCGATCTCTCCGGCCGAGCTGCCATCCGCCTCCGTTGTCGTCGCGGGGATCGCCACGCCGACGACGCGGAAGCCGAACGCCCGCGCGAAGTAGGCGAAGGTGTCGTGGTTGGTGACCAGCAGGCGTTCGTCGGCCGGGATCTCGGTCACGAGGTCCGCGATCTCCTGCTCGAGATCCTGAAGCTTCTGGTCGTAGTCGCCTGCCCGCGCGGAGTAGTCGGCGGCGTTCGCCGGGTCGGCCTCGGTGAGACCTCTCTGTACCGCGCGGGCCATCTGGCGGCCGCTCCACGGCGTCTGCCAGATGTGCGGATCGTCGCCTGCGTGCGAGTGGTCGTCACGATGCTCGGCATCCTCATCACCGTGCGAATCGTCGTCGCCATGCTCAGCATCCTCGGCGGCGTGCGACTCCTCGTCCGGCGGCGCCCCGTCGACAACCCGGGGCACCGCATCGAGGGTGATGCCCGCGCTCAGCGCGACCCGGGGCGCCTCCGACCCGGCGGCCGCGGCGAGGTCGTCGAGAAACGGCTCCAGCCCGCGTCCGTTCTCGATGATGAGATCCGCGTCCGCCAGCGCCCGGCTGTCCGAGGGCGTCGGCTCGTACGTATGGCTGTCCTGGTCGGGCCCGACCAGGGTCGTCAGCGCGATGTCGTCCCCGCCGACCGCGGCGGCGATGTCGCCAATGATGGACGTCGTCGCGACGACGCGGAGCTGACCCGGATCGTCCGCATCGCCCTCGTCCGTGCCGCAGCCGACAGCGATGCCACTGAGAAGAGCAGCGGCGGCGACGAGGGCGAGACGACGAAACATAGTGAGAATCGTTATCGACAACTAGGGAAGACTATCCCACTCCGGATCGACATGCCGGGCAGCGGCCGCGGAGGACGATGTCGTGGTCGTCAACGGCGTAATCGGCGGCGTCCGCGGCGCCGGCGATCGCACGCTCAATGCCCTCGTCGTGGAAGGGGCTGACATCGCCACAGGTCGTGCAGATCAGGTGGTGGTGATGGTGGCCGTCGGGGAGGGCCGGCTCGTAGCGTGAGGTTCCGCCGTCGAAATCGAAACGCTGCACGAGGTGCAGGCCGGCGAGCAGCTCCAGAACGCGGTACACACTGGCGATCCCGACCGAGCGGCCGTCGGCCTTGAGGTGGTCGTGGAGCTCCTGCGCCGAGAGGCAGCAGTCGTGTTCGGCGAGGGCGCCGATCACCCGTCGTCGGGCAGCCCCGGAGCGGTGCCCCGCGTCGGAAATCCGGGTGATGGCGTGATCAACCCAGTCCCGGCGCAGAGCGGCCGGGTGGCCCTCGTCGGTCGACGTCATCGTCGCTCCGCCGTCGGCCCTGCGCCCATCGCGCGGTGAGGCCGTCAGACCTTCTCGCCGCGGGCCCGGATGTCGGCGACCACGCGCTCGATGCCGACCTTGTCGATCACCTTCATGCCGCGAGCGCTGACCGTCATCCGGATCCAGCGGTTCTCGCTGGGCAGCCAGAAGCGGCGGGTGTGGACGTTCGGCATGAAGCGGCGCTTGGTCGCGCGCATCGAGTGCGAACGGTTGTTTCCGGCCTTGGGGCGGCGACCGGTGACCTGACAGACCCTCGACATGTCTCTCTACCTGCGTGGTGAGGTGCGGAACGCCGGGCAGTGTAGCGCGCGCGACGCACCCGCGAGGTCCCGGGTGTCCCGGCACGCTATTCTCCGCACGTTCGGAGACGCCTGGAAGGAACACATGGGACGTAAATCACAGCACCGGCAGAGCATCCGCCTCGAATCGACCGCGGGCACCGGCCATGTCTACGTGACCAACAAGAGCCGTCGCAACACGCCCGACCGGCTCGAGATCAAGAAGTACGACCCGGTGAAGCGCGAGCACGTGATCTACAAGGAATCCCGCTAGCCCGACCAGGGATCCGGCCAGGCGTCCGTCGGCGCCTCGGCCAGCGGCACGATGAGACCGGCCGCCTGCAGCCGGCTCGCCGCCGCCGCGAGGGTGGTGGCGGGCATTCCGGATCGCAGTGCGATGTCGACCATCGTGTGGTCGCCGTCGCTGAGGCTGAGTACCCAGAGCATCGCCAGCTCCGCTTCCTTGCCGTCGGTCGCGCCACCGATGGCCGAATAGAGGCCCCTCCGGCCGAGCTGGGGCTCCCCGTAGGGAGCGAGGTTCAAGTACGCCTCCGCGCCGCCCGCATCCCGGCCCGGACGCGGGCGGTCCGGGGGCGTCGGCCCGGCGGCCTCGACGCCGGCGAGGATCGCCAGCAGCGCGTCGAGCGAGTCGGCGAGCGCCTCGGCGGTGACGAAGTCCGGGTTGTCGGCCGAGGTGTGGTACTCCGGGAACTCGCCCCACGGGGTGCGGCTGAGCAGCCCCACCGGCAGGTTGAAGCCGGGCGCGCAGTACTGGCGCTCGTCGTAGCCGTAGGGGGTGAACTCCCGGGCTGAGCCGCCACGACGCCGGACCTCGTCGCGGGCCACGTTGTCCATCGTCGCGTCGCCACGCCGGCTGGACCTGTAGGTGAGCGAACCGGAGTCACCGAGGTTGGAGATCGCCAGGCCGCCGGCGATCCGCGGGATGACCGCGGGGTTCCGGGCGAGCCAGGTGATGGCGCCGATGGTGCCGGGGGCGAAGACGAAGCGATACGTCAACGACGTCGGCCGACCCGTCAGCGTCTGAGCGGCCTCCAGAGCGACCGCCAGGGACGAGAGGTTGTCATTGGCCAGGGCCGGGTGGCAGACGTGGCAGGAGATGAGGATCTCGTCCTCGGTCGCCCCGGGGATCACGACCTCCCCGAGGGTGAGATGGCCCGGCCCGAGGCTCGTGTCCATGACCACGTCGTACTCACCGTCCGGCAGCGCCCGGCGGAGGCGGTCGGGCAGGCAGAAGCCCCAGCGCGGGGCGTAGTACGAGGTCCGGTAGGGGATCAGCTCCGGCGCGTCGGGGAGGCTGTGGAGGTGCTGGTCCAGTTCGTCCCGTGTGAGCCGGCCGCGGAAGGGCACGCTGTAGCCCAGCACATGCAGGGCATGGTCCCGGGCATCGACGACGCGGGTGCCATCTGGACCGTCGATCCATGCCCCGCGCAGGTTCCACTCCTCGGGAACCGTCCAGTCGAGCACCGGCGTGCCGCTCGGCACTTCGGAGACGGCGAGCGGGACGATCTCGGCCGCCCGGGCGAGTGTCTGCCGGACGGCGTCGCCGGTGATGCTGCGGGGGAGGGGGTACAGCTCGCGGACCAGGGCGTGCATCCGGGCCCCGGCACCGGCGTCCGGGCTCATGCGACCTCGTAGTCGGGGTAGGTACGGTCGCGTTCGTTGATCACGACCGGTTCAGCGGGCCAGCTGATGCCGAACGCGGGGTCGTTCCAGCGCGCTCCGCGTGCGGCGGCGGGTGTGTACCGGGTGGTCATCTGGTACAGGATTTCGGTCGCGTCCCGGCGTGTGAGAAAGCCGTGTGCGACCCCGGCGGGAACGTGCAGCGCGACCCCGTTGTCTTCATTCAGCTCGACCGCGGCGTGGGCGAGGTACGTCGGGGACTCCGGTCGGACGTCGACGATCACGTCGAGGACGGCACCTCGCGTGCAGCGGACCAGCTTGAGCTCCGGCGCGGCGCGGTCCTGCCAGTGCATGCCTCGCAGGGTCCCGGCACGATGGTTGAAGGAGACGCTTGCCTGTGCGACCCGGGTGTCGAGGCCGTGCTCGGCGAACTCCTCGGCGCACCAGGTGCGCGCGAAGTGACCGCGTTCGTCCTCGTGGCGCTCGGGCGACACCAGGACGGCGCCCGCGACGTCGAGTTCGGTGAACCGCATCAGGTGGACCTCATCGTTGCCGATAACCCCGGGGACGGGCCCCGTCAGTGAAGAGAGTCGGTCAAGCGTGGCAGGACGCCAGCGAAACAGGAAAGGGTGCTCAGGATGACACCACGTTGTCGGCGCGCGTCGTTCCCTGCCCCGGCCCCGTTTTTCGCCCGCCAGACGTATAGCTCGGCGGCCTCGTGGCTTGTTTATAGTCGCGCCGGAAAGGACCGGTAGGTGGGCATGAGCCACTCGACAGGCGGAGTCGCCGTCACACCCTCCGATACCGCCGCGCACGCTGCCCAGTGCCGCCTCTGCGACGCGCCGCTGTCGAGGACATTCGTGGATCTGGGTATGTCGCCCTTGTGCGAGAGCTTCGTCCGACCGGAGAAGCTCAACGCGATGGAGCCCTTCTACCCGCTCCGGGTCTGGATATGCGACAGGTGCCTGCTGGTCCAGCTCGAGGAATACGTGCCGCCGGAGGAGATCTTCGACGACTACGCCTACTTCTCGTCCTACTCCGACTCGTGGGTCGCCCATGCTGAGCGCTACTGCGAGGCGATGATCGAGCGCTTCGGGATCGGCCGGGAGAGCCAGGTGCTCGAGCTGGCGAGCAACGACGGCTACCTGCTCCAGCACTTCGTCGCACGCGGTATCCCGGTGCTCGGTGTCGAGCCGGCCGCCAACGTGGCCGCGGCGGCCGTGGACCGCGGGGTCCCGACCCGCGTGGCGTTCTTCGGGCGCGCCGAGGCCGCGATCATGGCGGGCGAGGGTGTCCACGCCGATCTGGTGATCGCCAACAACGTGTTCGCCCACGTGCCGGACATCACCGACTTCGCCGGTGGGATCTCAGCGCTGCTCGCCGACGACGGCGTCGCGACGCTCGAGTTCCCACACCTGATCCGCCTGATCGATGGCGTGCAGTACGACACGATCTACCACGAGCATTTCTCCTACCTCACGTTGCTGACCGCCGAACGAGCGCTGGCCGAGGGCGGCCTCGCCGCGTTCGACGTCGAGGAGCTCCCGACGCACGGCGGCTCGCTGAGGGTCTACGCCGGGCACCCGGGCCGGCGCGAGCCGACGGCCGCGCTACGCGACCTGCGCGCCCGTGAGCGCGCAGACGGGTACTCGTCGGTCGAGGGCTACTCCGGCTTCGGTCCGTCCGTCGAGGCGAGCAAGCGATCGCTGCTGCGCTTCCTCATCGAGGCCCGCACGCGCGGGAAATCGGTCGCCGGCTACGGCGCTCCCGGCAAGGGGAACACGCTCCTGAACTACTGCGGCGTCCGCGAGGACCTGCTGGAGTACATCGTCGACCGCAATCCCTACAAGCACGGCCTCTTCACGCCAGGCACGCACATCCCGATCCACCCGCCCGAACGCCTGGCCGAGACCCGCCCCGACTACATCCTGATCCTGCCGTGGAACCTGGCCACCGAGATCATCGACCAGCTCGCGCCCGCCCGCGAGTGGGGCGCCCGCTTCGTCGTGCCAATCCCCGAGGCGACGATCATCTCGTGAAGGTCGCGCTGTTCTGCGGAGGCCGCGGCCTGAGGATGCTCGAGGCCTCCCGAACGATCCCCAAGCCGATGGTGCCGATCGGCAGCCGGCCCGTGCTGTGGCACATCATGAAGTACTACGCCCACTTCGGTCACCGGGATTTCGTGCTCTGCCTCGGGCACCGGGCGGAAGCGATCAAGGAGTACTTCCTCAACTACGAGGAGGCTCTGACCAACGACTTCGTCATCTCCAACGGCGGCAGCGACATCCAGCTCCTTGAGCGTGACATCAGCGACTGGACGATCGCGCTCGCCGACACCGGCGCCCGCAGCCTCCTGGGCGAGCGCCTCCGTCGCGTCCGTGGCCTCATGGGCGACGACGAGTACCTGCTCGCCAACTACGGCGACGTGCTCACCGACGCGCCACTCAATGCCATGATCGACGAGTTCAAGGCCGGCGGTCGTGTCGCGAGCTTCCTCGCGGTTGCCCCGAACTACACCTTCCACACCGTCGAGACCGGCGCCGACGGCACGGTCACCGCGATGGAGGACGTCGCCCGCTCGGGCGTGCGGGTCAACGGCGGCTATTTCGTCTTCCGACGTGAGATCTTCGACTACATACGCGAGGGGGAGGATCTCGTCACCGACGTCTTCCCCCGGCTGATCGCCGAGAACCAGCTCCAGTGCTTCGAGCACGACGGCTTCTGGGCGCCGATGGACACGCTCAAGGAGCAGCAGGAGCTGGAGGGGATGCTCGAAGCCGGTGGCGGTCCGTGGCGCCTCTGGCGCTCGGACGTGGTCGCCGCCAAGGCCGGCACGTCGCTTCCCAGCGCAACCCGATGATCACGCTCGCATCCGCTGCCCTCGAGCGGGTCGTCGTGATCGGGGCCCATTCCGATGACATCGAGATCGGCTGCGGCGGCACCTTGCTGACCCTCGCCGGGCGTCACCCGCAGGTGGAGTTCGTCTGGGCGGTCCTCACCGGCGCCGACGAGCGCGCGGACGAGGCGCGGGCATCGGCGGAGGCCTTCTTCGGGGACGGACGCCGTCCGGTCCTCGAGCTCGGCGGGCTGGCCGACGGCCGACTGCCGTTCACGGCGGATGCAAAGGAGTTCATCGCCGATATCGGCCGTCGCTTCCCGGCGGACCTGGTTCTCACCCACCAGCGCGACGACCTGCATCAGGACCACCGCCACTGCGGCGAGCTGGCGTTGCAGACCTTCCGCTCGGCCCTGATCCTCGAGTACGAGATCCCCAAGTACGACGGGGATCTCGGCCGACCCAGTGTCTACCAGCCCCTCTCGCCGGAGATCAGCGCACACAAGCTCGACCACCTCGACGCGCACTTCGGATCACAACGTGACAAGCCGTGGTACGACCGTGAGCTCTTCGCGGGCCTCATGCGCCTGCGCGGGATGGAGGCCGGCTCGGCGACCCACGCCGAGGCCTTCTACGCCCGCAAACTGATCCTCACGTAGCCAGCTCTTCATCGTCGAGGGGGTCGAGCACCTCGAACGAGAGCGACCCGGCCGCTCCGCCGATCATCGCGGCCGCTCCGCCGATGACCGCCAGCGCGACGCCGGGTCCGAAGCTCGCGTCGTTGGGCAGGGGGAGTCCGGAGATCCACCCGAGCGCCAGGCCGACGATCGCGGCCCCCATGACGGCGACGCCGGCGGCGAACGGGCGTGCGGCCCGCGCGAAGGGGGTCGCGACGAGCGCGAGGCAGCCGATCGCCAGGGCGAGGAGAATGAAGGCTGCCGGCAGGACGAAGCGGCCGGCGACCACGACCGGACCGAAGCCGCCGTAGTGGTCCGCGCCGATGCTCACCCAGCTGAGGCCGGCTCCCGCCGCCGCTGCGGCCGCGCCGAACGCGCCCCCCGCGGCAACCAGGACCGCCGCCATCAGCTCCGGCCGGACGCGTCCGAATGACTCCGCGTTGCCGCGACGACCGATGACCGCGAAGAGGATCATCGCCAGCCCGGCGCCCGCCAGCCCCCAGAAGCCGGGCCCGGCGTCGCGCCGGAAGAAGTCGGTCACCTCCGCCTCGGTTCCCAGGGCGGGCGCCGCGAGGCCGAACGCCGCCCCGAGCAGCGTGGCGCCGCAGATCATCACGACGAGGGCCAGCAGGCGCGATCGGCGCGGGCGTCGGCCGCTCAGAACCGACCAGCGGAATGCCGCCAGCAGGCCGACGGCGGCGGGAATGCCGATCGTCAGACGCCCATCGACCCCGACCTCCCAAATGGTGACCGAGCCGAGGCCGGTCCGGACGAAATCCGCGACCAGGGTCCAGGCCGCGACGGCTGCGGCGACGAGCGCGAAGCCGGCCATCGCCGTACCCGTGACGCTGCGCCGCGGGCCCGACGAGGGCGGCGCGGGGGCGGTCGCCGGAGGCGCTTTGACCAGAGCGTCGCGGTGAGCCGCGGCCTCGCGGGCGGCGACCGAGTCGGCGCGGGGCGCCGGCGCGGCGTTGCCGGCCCAAAGCACCTCGTAGGCCGCCGGTCCGAACGCGACGACATCCCCGGCGCGCAGCGCCGCCGCGTGGCGGAAGGGTCGGCCGTTGAGCTGTGGCCGTCCGCGCTCCGGCACGGCCCAGAGCCGACCGTTGCGCAGCGCGAAGACGATCCGTCCGGTGCCGACGGCGGAATCGGACAGGAGGATGTCCGCGTCCCCTCCGCGGGCGGCCACAGCGCCCCGGCCCCGCATGCTGAAGCGGGCTCCGGAATCCTGGCCGCGGACGGCCGTGAGAATCTCATGGGGCACCGGCGTCGATCTCGTCTGCGCCGGGGGCCCGGCCGCTCGGAGGCGCGCAATGGTAGCGGACCGCTCAACGATTC
>JAHEIS010000082.1 GCA_024639225.1 Actinomycetes bacterium | reverse complement strand
CTGATCGTCGTGATGCTCTACGCGGCCTATCTCGTGTTCCGTTCGTCGCTCGAGGGCGAGCGGATGATGCGCTATTCGGCGATCTTCGCCGTCGTGGCGTTCGTCTCGGTACCGCTCTCGTTCTACGCGGTCCGCATCGCGCAGTCCTTCATCCACCCTGTGGTCTTCACCCAGGGTGGCGCGAACATGCCGGACACGATGCTCGTCTGGTTCGTCGTGAGTCAGATCGGGATGCTGGCGCTCTTCGCCACGCTCGCCCAGCTCGAGCTGATGCAGCGCCGCGCCGAGCGCTCACTCGGCGCGCTCAAGGTGCGCCTCGAAGCCGTCGACGCGTGACCGGCCCGGGTCTCTGAGGTGGATGACGGCGCGCAGTTCGTGGTGGCGGCCTACGCCGTCATCTGGGTCGGGCTGCTGCTCTACATCGTGAGCATCGGGCTCAAGCTGGCGCGGATGGCGCGCGAGATCGAGCTCATCGGCCGCTTGGTCGGCGAGGATTCAGCGGACAACACGCCCTCCTGACAGTCATCCCTGCTCGGCGCCGAACCCCTGCACGGGACCGCACCCCACCGCAACACTAGAATCTCACGACTATGCCTCCCCGGCGCGCCGAGCCCCATGATCCCCCCGACCCGGCACTGCCACTGATGGTCCGCATCAGCGGTCGGCGATGCGTCGTCGTCGGTGGCGGCGCGGTCGGGACCCGGCGCGCCCGGCGGCTCGCGGAACACGGAGCAGAGGTGGTCGTCATCAGCCCAGAGGTCACACCCGGCATTGCTCGCCTTCGCGATCAGGGGATGGTCTCCGAGCTGAGCCGGCGCGCCTACGCGACCGGCGACCTCAACGGGAGCCTGCTTGCGGTCGCCGCGACCTCCGACCGGGACGTCAACGCGCGGGTCTCCCGAGATGCCGCCGCCGCCGGGATCCTCTGCAACGTCGCCGACGCGCCCGCCGACGGTGACGTCGTCGTCCCCGCCGCCGCGTCGCGTGGTCGGCTGACCATGGCGGTCGCCACCTCCGGCGCCAGTCCCGTGGCTGCCGCGCTCGCACGCGACCGCTCGCTCGAGGCGCTCGGCCCGGGCTGGGAGCGCGCGCTCGACGCCCTCGCTGAGTTGCGACCCGAGTTGGCCGCGGCGTACCCGGAGACCGCCGATCTGCGTGCCGCCGTCGAGCGTCTGCTCGACCCGGCCGTCCTCGCGTCCCTCGAGCCGGACGACGGCGACTCCGCCGTCCGCGATGCGCTCGGGCTGGGTTCCTGATGGATCTCCTGGTCATCGGTCTCTCGCACAAGACGGCGCCGGTGGCGCAGCGCGAGAAGGCCTCGCTCGGCGACGAGGGGGCCCGCGACCTGCTGGCCGACCTCATCGGCGGCCCGGTACGCGAGGCGGTCGTCCTGTCGACGTGCAACCGCTGTGAGATCTACCTGGTCGGCGACGACCCGGCGGCAATGGACGCGGGGGCGGCCGCCGCCCTGGTCCGGCACACGGCCATCACCGCCGACGAGCTGTCCTGCGCCCGCTACCGCCACGACTTCGGCGAGGCGGCGCGTCACCTGTTCCGGGTCGCGTCGAGCCTCGACTCGATGGTCGTCGGCGAGAGTGAGATCCAAGGCCAGGTACTCGCCGCCTGGGAGCGCGCGCGCGAGTCGCGTTCGGCCGGGCCGGTCCTCAACGAGCTCTTCCAGCGCGCCCTGGAGACGGGCAAGCGTGTCCGTCACGAGACCGGGATCGGCCGGGGCGCCGTCTCCGTCTCATCGGCGGCGGTCGACCTCGCCCGAAGCAGCAGCGCGATCACCGCGTCGCGGGTACTCGTCATCGGAGCGGGTCCCGTGGCGGAGTCCGCCGCGGCCACCCTGGTCGATGGAGGCGCCGGCGAGCTTGTCGTCGCCAACCGCACCCTCGCGAGCGCACACGCCCTCGCCGGGCAGATCGGCGGACGCGGCGTCGGGTTCTCCGATCTGCCTGACGAGCTGGCCGCGGCCGACGTCGTGATCTCCTCGACGGGCGCGCCGCACCCGATCCTGGGCCCCGACGAGCTGGCGGCCGCGTGCACGCCCGGGCGCACGAAGCTGGTCATCGACATCTCCGTCCCGCGGGATGTGACGGCGGAGGCGGCCGCGGTGCCCGGTGTCGAGCTTCACGACATCGACGATCTGCAGGGAGTCGTTGATCGGAATCTCAACGGCCGCATGGAGCGCGCCCGCCGCAGCGAGCCGATCGTCGCCGAGGAAGCGGAGCGGTTCGTGCGGTGGTCCGGCGGCCGCGAGGCGGCCCCGGTGATCGCCCGCCTGCACGCCGCCGCCGAGCAGATCCGCGACGATGAGTTCGAGCGCTTCCTGCGCCGCAACGAGATGACGGGCGTCGACCGTGACGCCCTCGAGGCGTTCACCCGCTCGCTCGTGAGCAAGCTCCTCATGTCGCCCACCGTTGAGGCCCGCCGGGCCGCGGAAGCCGGCGACGCATCCGACGAGCTGGCCGCGCTCGCCCGGCTCTTCGCGCTCGACGCCGACGCTCCGCCCGAGGGCTGACGGCGTGGAGCTGACGCTCGCAACCCGGCGCTCGCCGCTGGCCCTGGCCCAGACCGAGGTGGTGGCGCATGCTCTCCGCGCCGTCGGGCACGAACCCACGCTGCTGCCCCTGGTCACGACCGGCGATCGCTGGAGCGCGACCGGAGGCGACGCCGACAAGGGCATGTTCGTCCGCGAGCTCGAGAGCGCGGTCCTCGACGGCCGGGCCGACCTGGCCATCCACTCGGCCAAGGACCTGCCGGTTGAGATGCCCGACGGCCTGACGATCGCCGCCGTTCCACCCCGTGCCGATGCCCGCGACGTTCTGATCGGGCCGGCCGGAGGGCTGCCCTCTCTCACCTCCGGGTCCCGGGTTGCCACTGGCAGCGCCCGCCGGTCGGCGCAGCTGCTGCGAGCCCGCCCTGATCTGAGGATCGTCGACATCCGGGGCAACGTCGACACGCGCCTTGAGAAGCTCGCGGCCGGTTCCGCCGACGCCCTCGTCCTGGCCGCCGCCGGGCTCGAGCGGCTCGGTCGACGCCCCGACGGGCTGTCGTCCCTTCCGGTGGAGCTCTCGGTGCCGGCCGCGGGGCAGGGCTTCCTCGCAATCCAGGGGCGCTCCGGCGACGACGCCGCGGCGACGGCCGCCGGCGCGATCGGGACGGGCGGCGATGCGACCTGCCTGGCGGTCGAACGTGCGGTCCTTGAGGCCCTCGGCGGCGGTTGTCGTGAGCCCATCGGCGCCTACTGCACGGCGGCCGGTGACGAGCTCGCCCTTCACGGGTTCATGGCCCGGGACGCCGCCGGTTCCCGCGGACGCCGGGCCGAGGTCCGGGGTCCCGTCGTGGAGGCCGACCGTCTCGTGTCCGAGCTGGCCGCGTCGCTCGGGGCCACCGTATGAGCGGCCGGGCCTACCTCGTCGGGGCTGGGCCGGGTGACCCCGGTCTGATCACCGTTCGTGGGCGCGAACTCCTCGAGTCGGCGGAGGTCGTGATGCATGACCGCCTCGGCACCGCTGAGCTCCTGCCGCTCGCCGCGGCGGACGCCGAGATCGTCGATGTCGGCAAGGCGCCGGGCGACGTTGCCATGACCCAGGAGGAGATCAACGCGTACCTCTGCGACTTCGTGCATGCCGGCCGGAAGGTCGTACGTCTCAAGGGCGGAGACCCCTTCGTCTTCGGCCGCGGTGGCGAGGAGGCGATCGCCCTTGCCGCAGCCGGCCTGGACTTCGAGATCGTCCCCGGCATCACGAGCGCGATCGCCGCGCCGGCCTACGCCGGCATCCCCGTGACCCACCGCGCCGTCGCGACGAGCGTCACGATCGTGACCGGTCACGAGGATCCCGCCAAGCCCGAGACCCAGACGGACTGGGCAGCGCTGGCCCGGGTGCCCGGCACGCTGGTGCTGCTGATGGCCGTGCGCCGGTGGGAGACCATCGCGGCCGCGCTCGTCGCGGCCGGGCGCGATCCGTCGGAGCCCGCCGCGGCCGTCCGCTGGGGTACGACTTCCGCCCAGCAGACCGTGAGCGCCGACCTGTCCGGTCTCGGCGCGGCAATGAAGGCCGCCGGCATGGGCGCGCCGTCGGTCATCGTCATCGGTGGCGTCGCGGGTGACGAGGTCCGCCGCGAGTGGTTCTCCGGGCCGCTCCTCGGTCGGCGCGTTGTCGTCACCCGCGCGCGGGCCCAGGCGGGCGAGCTGTCGCAGCGACTGCGGGCTCTCGGCGCCGAGGTCATCGAGCTGCCGACAATCCGGATCCGGCCGGTCGAGTCGGCGGAGATTGACGCGGCGTGCGCCGACATCGGCCGCTATCGCATGCTGGTGCTGACGAGCGTGAACGGCGTCGACTGCCTCTTCGACCGCCTGCGCGAATCCGGACGGGACGCCCGCGCGCTCGATCTCGACTGCGAGGTCATCGCGATCGGCCCGGCAACCGCTGAACGTCTGGCGGCGCGCGGCGTCCGCGCCGATCTCGTGCCGGAGCGCTACGTCGCAGAAGGCATCCTTGAGGCCCTCGCCGACCGCGACCTCGCCGAGCTGCCGGTCCTCGTGGCCCGGGCCGCGGAGGCCCGTCCGGACCTCGTCGACGGCCTGCGCGAGCGAGGCGCCGCGGTCGATGAGGTCCTGCTCTACGCGACCGAGGTCGAGGACCCACCACGTGGGCGCGTCGAAGCGGCTCTCGACGCCGACGTCATCACGTTCACGGCGTCCTCGACCGTGCGCAACTTCGCCGGACTGCTGACCCCTCTCGAAATAGACCGACTCGCAGCCCGGGTCGTCTCGATCGGCCCGATCACCAGCGCCACCGCGCGGGAGGCCGGGCTCACGGTCGCCGCCGAGGCATCGCCACACACGATTCCCGCGTTGGTCGAGGCCGTCCTCACCGATGCCGTCGAGGACTGATCGCCCGCTCACGCTCCTGACCGACTACGGCGTCGGCGGCGAGCATGTCGGCGCGCTGCATCTCGCGCTCGCCGCCGCGTGCCCCGATGCCCCGCGAGTCGACATCGCCCACGACATCCCGCCGGGCGACATCCGCTGGGGTGCGCTCACCCTCTCTCGCCACGCGCCTGCGCTGCCGAGCGCCGTTCACCTCGCGGTCGTGGACCCCGGTGTCGGCGGCCCACGGCGGGCTCTCGCGATCGGCCTGGAGGACGATGGCTACGTCGTGGGGCCCGACAACGGTCTTCTCGGGCCCATTGCCGACGTCCTCCGCGTGCGGATCGCGGTCGAGCTGCGAGCGATGCCCGCCGACGTGCCGCGAACGTTCCACGGTCGCGACCTCTTTGCGCCCGCCGCGGCCCACCTGAGCACCGGCGGCCTCCTGGTCGAACTCGGGGCCGAGATCGACCCGGCCGGCATCGTGCATCCGCGCACGGACCCGCCGAAGGTCGTGCCCGGCCTCCTCAGCGCCGAGGTCGCCGGGCGGGATCGCTTCGGGAATATCAGCCTGCTAGCCCGCCGGGCTGACCTGGTGCGCGCCGAGCTCGGGTCGGGGCCGCTCATGGTCCTCGGGTCTGACGGACGCGCCGTGGGTGTGACCGCCGGAACGCGTTTCGGCGACGTCGCGCCGGGCGAACTCCTGCTCTACGAGGACTCGAACCGCGTTCTCTCGGTGGCGCAGCGCGGGGGCGACGCCTGGGCGGTGCTCGGTTGCGTGAGCGGATCCCGGCTGACGGTCACCGCCCGCCGGACCTGATGGCGGGACCCGGACTCGAACCGGGGACACCACGATTTTCAGTCGTGTGCTCTACCAGCTGAGCTATCCCGCCCGCCGACGAGGAACGGTAGGGCGCGAGAGTCGCCGATTCAAGACCGGCCCTACGGGGGGTGCGCGACCCGCGAGGACGCGACTCCCGGGTGGGAACGATGAACCGATTCGCCCTTAGCATCTCCGTGGCTGAACCGGTGCCCGCCGATCGCCCGTCGGGCGCCTCACGGAGGTCGGATATGGGTGCCCTCAACATCGCGCGGTCGCTGCCCCCGACGCGCTGCGATCGCCTACCCGGACCCGGCCGTCACCCCAACCCGACAAACCGGGAGATGCGCGATGTCCTCAGCTGACCCCGTCGAGCAGACCGCCGGTGGTACGCCACGCTTCGATCTGAATACGCTTCCGGACATCGAGGTGATCGAACCGACTTCGCCCGTCGCAGAGGGACGCTCGGGTCCGGAGCCGGTGCCCGAGCTCGTCGTGGCCGACCGGAAGCGGCGGTTGCCTGACCGTTCACCGCGGGTTCACTCCGAGCTCCCCCTCAGCGCGCCGGACGGTATCTCCGCGCCGTCCGGCCCGCGCGTTCCGGGCGGCGATCTCCCCGCTCCCGATCCCGCGGTGACCCCCCGGCACCGGACCGCCGCCGCGCCGGCCGGAGGTGGCGTGCAGGCGTCACAGCCGTCCGTCGTCGCCGTTCGACCAACCCCGATGACCCGGGTCGCCTCAGCGGAGACCGCCGCCGCGCTCACTGCCGCACCGCCCAGGCCGTCCGAACCGACGGAGACGCCATCAGAGCGCGATTTCGAAGCGCATCCCGACCGGGACGATGAGCCGGTCGAGCCGTCTCTTGTCGAGGCTCCCGCCCCGACGGCTGTTGGGGCGGGCGTCACAGCCGGTGACGTCGATCTCCACGGCGAGTGGATCCTGCCCGACGGCGATGACGCCGGGGGCGCCGGCCCGGCCAAGGGCCGCCTCTCCCGACTCGTCGGCGCTTTGCGCACGCCGGACCGCCCCGCGGGTGAGCGTATGAGCTACCGAGGCGTCCCGATGGCCCGCCCCGAGCCGGAGACCGCGCACCCGCCGACCGTCGCGATCCCCCTCGCCGGCCCGCTCGCTGAACCGCTGCTCGCGGTTCTCGATGCGCGCGCCGACGAAGATGACGTCGCGTTCGCGCCCGGCGACATCGAGACGATCATCGGCCGACCGCTTCCGCCGGAGGCGACGACCGCGGTGCGCTGGTGGATGCTCTCCGGGCAGCCCTGGCGCCGGGCCGGCTATGCGGCGACGCTCGACACCGACGCCGACCGGGTCACCTTCCACCGCCTGTAGTTCATCACGAGGGGCGACCACGGCCACCCCTTGGATCTCACTCGGCGTCCAACTCCGCCGCGGCTTCGGCTTCGCGCCGCTTTCTGCGCCGAAGCGAGGCATGGATCCCGCCGACGATGAGCACGCCGAGGATGGTGTAGGGGATTCCGAAGAGGAAGCGGTTCTCCTCGAGGAAGAGCAGGAAGACGACCCCGCCGATCAGGAACGTCAACCCGATGATGTACGAGAAGATCAGTCCGGTGCCGCTGCTCATGCGTCCGCGTCGTAGTGGGTGGTGATCGCGTCCATGATCCGGCCACCAATGGCGTCCCAGCTGACCCCGTCGTCCTTGGTCACGCTGATGAAATTCGCAGTGAGGAAGACGTTGGTGATTCCACCGATCGCGAAGATCTTGGCGCCCAGCGGTGAATCCTCCGGCGACGACCCCTCGCGAAAGGTCTCGTGGCGCTTGTCCGTGCTCGGCTGGTCCAAGGTGAACTTGAGCGCGTTGGGGTTCGGCGTCGGCTCGGGCGTGATCTCGGGCATGGGCGCTCCGCGGGTGCCGGGCCCTGCCCGGCGTCAGTGACGGTCGCGTCCTACCGTATCGCGGCGACGCCCGCGGTGATGGGTACGCCAGCCGGTAGCATCTCGCCCCGTGGCGAACCCCGTACCGAGCCGAGACCGCCTTGCCGAGCTGTTGCGCGAACGCGCCCTCATCCGGGAGTCCGTCCGGCTGTCGTCCGGTAAGCGTTCTGAGTACTACTTCGATGCCCGCCAGGTGCTGCTCGATCCGGAAGGCGCCGCGATCGCCGGTTCCATGGGCTACGAGCTGCTGCGCGACGAGAACCCGAGCGCCGTCGGCGGCCTCACGCTCGGCGCGGACCCTCTCGTCTGCGCCGTCAGCGCCGCGGCGTGGGCGGCCGGCGAGCGCTGGACCGGCTTCTTCATCCGCAAAGAGGCCAAGGGCCATGGCCTGCAGCAGTGGATCGAGGGCCCGTTCCTCGAGGAGGGCGCTCCGGTTCTGATCGTCGACGACGTCCTCACCTCGGGCGGATCACTCGTGCGGTCCTTCGAACGCGCCCGTCAGGCCGGCGCGCGCGTCGTCGGCGCGTTGGTCGTCATCGATCGCGAGGAGGGGGGACGCGACGCGGCGGAGGCCGAACTCGACGGCGCACCGCTCCACGCCCTTTTCACCGCCGGGGAGCTGCTCGGCTCATCGGGCTGACGTCGAGTACCCCGCTCGCCGTGCCGCCCGGGCACGCGCGCATCCTGCGGGTCTCCGGTCGTACGGCCGAGGCGCTCGCCGGCGACGGCCGTCCGACGACGATCAACCTCCCACGGACGATCGCCGGCGGCCCGGCGGCGCCGGGCGACATCGTTGAGATCTCCGGGGAGCCGCCGCGCGGGCGGGCAGTGCGACCCCGCTCGTCCTTGCTGGCTCGGGGGACGGCCCGCGGAGGCACCCGCGTGCTGGCCGCCAACGCTGAATTGCTGGTCGTCGTCGTGGCGGCAGTGGACCCGCCGCCGTCGCTGCCGTTCATCGACCGGTACCTCGCCGCCGGCGAGCTGGGCGGACTGCGTCCGTTCGTGGTGGTGACCAAGACCGACCTGCCGCACGACGAAGCGGTCGTTGCGGAGCTGTCGGACCTCTACACAGCGGTCGGATACACGGTCGAGCAGGGGAGCGCGACCGAGGGCGATCTCGTGGCCCGGATCGCCGACCGCATCGGCGGGACCATCAGCGTCCTTGCCGGGCACTCCGGTGTCGGTAAGTCAACGCTCACCGCGGCTCTCACCGGGGAGGCACGGGCGACCCGAGCGGTGAGTGTCAAGGCCCGGACCGGTCGCCACACCACCACGGACCCCCGGCTCATCCCCCTCGCCGGGGGTGGCGGCGTGATCGACACCGCCGGCGTCCGCACCTTCCATCTGGCGCCGACCGAGGGCCGGGTGCTCGCCGACGGCTTTCCCGATATCGCCGCCGCGTCGGGCGGGTGCCGTTTCCGGACATGCCTCCACGCCGGTGACGACGGCTGCGTCGTGGATGAGGTCGTGGCGCCGAGCCGCCTGGCGACCTACCGCGCCCTGCTGGCCGACAATCGGTGAGATGGCCGCGCCCCCGCACCGGGAGAGGGCGCGAACGGGGCCGGACGGGTGACGAAAGCGCCGCTTGACCCCACATATGGGGGCACGTAGGTTCGTCCGTGTGCGCACTCGGCGCCGCCTGTTGCCTGAGTTCCCGGAGGAACACCACATGAGTCCTGACAACGTCGAAGGCCGACGCCCGACATATCGCCCGACCCGCTTCCTGCCGCCGATCGCCGGTGGCGACAAGAAGACCGGCTGGGAAGACCTCGACAAGTGGGTTGGCTCCAGTGGCGCCGCCGCCGGGGGCGGTGCCCCTGCGGCAAGTGCCTCCGGCAAGACCGGCTGGGAAGACCTCGACAAGTGGGTCGGCTCGGGTGGCGCCGCTGCTGCGGGCGGTGCTGCCTCCGCAGGCGAAGCCGCCTCCGCCGGCGCCTCCGGCAAGACCGGCTGGGAAGACCTCGACAAGTGGGTCGGCTCGGGTGGCGCCGCTGCTGCGGGCGGTGCTGCCTCCGCAGGCGAAGCCGCCTCCGCCGGCGCCTCCGGCAAGACCGGCTGGGAAGACCTCGACAAGTGGGTCGGCTCGGGTGGCGGGACTGCCGCCGGCGCCGCCGCCGGCTCCGGCGATGTGGCCACCGGCGAGGCCCGCGGAACCGCCTCCGGCAAGACCGGCTGGGAAGACCTCGACAAGTGGGTCGGCTCGGGTGGCGCCGCCGCCGGCGCTGCCGCCGCCGGCGGGGCAGCGGGCGCGAGTGCCGCCGCCGCATCTCCCGGCGACGGCGCTCCGGCCGACGCTCCGGCCGACGATCCGGCTCCGGCTGAGGACTTGGCCATGCCGGAAGGCGCGATGTTCGCCGGAGTCAGCGCCATCGGCTGGGCCCTCGGGATCGCGTTGCTCGTCATAGGGGTCGTCATTCTGATCGTCGCACTACTCAGCTGACAGTAGAAACCTGCCCTCCCCGTACCGAGCCCCGTCGATACGAGCGCCGCATCCCCGCGCTGCCGCGGCCCTCGAGGGCGCGGGCATCGCCGTCACACCGATCGTGCCGGCCACGGCATCGGCCGAAGCTGTCAGCTTCCCGGTGAAAGCCTCCCTCGAGGTCAACTGCGACAACCTCGGCCGCATCATCGGTCACCGCGGTGGGCTCCGGTTCACCACCGGTGACAGCGCGTCGATCGAGACCCGGCGCTATTGCGTCGACACCCAGACCTCGCTGATGCGGGCGTTTCCCAGGTCGACCGGCTTCGATGACGCTGTCGAGGCGTTCAGCGTCGACGTCGCCGGTGCCGCCATCGCCCAGGCGGATGACGGCACGCTCACGCTGAACTGCATGGAGGCGACGCTCACGGCCGACGGCGCCGCCTGGCTGAACGACGCTCTCGGCGGCGATGCGTTCAGCGGGGGCACCACGATCGGCACGCTGAGTATCAAGTAGTCCGATCATCCGTCCCGCGGCGCTTCGCGTCACGGGACGGGTGATCGGACTCCCACCGTGAGCACGGCCCGGCACCATTCAGCAGGCGGAGTCGTTCTGGTTCCGTACGGGCATCAGGTGATGGTGGCGACCATCCGTGTCGCCGGTGGGATCATCGCTCTGCCCAAGGGCACGCCGGAGCCGGGCGAGAGCGACCGCGAAACGGCCCTCCGCGAGGTCGCCGAGGAGACCGGCCTGCGCTGCGTGATCCGCGACGCGCTGGGAGAGACCGATTACACATTCCGCGGACGCGATGGCGCACTGATCAGGAAGTCGGTCTCCTTCTATCTGATGACGTATCGGGCTGGGTCGCCCGCGCATCACGATCACGAGGTCGAAGGCGTTCGGATGATTCCCGCGGAGCGCGTAGGCGGAGCACTGACCTATCTTGGCGAGCGCGATATCTTCGACCGTGCCCTCGCGAGCCTGCGAGGCCCGGCAGGGGCGGAGTCCGCTCCGGCGAATTCACCTGCGGAGACCTGATGTACGCCCTGAACTTCTACAGTCCTCTCTTCATCGACCAGCTGCGCAAGGGGCGCAAGACCGCCACGATCCGGCTCGGCGACAAGGCGGGCAAGTACCGCCAGGGGCAGCTGGTCTGGGTGACCGTGGGCCACCGCTACGGACCGCGGCAGAAGCTGTTCACGGCGATCATCGACGCGGTGACCGTCAAGCCGCTGCGCGAGCTCACACAGCGCGAGATCGAACGCGACAATCCCGAGTTCCGTCTCATCGAGGACACCGTGCACTTCTTGTCGCAGATCTACTCCCGCGACGTCTCGCTCGACGATCAGGTGTCGTTCATCCACTTCAGCGAAGTCGTCGAGTTCCCCGGCCTCGGCCCCGGCTCGCTCGACCGCTAGTCGTCCTTCACAGAAAAGGCCGAAAACCGGCCTTGCCGCTCGCCCAGCGGTCTGGCAGATTGGCACTCTCATCCAGAGAGTGCCAACAGCACGGAAGGACACCATGAAGCTGACGCCTCTTGGCGACCGGGTGGTCGTCGAGTCAACAGAAGCCGAGGACGTGACCACCAGCGGCATCGTCCTCCCCGACACCGCACAGGAGAAGCCCCAGCGGGGCAAGGTCCTGGCCGTCGGTGAAGGCCGTATTGAAGACGGCAAGCGCATCCCCGTGGAAGTCGCCGTCGGCGACATCGTCATCTACGGCAAGTACGGAGGGACTGAAGTCCGCATCGATGGCGACGACGTGATGATCCTCCGTGAGTCCGACATTCTCGCGAAGGAAGCCTGAGCATGGCCAAAGAACTCAAGTTCAATGAGGACGCCCGCCGCGCCCTCGAGCGCGGGGTCAACACCCTCGCCGACGCGGTCAAGGTGACCCTGGGCCCCAAGGGCCGCTATGTGGTCCTCGACA
>JAHEIS010000174.1 GCA_024639225.1 Actinomycetes bacterium | reverse complement strand
TGGGACGCGGTCCGGCGCGAGGTGGAGCGAAACCGGCTGTGGACACTCGTCCACGCCGACGAGGACCTCGGCATCATGACAATCACCTGCCGCACGGCGGTCCTCAGGCTGGTGGACGATTTGACCGTGTGGGTGTCGCTGGACGCGAACGGCTTCACGAGGGTGGAGGCGCGATCGGCCTCCCGGGTCGGACGTGGGGATCTCGGGGTCAATCGCCGGCGCGTGGTCCGCTTGATGAAGCGCGTGGACCGCTCTGTGGCCTGAGCGCGCCCGGCCGACCCTTTGGCTCGATGCCCTCGCGCTGGCCGGGCGGCCCGACTGCGAGCTGGAGGCGGGCGGGCTAGGCGGCCCGGTCGATCGACACTCCCGGTGCCAGCGATTCCCCCTCCGAGTGCGCCACCACGCTGGCCGTTGTCAGGTCCCCCGTGACGTTCACCGCGGTCCGTATCATGTCCAGAATCCTGTCCACGCCGAGGATGAGAGCGATCCCGGCCGCGGGATCCACCGAGGGCGGCAGGGCCTGTTGCAGCACGACGATCAGGATAATGATGCCCGCCGATGGGACGCCGGCCGCGCCGATCGACGCGAGGGTCGCCGTCAGCACGATTGTCAGCTGACCGACAAGAGAAATGTCGCCCACCCAGATTTGCGCGATGAACATGGTCGCGACGGCCTGGTAGAGGGCGGTGCCATCCATGTTGATCGTGGCCCCGAGCGGCAGCACGAAACTGCTCACCGAAGTGCTGATACCGAGATCGTCCTCGGCCGTCTCCATGGTCAGCGGCAGCGTCGCATTCGAGCTGGACGTGGAGAAAGCGATCAGCTGCGGAGCCCGCACGCGCCGGAAGAACGCCATCGGGTTGACGCGGGCCAGAAAACGGAGTGCCAGCGGGTAGGTGATCGTCACATGCAGGATGAGACCGGCGACCACGGTGACCGCGTAGAGGAGGAGGCTGTTGAGCACCTCGAGGCCGAATCGAGCGATGACCGCGCCGATCAGCGCGAACACGGCGTAGGGCGCCAGCTTCATGATCCAGTGGATCATGACCATGGCCGCCTCGTTCACCCCGTCGAAGAAGCTCACGACACCCGCTCGGCGCTCGACGGGGAGCGCTGAGAGCGCGGCGCCGAAGAAGATCGCGAACACGATGATCGGCAGCATGTCGCCGCTGGCCAGCGCGGCGATCGGGTTGCTGGGAATCATATCGAGGATGAGCTGCATCAGGCTGGGGCGTTCCGCGGCGAGCTCGACCAGCGCCGCGCCCTGCGACGGGTCGGTGTTGCGGAGCGCCGCGAGCGTCGCCTCGTCGATTCGACTGCCCGGCACGATCAGGTTGGACACGAGGAGCCCGATTGTGACGGCGATCGCGGTCGTGCACAGGTAGAAGGCGACCGTCTTGCCGCCGATCCGGCCCAGCTTCGTGATGTCTCCGAGACCGGTCGTTCCCATGATGAGGCTCGCGAACACGAGCGGGATCACGATCATGGTGATGAGGCGGATCCAGGCGCGGCCGATTGGCTCGATGAAGATCAGGGCGTCGGTCAGCCATTCCAGCTCGCCGATGTTGGCGATCAGGCCGGCTGCCCCGCCCAGAATCAAGGCGATGCTGATCTTCGTATACAGCTTCATGGACTATGCGTTAAGGGAGCTGCGGTTCGGCCATGGGCATTGCGGCTGTGGAGGCCTGAGAATCGGCCCGGAAGATAGGGGATCGGCTGTGAGGCGAACAGGGCGGGCGTTTCGCTGTTCCGGCGCCAACGGCGCGGCTATGTTGAGCGCTCCGAGCACCGGGCGCGAGCCGGTGCCGGGACCAGCGACCACCCGCCGATGAGCCGAGCATCAAGCACCCGCAAAGAGGGGCGCAAGCGTCCCGCCGGGCCGATCGCCGACCGGCAGGCCGGGCCGATCGCCCTGCCGGTCGCCACGGTCGTGCTCGCCGCGCTGTCCGTTGGCCTGACGGGCTGCGGGGACGATTCGGCGCGGCCGGGTGCCCGCAACGCGGAGTCAAACGGTTCGGAGGATGGCGTCGCGGCCGTGACCCCCGCCGTCTATCGGACGACCCTGGCTTTCCTTGGCTTCGGCGCTCCGCCGGTCCGCCTATTTCTTCACCTCGAGAACCGCACCAGCGAGAAGGCCCTCGAGCTCGAGTACGGCGGCTGGCTCTGGGAGGGCGGCTCCTGGCGGTCCGTTCTGGACGTGAGCGAATCGGCGGGCGTGCCCCGGGCAGCGTGGCGCGTCCTGCCGGTCGGGCCGCTGAGGCTGTCGGTGACCGACGGTGAGGAGCTCGCGGGGCTGGCGTTCGATGAGGTGGAGGGTGGGTTGGGGCTGCGGCTGGGCGAGGACCTCGCGGAATGGGCCAGCGTCACGGGTCAGCGGGAGTCTCTGACACGTGCCGTAATCGAGCTCGGGGGCGGCGAACAGGGCGGAATTCTGCTCACCAGCCAGACGGCGCGCGTGGCCGGAGCGGCGTCCCGCGGCGGAGAGCGGGCGACGATGCTCACGGACACCCTCGGCAACGCGCTGGTGATCCTTCGGAGCGGACGGGGCGCCGATGCCCCGGTGGTCGTGCACACCGTGTTCGGAGAGAACAGCCGCCGCTGGGACGGCGCGGAGCTCACCGTCGCCCCGGATTCCGTAGAGCGTGGCGGCGCCGGCGCGGCGGACGAGAGCGCCGCCGCCCTGGACTCGATCATCGCGGAAGCGGTCGGCGATGGCGCGTTCGAGCGGTACGGGCTGGCGCTCCCCGGCGCGGAGATCCGGGCGACGCTCGCGATTCAAGGACCCGACTCGGCGCACGTCGGGGACGTCGGGACGGGCCTGCCCGCGGCGTTCGCCGCGGTGAGACTCCCGGACGGACGGCTGCTGTCCATGTCCGGATATCAGGTCGCCCTCGGCGCCCCGCGGGAAGACAGAGCCGAGCCGTGACCGTGCCCATGGAGTGGGTAAAGGCCGGGCTCACCATCCTGTTCGGCTCGCTGGCCGGCGGAATCACCAACCGGGTCGCGATCTGGATGTTGTTCCATCCATACCAGCCGCCGCGGCTCTTTGGCCGGCCGCTCAAGCAGCTTCAGGGAGCGGTTCCCAAGAACCAGGCGCGGCTGGCCGCGTCGATCGGCCGTACCGTGGGCACGCGCCTGCTGACGAGCGACGATGTAGCGGCCGAACTGCAGGACGAGGCGCTGCGGGCGGCCTTCGACGACAAGT
>JAHEIS010000173.1 GCA_024639225.1 Actinomycetes bacterium | reverse complement strand
CGGACCCGCCCGGCCTCACCCGCCGGTAGAAGGCGTCGAGCGTGTCGTCGGACTCGGGTCTCGTCAGGTACATGACCGGGATCCACACGGCTGCCGTTCCGAACGCCGTCACCGTAAGACGGAGCCCGAAGCCCATGTCGCCCCACATCGGAAGATAGGTGGCGAGCGCGATCCCGAACCCGGCGATCATCGAGGCGAGCTCGGCGGAAGCGTTCACCCGCCACCAGAACCAGCGAAGGATGAGGACGGCCCCGGGGCCCGTGCCGATCGCGATCATGAACCGGAAGACGGTCCCGATATCCTGTGCGAAGAAGGCTGCCGCGGCGGCGCACGCCACGATGCCCACCGAGGCCACGCGGCCCAGGGCCACCTGGCGTTTCTGGCTCGCGGACGGGTTGACGAAACGGGCGTACAGGTCGTTCACGAGGTAGCTGGCGCCCCAGTTGATCTGGGTGGACACGGTGGACATGAACGCGGCCACGAACGAGGCCACCACCAGGCCGAGCGCTCCGACCGGAAGATACTCGAGCATCAGCAGCGGATAGCCCATCTCCGGATCTTCGAGGTTGGGGAACACGACGATCGCCACCAGGGCCACCAGGATCCACGGCCACGCCCGCACCACGTAGTGAAGGACGTTGAACAGCCACGCCGCCTTCTCGGCGTCCTGCTCGGTGCGCGCCGCCGACATGCGCTGCACGAATTCCCCGCCTCCATCCGAGCGGCGCCAGGCCCACCACTGGATGCCGAGGTACGCCAGGAACGTGCCCATCGGGAGGTCCGGTGAGCCCGGCCTCGGAACCATGCGCAGGGCGTCCGAGCGGCCGATCTCGGCTAGCTGCCGCTTGAGTTCCATGACGCCGCCCACGTCGGCGATCGCGAAGCCGGCCACCAGGAGCGCCCCGATCATGGCGAGGGCGAACTGGAAGAAGTCGGTGGCCACCACGCCCCACAGGCCGGCGAGCCCAGCGTATACCAGGACGAACACGGAGAGCGCCAGCACGATCCACAGGCGCTGGTCACCGGGCAGGGCCTCCCCCACGCCGCCGAACAACCCCAGGGCCTCGATCACCTTCCGCATCGCCAGCATCACGTAGCCGATGGCGATGCAGTTGATCGGAACGGCGAACAGGAAGGCGCGCGTCGCCCTGAGCACGGCGGCTGGCCGTCCGCCGTACCGGATCTCGGTCATCTCGGCGTCGGTCACCACCTCGGCCCGGCGCCACAGGCGCGCGAAGATGTAGATCAGCAGGAGGTGCGACAGGGCGAACGCCCACCACTCCCAGTTTCCGGCGATCCCGCGGCGCGCCACGACGCCGGTGACGTAGAGGGGGGTGTCGACGCTGAACGTCGTGGCCGCCATCGAGGTGCCGGCGAGCCACCACGGAAGGGCCCGGCTCCCGACGAAGAAGTCGACGATGCCGCCGCTGGCACGGCGGGACAGCCACAGGCCGACGGCCAGGGTGCCGGCCAGATAGAGGCCGACGATCGACCAATCAAGCGGAGCCATGATGCCTCCAGCTCAATTCGCCCCGCGGCGGGCCAGGGCGTCGAGCTGCCACGCCGCCGCCGGTTCCATGCCCGGCTCTGTGGCCCAGGCGCAAAGGCCGGGATGACCCAGGCCCTGCAGCAGACGCGGGTGCCCGAACAACACCGGGTACACGTGGTCTCCCGCCAGGATGCCCTCGAGAGCGGCGCGCGCCGTGAGCGTGAGATCGGCGGTTCCCTTCCACGCCTGCGGGGTCGAGGCCACGAGGACGATGATCGGGACGTCGGGATCGGCGGGCCCCGGAGGGAGAACATCCCAGCCGGCGGTCTCGAGCATCTGGCGGAACAGCAGGCCGAACGGCACGCGGGCCGGTTCTTCCCGGTCGTCCCATATCGTGGCCACGCGAACGGGTCGATTCGGATCGAGCCAGACCGGCACGTGGCCGCCCACCGTGGCCACGCACGCGCTCGATATCGCGGCGGCCTTCTCGGCCCGATCGTCCGGCACCGATCCGTTCGACCGGTCGTCGGACGGAAAGCGGATCAGGGTCCGCTCGCCGCGAGCCAGCGACTCGGTCAGCCGCGCGGCTATGACCTTCGACGCTTTCGCCGCCCTCTCCACCGCGGTGACGGCCCGGGCCAGGTCCGGGGGATACAGCAGGAGATCACAGCCGGCGTGGAGCGCCGCGACTTCCGGTGCTTCCGCCCCCGTCCGTTCCCGCACGCCGCTCATGTTGAGGGCGTCGGTAAGCACGAGACCCTCGAAGCCCATGTCCGTGCGCAACAGACCCTCGAGGATCGCGGACTCGAGGGTTGCCGGGCCATCGGCACCGAGTGCCGGATAGGCCACGTGAGCCGACATCACGCAGGCGACGTCGGCGGCTACCGCCCGGAACGGCGCCAGGTCCGCCTGCAGGATCTCGCGCGAAGCGTCCACGACCGGCAGCTCCGCGTGCGAGTCCGCCGTCGAGCGACCGTGTCCCGGGAAGTGCTTGGCGCAGGCGGCGACGCCCTCCGCCTGGCAGGACGCGATCCATGCCATGGCGAGCTCGGCCACGCGGGCAGGATCGGAACCGAAGCTGCGGGTTCCGACGATCGGATTCCGGGCCTCGACGTCGAGATCGAGAACCGGGGCCAGCGCCAGGTTCAGGCCGAGTGCCCTCGCCTCCTGGGCCGTGGAACGGGCCGCGACCCGTACCGCCTCCTCGGCCTCCGGGTGATGGGCCAGCGCTCCCGGGGGGGGAAACGTCGTCAGGCCGCGCAGGTGCTGTCCGGCGCCTCGCTCGAGATCCGCCGCCAGCCATACAGGCCCGGCCGCAGCCGCGAGAATCTCATCGGCCAGCCGTCCGGCGGCCTCGGCTTCAGCCCCGAAGAAGATGAACCCGCCAGCATCGAGTTTCAGAGCGACCTCGATCCGGCGGCGGACGTCGTCCAGCGAGTCCACGTCGAGCCGCAGCGCCTCCAGGAACAGGCGGCCCGCGCTCAAACGGGGACCCGCTTGCCGAGAATGCGCGGACCCTCGGCGCCGGTCGCCCACCCGAGGTCGAGCGGAATGCCGAGCCTGTGCTGCCGCGCGAACAGGGCGAAGGCAGCCGCCTCCCTCGCGTCGCCGTCCCAGCCCAACTCGTCCACGGAGCGCACGGGAATCGGGTCGAGTTCAACGGAGATGCGCCGCGCAAGCTCCGGATTCCGCGCGCCGCCTCCGCACAGGTACACGCCCCCGATGTCGAACGGAATCCACTCG
>JAHEIS010000081.1 GCA_024639225.1 Actinomycetes bacterium | reverse complement strand
ACGTGTGACGTGCCCGGGGGTGGGCTACAGTCCCGGCCTTGCCGACGGAGTGCAGCGGAGACCTGGACCGGCGATGGCCCGGCCGCGTGGTCAGGATGGACGGAGATGGGGATGAGCCGCACCGTCGCCGTCATCTCGGATACCCACATGCCGCGGCGAGGGTCCGTCCTCCCGCCCGCATGCCTCGCGTTGATCGCCGGAGCGGACCTCCTGATCCACGCTGGCGACGTCAGCGACGGGACGAGCCTCGCCTATCTGGAGGCGCTCGGACCGCCGCTGCTGGCCGTGCACGGGAACGTCGACGACGACGAGGTCCGTCGCCATCTGCCCGCTGTCCGGATCGTGGAGATCGGCCCGACGGTCATCGGCGTCACCCACGACGCGGGCCCGGCGGATGGTCGGCTCGCGCGCCTGCGCCGACGTTTTCCCGACTGCCGCGCGGTGGTTTTCGGGCACTCACACATTCCCCTGCACCAGATCGCCGCGGACGGCTTCAGGATCGTCAATCCCGGCAGCCCGACGGACCGCCGCCGTCAGCCGCGCCACTCGATGGCCCTGTTGGAGCTGGACGAGCACGGAATCCGCGCGGTGCGGTTCCACGCCGTAGACGAGCCCCCCGGGGAGCTCGATGGCGGCCTGATCGTCACGTGATCCCGCAGGCCTTCTAAGATCGCGCGGCGGTCATGGATCTCGTCGTCACCTTTCTCGGCACCGCCGCCAGCGCCCCCAGCGCCGCGCGCGGCACGTCCGCGACGCTCGTCGCGCGGGGCGGACGGCGCTGGCTGATCGACTGCGGCGAGGGGACGCAGCGCCAGCTCCTGTCATCGGGTCTGGGCTTGGTGGACATGGACGGCGTCTTCGTCACGCACATGCACGGCGATCACTACCTGGGCCTGCCCGGCCTGCTCAAGTCGTACGCCCTGCGCGGCAGGGAGCGCCCGCTGCCGCTCGTCGGCGCGCCCGGCCTGAAAGGTCTCCTGCACGATCTGCGTCGGACGATCGGGCGCCTGTCGTTTCCCCTCGAGGTCCACGAGGTCGACCCCGATCCGGACGGTGAGGCGGTCGTCGTCGAGGACGGCGCCCGGATCACGGCGTTCCCGACCGCGCACTCGGTCGCCTCGATCGGCTTCCGGATCGCCGAGGACGACCGGCCCGGTGTCTTCGACGTCGAGGCCGCGCGCGCCGCGGGGGTTCCTGAGGGCCCGTCCTGGGGCCTGCTCCAGCGGGGGCGCGCCGTGGAGCTCGCATCGGGCGTGACGGTCCGCCCCGAAGATGTGCTCGGAGCGCCGCGTGCGGGCCGGACGGTCGTGCTCACGGGCGACACCGGACCCTGCGCCGCGACCCTCGTCGCCGCCGACGGGGCGAGTCTGCTCGTGCACGAGGCCACGTTCTCGGAAGTCGATCGGGCCCGCGCGCGCGAGACCGGGCACTCGACCGCGACCGAGGCGGCGGAGATCGGCCGGAAGGCCGCTGTGGCTCTGCTGGCATTGACGCACATCTCCGCCCGCTACCACCCTCGCGAGATCCGGCACGAGGCGGAGTCCGTCTTCGAGCGCGTCGTCGTGCCCCGGGACTTCACCCAGATCGATATCCCGTACCCCGACCGCGGGTCGCCGGTCGTCGCCCGGCCGGGACGTGTGAACGGCCGGCCGGTCGCCGCCGCAACGACCGGCGACGCTGGTACTCTCCCGAGCGAGTGACGCACCTTTAAGCCCGGCCCGGTGAGGCTGGAAAGGAGCAGACATGACGCGCGACGCGTCCCGCCGCACCGCTGCGGCGATGAGCCGATGAGCGGCGATCAGGTCCTGATGGACGCAGACCGGATGCGTCGTACCACGTCGCGTATCGCGCACGAGATCCTCGAGCGCAACCCGGAACCCGACTCATTCGCGCTCGCGGGTATCCATACTCGTGGCGTGCCGCTGGCGATGCGCCTCGCCGCGCTCATCGAGAAGTTCAGTGGCGAGACGCCTCCGGTGGGGACGCTCGACATCGCCCTCTATCGCGACGACGTGGGCGTCGGCGGCCGGACGATCCCGCTCGTGGGCGAGACGTCGATCGGCTTCGACCCGGCGGCCCACACGGTCGTCCTCGTCGACGACGTCCTCTACACCGGGCGCACCATTCGCGCCGCGATCGACGCGCTGTTCGACTACGGGAGACCTCCCTCGGTGCAGCTGGCCGTACTCATCGATCGCGGGCACCGCGAACTGCCGATCCGCCCGGACTACGTCGGCCAGAACCTGCCGACGGCGGTGACTGATCATGTGACGGTGCGCCTCGAGGAGATCGACGGGGTTGATGAGGTCATCCTCGGAGTCCGGGGGGCGTCATGAGTCGTCGCCTGATCGAGATCACCGACCTCGGCCGGGACGGAATCGAAGAGGTGCTCGCCCACGCCCGCGGCTTCGAAGACGTGCTCGACCGTGACCTGAAGAAGGTGCCGGCGCTGCGCGGGCGGAGCGTGATCAACGTCTTCTTCGAGTCGTCGACGCGTACGTCGACCTCGTTCGAGCTCGCCGGTAAGCGAATGTCGGCCGATGTCGTCAACGTGAAGGGGGCCGGCTCGAGCGTCGACAAGGGCGAGAGCCTGAAGGACACGATCCTCACGCTCGCCGCGTACTCGCCCGACATCCTGGTGATCCGGCATGCCTCGGTCGGGGCCTGTCAGATCGCGGCACGCTTCACCGACGCCGCTGTGGTGAACGCCGGAGACGGCAAGCACGCCCACCCGACCCAGTCGCTACTCGACATCCACGCGCTGCGCGCCCGGGTGGGATCGCTCGAGGGCCGCCACGTCGCTTTCGTCGGGGATGTCGCCCATTCGCGCGTGGCACGCTCCGGGGCGATCGCCTTCGGTCTGTGTGGAGCAAAGGTGAGCCTCGTCGGGCCGCCGACACTGATGCCCCCGGGCATCGGCCAGGCGCTCGCGGCGGACGTCTCCCACGACATCGCGGACATCGCCGCCGCGGACGTGGTCTATGTGCTGCGGATGCAGCACGAGCGGATGGGCGCCGGGGGCCACGTGCCCTCGCTGCGCGAATACGCCGCCCTCTACGGGGTCAGCCACCGGCGACTGCGCCCCGGCCAGGTCGTGATGCACGCCGGACCGATGAATCGCGGGGTCGAGATCTCCGATGCCGTTGCCGACGATCCGGAGGCTCTGGTCCAGCTCCAGGCGCGCAGCGGGATGGCGGTGAGGATGGCGGTTCTCTACAGCATGGTCTCGGGGGCCGAGGCTCCGATCGAGGCGCCGTCGGCATCGACCGCGCTGGGGGCGTCATGAGCGTCCGTCTGATCCAGGCAGCGGGCAGGCCCGCCTCGGCCACCATCCGAAACGTACGGGTCCTCGACCCGGTCGCCCGGATCGACGAGGTACGCGACCTGACCGTCACCGACGGCGTGATCGGCGGCGAGGGGGGAGAGAGCATCGACGGCTCGGGGCTGATCGCCGTTCCGGGTTTCGTCGATCCCCACGTCCACCTGCGCGTTCCCGGCCGCGAGGACACCGAGGAGATCGCCACCGGAACCGCCGCGGCCGCCGCCGGCGGCTTCGTCACTGTCGTGGCGATGCCCAACACCCAGCCGCCGATCGACTGCGCCTCGGTGCTGGGCCGCGTCATGGAGATCGCCGAGGTCGAGGCCCGCGTGCGTGTGGGTTTTCTTCCGGCGATCACCGTCGGCCAGAACGGGGAGGGCCTGACCGAGCAGGGGGAGATGGCGGAGCTGGGCGCCGTCGGCTTCAGCGACGACGGCGTGCCCGTCGCGAACGCCGAGGTCATGCGCCGCGCTCTGCAGTACCAGCAGATCACCGGCCGTCCGCTCGTACTCCACGAGGAGGACGTGGATCTCTCGGGTTCCGGGGTCATGCACGAGGGGCCGGTGAGCGCCCGTCTCGGCATGGCCGGGATCCCGTCCCTCTCCGAGAGCATCGCCGTGGCACGTGACGCCGCGCTCGCCGGACTCGAAGGGGGCTGGATCCACATTTGCCACGTCTCCGCCCGCGAGACGGTCGAGGAGATCCGTCGCGCGAAGGACCGGGGCGTCCGGATCAGCGGCGAGGTCACGCCCCACCACCTCGCCCTCACCGACGAGGTCGTCGTCGAACTGGACCCACGTCGTCACAAGATGAATCCGCCTCTCCGGAGCGCGGAGGACCGCCAGGCCCTGATCGAGGCCCTGGCTGACGGAACGCTCGATTGCATCGCCACCGACCACGCCCCCCACGCCAGCCAGGAGAAGGACGAGCCGTTCGAGCAGGCGCCGTTCGGCGTCATCGGGCTCGAGACCGCCTTTGCGGTCTGCAACACCTACCTCGTGGAACGGGGCCGTCTGGCGCTGGCCACGCTCGTTCGGCGGATGGGCGCGGACGCGGCGCGTGTGCTGGGCCTGCCCGAGCCGAGCCTGGCCGATGGCGCACCGGCCGATATCGCCCTGATCGACCCGGCCGCCGAGGTCGTGGTGGGGGATGGCGGATTCCAGAGCAAGTCCGCGAACTCCGCCTTCCTGGGCGCGACGCTCAAGGGGCGGGTGGAGATGACCTTTGCCGGCGGGCAGCTGGCCTGGAGGCGGTAGGACGGCGCGCCGGGCAGACTCGCACCACCGCATCCGACCAGGAGGACCACAATGAGCCCAACCGAGGCGCCGGATCGCCATCCCGACCTCCTGCGACGGGACGCGACGGGCCTGATCGTGGTCGACGTCCAGGAAGCTTTCCGCCCCGTGATCGACCGCTTCGATGAGATCGTGGCGAACGTGGGTCTTCTCGCCGAGGGCTTCGGGATTCTGAGCCGGCCGGTGATCGTCACTGAGCAGTACCCGAGGGGACTCAAGAGCACCGTCGGCGAAGTTGCCGAGAGGCTTCCCGACGCGACGACGATCGTCGAGAAGACGCGCTTCTCCGCGTGCGGGGTGCCGGGCGTGGAAGACGCGCTCGCCGCCGCCGGGGCCGATTCCTGGGTCGTCTGCGGAATCGAGACCCACGTCTGCGTCAATCAGACCGTGCTCGACCTCCTCGATCGCGGCGCCCGGGTCCAGGTGGCCGCGGATGCCGTGTCCTCCCGCACCCCCGCGAACCGCGACGCGGGGCTCGCGAAGATGGCGGCGGCGGGGGCGGTGATCACGACCGCCGAGATGGCCCTGTTCGAGATGCTCGAGGCCGCAGGCGGCCCCGAGTTCAAGGCGATCTCGGCTCTCGTGCGCTGAACCTCGCCCGACACGGGGTGAAGGTCTGAACCTCAAGCCGAGGATGAGGTTGGGGTCTGGATTTTCCCTGCAGCCCGGTGCAAAATGCGGTAGAACCAGGTGGACGCGACCACGCACTACAGGCCCTCCGTTCCCTACAGTCCTGCCCATGACGACCGTGACGGCGATGACAAAGACCTCGCAGACACCGGAACGCTCGCTCGATCAGCGGATGGAGGCCCTCAAACGGGCCAACGAGATCCGCTCCCGGCGCGCTCAGCTCAAGCGCGACTTGAAGAGCGGATCCGCACACATCAGCGATATCATCGAGAGCCCGCCGGAGTATGTCCTGACCGCGAAGGTGTTCGACATGCTGATGGCGGTTCCGAAGTACGGAAAGGTCAAGGCGACCCGATTCCTGAACCATTGCCGGATATCTCAGGGGAAGACCATCGGGGGTCTGTCCGACCGGCAGCGGAGGGAACTGGTCCAGCTCCTCGGCGAGTAGCGCCCGGCACGCTCGTCGTCGTCTCCGGCCCCTCGGGCGCGGGTAAGGGGACGCTCATCGCGTGCCTCTTGAAGCGCGTCGCCGGGTTGCAGGCCTCGGTCTCCGCCACGACCCGCCCGCGTCGGCCCGGTGAGCGCGATGGCGTGGAGTACCACTTCCTGGCCCGCGACGAGTTCGAGCGGCGGGTCGCGGACGGGGAGTTCCTCGAGCACGCCGAATACGCGGGCAATCTCTACGGCACCCTGACCGCCGAGGTGGAGCGGATCTTCGCCGACGGCGCGAGTGCGGTTCTCGAGATCGAGCTCGTCGGCGCACGGGCGGTCGCGCGGCGCGCCCCGGATTCCCGCAGCATCTTCATCGCGCCGCCGTCCACCGCCGAACTCGAACGGCGCCTCCGCGATCGTGGGACGAACGATGACGCGGATATCGTCCGCCGATTGAAGACCGCTGATGGCGAGCTGGCGGCGCGGGACGAGTTCGATCGGGTGGTCGTCAATACCCAGGTGGCGACGGCCTGCTCCGAGCTCGTCGATGCGGTGATCGTGCTCTGCGGGGCCGGCGATGGCTGAGGTCCTGCTTGGCGTCAGTGGCGGGATTGCGGCATACAAGGCGATCGACGTCCTGCGTCTACTCCAGAAGGACGGCCACCGCGTCCGCGTCGTCATGACGCGCTCGGCCCAGCGCTTCGTCGGCCCGGCAACATTCGCGGCGCTGTCGGGACGGGACGTGGGGTTGAGCCTCTTCGGCGACGAGACCGCCCCCGACTACCGTCACCTCGAGTACGCCCGCGAGGCGGAGGTGATGCTGATCGCGCCGGCGACCGCGAACACCATCGCCCGGCTCGCCCACGGGATGGGCGACGACCTCCTGTCGTCGGTTGCGCTCGCGTATCCCGGCCCGGTGATGGTGGCCCCGGCAATGAACACTCGGATGTGGGAGCACCCCGCCACGCGGGCCAATCTCGCGACGCTCGAGGCCCGCGGGGCCACGATCGTCCCTCCGGGCCACGGCGTGCTGGCCGACGGAGACGTCGGGGCCGGTCGCCTCGCGAGCCCGGCCGACATCGTCGCGGCGGTCGCTGCTCACCGGCCGGGGGGCGATCTGTTCGGGCGCAGGGTCGTGATCACCGCCGGTGGGACGCGCGAGCCGCTCGACGCGGTGCGATACCTCGGCAACCGCTCCAGTGGGCGCATGGGCTGGGCGCTGGCCCATGACGCCCGCAACCGCGGGGCCACGGTGACGGTTCTGGCGGCGAATGTCGACCTGCCCCGGGATGAGGGGGTCACCTACCACGACGCCGCAACGGCCGAGGAGCTCGGCCGGGTCGCGCGGGCCGCCTGGAATGACGCCGACGTCATGATCATGTGTGCCGCGGTGGCCGACTACCGCCCACGGGCGGTCGCGGACGGGAAGATCGACAAGAGCGGGGCGCCTGAGCTCACGATCGCGCTGGAGCGCACCGAGGACATCCTCGCGCGCCTGGGCGAGCTGCCACGCGGCGGACGTGTGCTGGTCGGCTTCGCCGCCGAGGCGGGGGAGGACGGTCTGCGGCGGGCGCGCGACAAACGCCTGCGAAAGAACGCCGATCTCATCGTGCACAACGACATCTCGCGTGCAGGGACGGGGTTCGGATCCGAGGAAAACGCCGTGACGCTGATCAGCTCCCGGGGGGAGACCGAGAGCGGCCTCCGCTCCAAGAGGGAGTGCGCCCGCCTCATCCTTGACGAGGTTCGTGGCCTGCTGGGTGAGACCGCGGCAGAATAGGCGACGATGGACGCCTACCACTACTACTCGCGCGGTATGGAGCTACTCGAGTCCGGCGACTTCCACCAGTCTGCCGTTGCCCTCGAGCAGGCCAAACGGCTGGAGCCGGACAAGGGCTCGATCCGCGAGGCGCTCGCGCGCGCCTACTTGTCGACGCGCTCCTACCACGCGGCCGAGCGTGAGTCGCAAGCCCTCGTCGACGGCGAGCCCACGAACCACTACGGCCACTTCCTCCTGGGCCGGGCGCTGGAGCGGCTGGGGCGCCGCAACGACGCGCGCCGCCACTACCGCCTTGCCCGCTGCCTTGGCTCCGAGCTCGTCCCGGCCGAGCCCGCCGGGTAGCTCAGTAGGGGCTGCTCGCGGTCGTCGGCGGCGTGGCCGAGGAGCGTTCGCGGGCTTCATCCCACATCGCGTTGAGGGCGCCCTGCATGTAGGGGCCGATGAACCACCCGAACGCACCGAGGATGAAGACGTAGACGGCCATGAGGATCCCCGAGATCCACGAGTCGACCTCCTGGATCTGACGCCCGGCGATCATGTCCTGCACCGCCCGGATGCGGCGGGCCGTGTAGACCGTCGTGAAGAAGGGCGGGACGAAGAACAGGAAGATCCCGGGAAAGATCGCGAGCCACGCGAGGTGAGGGTTGTTGTCGAGGGGTCGTCCGACCGCGGCCGAGTAGTCGCGCAACTCACGGTTGATCCGGAACCACCAGACGAGGCCGTAGATACCCAGGGTGATGAGAGTCAGGCCCCACACACCCCAGGGGTGCCTCTTGCGAACGCTCACGCCCTCGAAGTGGATGTCCTCTGCCATGACTACCTCCTGAGCCGGGCCCCCACGATAACCCGGCGCGCCAGACGTCAGGCGGGCGGAGGGCCGAAACGCGCCCCCTCGGGCACGTCGAAGGCGGCGCGTACTGTCGGCTCGTAGGCCTCATCGATGAGCACGCTGAGGGCCCCGAGCGCCCGGTCCAGCAGCTCCCCGGCGATGCTGACGCCCGGCAGGTCGGCGACAGCAAAGAGGTCGCCCGCGTCGTCCAGCGCGAAGCGCCAGAGCCAGGTCCGCAGATTGCGGTTGAGCAGACGGCGGTAGACCTCGGTGTGATTGCGGTCGGCCCGGCGCATCAGAAAGGCGCTCAGACGTAGGCTGCGCTCCCGAACGCCGACGATCACCGTGACATCGCCCCGGATCTCGGTCGGGACGGCGACGGCCCACTCGTCCTCGCCGGACACGCTCGTCGGCACGCCGAGCTCCGCGATGGCGGCGGCGGTGCGTTCGGCCAGTGACGAGTTCTCGCTCACGCGGACAGTCTAGGGCGGCCCGCCGGCCGGTCGGGCACAATGCCCGACCGTGCGAGCGGTGGTGCAGCGGGTGCGATGGGCCAGTGTGGAGGTGGCGGGCGAGGTCGTCGGCGCCATCGGCCCCGGACTGCTCGTCCTCGCGGGAGTCGCCCGCGGCGACACGATCCAGGACGCTCAGCGGCTCGCGCGCAAGCTCGCGCGTCTCCGGCTCTTCGACGGACCGGAGCGCCCATTCGACGTCGCCGTCGGAGACAGCGGGGGAGAGGTCCTGCTCGTCAGCCAGTTCACCCTCCTCGCACGCTGCTGGAAGGGGAACCGCCCGTCCTGGTCCGAGGCGGCCGATCCCGGTGAGGCCGCCCCACTGCTGGCGGACCTCGCCGGCCGGATCTCCGACGAGGGGGTCGCGGTCAAGACGGGCCGCTTCGGGGCGAGCATGCAGGTCAGCCTGGTCAACGACGGGCCCGTCACACTTCATCTCGATACCCGCCAGGCCGAGCAGTCCGGCTGAGCGGTCGGCCGCGAGGGATGCCCGCCGGCCGCCACACGCGGCCGGGGCAGGTGCTACTCTCACAGCGGTTCGAGTAGATAGGGTCACCTTGGAAAGTGGGTCGCGGACCCACTTTTTTTGTGCCCTGGCGGTGCGGACGGAGGACGGAACGCCGACCGTGAATGACAATGCCACAGGTATCGAGGGTGAGGTCGAAGCCCACCTGTCCGTCGTCCTGCCCGAAATCGACCTCCTCGAGGCCACGATCACCGGCCGGGGCGATAGCGCGATGCTGCGCGTCGTCGTGGATCACCCCGACGGCGTCGACCACGACGTCTGCGTCGGTGTGACGCGCGCACTCGAGGCCGGCGGCATGCTCGAGCGCTTCGGGATCGAGGTCTGGTCGCCCGGGCCCGAGCGGCCCCTACGGACCACCGCCCATTTCGCCGCGGCCATCGGCCGGCGTGTGCGCGTCGCCCTCCGGGAGCCGACCGACGCGGGGCAGCGGAACTTCACCGGCACCCTCAGCGGCGCGACGCCCGAGGTGCTGACGCTGGACATCGATGGCGAGAGTGTTTCCTTGGCGCCGGCCGACGTACGGCGGGCCCATCTGATTGACGAGAAAGGCGGGGCACGCGGGTGAACCGGGAGATCATCGAGGCCATCAAGACCATCGAGCGCGAGAAGGGGATCGACTCCGAGACCCTGCTCATCGCACTCGAGGACGCGCTGCTGGCGGCCTACAACAAGACTTCCGACGCCGCTGAGCACGCGCGGGTCGAGATCGACCGCGAGTCCGGGGAGATGGTCGTCTTCCAGTTGCTGCCGCCCGAGGGTGAAGAGCTCAAAACGCTGCCCCAGGAAGAGGTGGAACCGCCGGAGGGCGTCGACCCGGAGGAGTGGGAGCAGCCGCCGCCGGAGATCGACTGGGACGCCTACGCCGACGAGGAGATCGGCCTGGTCGACGTGACGCCGGACAACTTCGGGCGGATCGCCGCCCAGACGGCGAAGCAGGTCGTGCTCCAGCGGATCCGCGAGGCCGAGCGCGAGATGATGTTCGATGAGTACGTTGATCGCGTCGGCGAGGTCGTGACCGGAATCATCCAGCAGTCCGACTCCCGGTACACGCTCGTCGATCTCGGCCGGGTCGAGGCGCTGCTGCCCGAAAGCGAGCAGATCCGGAGCGAGCGCTACGACCACGGCGGTCGGGTCAAGGCGGTGATCGTCGATGTCCGAGGCTCGAACAAGGGGCCCCAGGTTGTCGTGAGCCGGCGCTCGAATGAACTGGTCAAGGAGCTCTTCAAGCTCGAGGTGCCGGAAATGGCGGACGGCCTGATCGAGATCCGCGGGGTCGCGCGTGAGCCCGGCTGGCGCTCGAAGATCGCCGTGATCTCCCATCAGCAGGGTGTCGACCCGGTCGGTGCCTGCGTGGGGCCGCGCGGCTCACGGGTCCGGATGGTCGTGAGCGAGCTCCGTGGCGAGAAGATCGACATCATCCCGTTCAACGAGGAGCCCGCCCGCTACGTCGCGAAGGCCCTCTCGCCCGCGCGCGTGCGCGAGGTCATCGTTGACGACGAGGCCCGTCAGGCGACGGTTATCGTGCCGGACGACCAACTCTCGCTGGCCATCGGCAAGGAGGGCATGAACGCCCGCCTGGCCGCGCGGCTCACCGGCTGGCGGATCGACATCAAAAGCGAGTCGACCTTCGCCAACGAGGACGCCGCCGACGGTCCGGATCGTGGCGACGGCCCGTCCAGCTCGCGCTGCATGGCCGTTCTCCGCAGCGGTAACCGGTGCCCGAACGCCGTCGAGTCGGGCACCCGCTACTGCTCCCTGGACGCGCACGCCGCTTACGCCGCGCTGGAGATTTCCCTGAGCAGGGGCCTCACGCCCGAGGAGCTGACCTGGGCGGCCGGCGCCGGCGGCGCGGAGGCGCTGGAGGCGCAGATCGCGTCCGGCGACCCCCTCCCCGAGCCCGTCGCCGAGGAGCCCCCCGCCGCCGAGGTCGGTCCGGGGAGCGAGAGCCCGGCCGAGGATGGCGCCGAGGCGCCCGCAGAGCCCGCGCCGGAGGATTCGGCAACCGATGCCCCCGCAGGGGAGAGTCCCGAGCCCGCATCGGAGGACGCGGCACCCGCTGCCTCCGACGAGGACGCCGCAGCCGCGGAGTCAGACGGGCCGGCCACCGAGAAAGCGCCGCCGGAGCCCGAGGCCGGCTCGAGCGACGAGGACGGCGCGTGAGCCGACGGGGTCACATCCCTGAACGCCGCTGCATCGGCTGCGGCCGGCGGAGGCCACGGACCGAGCTTGCGCGCTTCGCCGCGCAGAGCGACGGCCCGCAGACGCGCCTGGTTCGCGACGATCGTTCGCGTCTGCCCGGGCGCGGCGCGTATCTGTGCCCCGGCTCGGAATGTTTCGAGCGGGCCGCGACGAGACGCGGCTTCGCCCGCGCGACCCGTGTCTCCGCTCTCATCATCGATCCGGCTCTGGCGCCGGTCGCCCCGAACAGCGAGGATCGTCGCTAGTGACAAAGAAGCGTGTCTACGAGGTGGCGCGAGCCGAAGGCCTGCCCAGCGCACTGGTGCTTCAGCGGCTTCAGCGCGCCGGGTTGAGCGTCAAGACGGCATCGTCAACGGTCGAAGAGGCCGAGGCGCTGCACGTCCTGCAGCCCAAGCGCTACCCCAAGCCCGACAGCATGAAGGACGGCGCTCCGGCGGCCGAGCCCGAGAAGCCGAAGAAGAAGCGCCCGGCGCGCAAGAAGACGACGGAGGAGGAGTCCGCCGCCGAGGACGCACCGGCAGCCGATCCCGACGCCGCTCCCAAACGCCCCCGGCCGCGCCGCCCCACGATGCGGCGACGCCCGGGCGCGCGCCGGCCCGATGCCGAGGCGGCTCCG
>JAHEIS010000172.1 GCA_024639225.1 Actinomycetes bacterium | reverse complement strand
CAACCTGCGGTCGGCGTTCGTCGCCTGCCGGGCGGCGGCCCGCCCGATGATGCGGGGCCGGTTCGGACGCATCATCAACGTCGGGTCGGTCACCGGGCTCATGGGGAATCCGGGGCAGGCCAATTACTCCGCGGCCAAGGCCGGGCTCGTGGGGCTGACCAAGACCGTCGCGCGGGAGCTGGCCGCCAAGGGGGTCACGGCCAACCTCATCGCGCCGGGATTCGTGGAGACGGACATGATCCGGGCCCTGCCCTCCGCCGCGCGGGAGGAGGCCGTCAAGCACATTCCGGTTCGCCGTTTCGGCCTTCCGGAGGACATTGCCCACGCGGCCTCGTACCTCACCTCGGACGACGCCGGGTACGTCACGGGGCAGGTCCTGGTCGTGGACGGCGGGCTGATGGACTGATCGAGGGTGTTGTGGAGAGACGGGAGAAAGGCAACCGAAACGTGACGAACATGACCGATCTTGCGAGTGGGATCGCATGTCCGCTTGCAGCGTGGGCGCGGAGAGCTATATTCTCCTCCGCCCTTGGTCCCGCCGGGATAGGGCCCCTGTTCCAGGAGATAGCACCGTGACGGAAGCTGAGATCGAAGCCAAGGTCACCGACATCGTCGCCGAGCAGATGGGGGTCGACAAAGGCGAGATCAGTCGCGAGACCAACTTCGCGAACGATCTGAACGCCGACAGCCTCGACACGGTCGAGCTCGTCATGGAGTTCGAGGACGAGTTCGAGACGTCGATCCCGGATGAAGAAGCCGAGAAGATCCAGACGGTCGGACAGGCGATCGAGTACATCGCCTCGAACATCGGCTGATCGGTCGGCGGCCGCCCCTCACGATGAGCAACCAGGCCCAGCGTCGTGTCGTCGTCACCGGACTCGGGGTCGTCACCGATGTCGGGAACGACGTGCCGCGCATGTGGAGCGCCCTCCAGGACGGGCGCTCCGGCATCGGCCCGATCACCGCGTTCGAGCAGGACGAGCGGTGGCCGGTCACGATCGCCGGCGAGGTGCGCGACTGGGACGTCTCGCCGATCGTCGACGTGCGCGAAGCGCGACGGATGGACCGGTTCTGCCTGCTCGGCATGAGCGCGGCCGAGGAGGCCGTGCTCGACTGTGGGTTCGATTTCCAGAGCGGTGACGCATCGCGGCGCGGTGTCGTGATCGGCTCGGGAATCGGCGGCATCATCACGATCGAGCAGGGGCACTCGAAGCTGATCAAGCACGGGCCCCGCAAGATCAGCCCGTTCGTGGTCCCGAAGCTCATGGTGAACGCCTGTGCGGGCAACGTGTCGATCCGGCACAACCTGAAGGGCGTCAACTCCGCGACGGCCACCGCCTGCGCGACGGGGGGGCACGCGATCGGAACGGCGCTCCACCTCATCCAGCGCGGCGACGCGGAGGTGATCGTCGCCGGCGGGAGCGAGGCCGCGGTCTCGCCCCTCTGCATCGGCTCGTTCGCCGCGATGAAGGCGCTCTCGACCCGCAACGACGACCCGGCGCGGGCGTCGCGGCCGTTCGATCGTGAACGCGACGGCTTCGTGCTTTCGGAGGGGGCGGGCGTGATCGTGCTCGAGGAGCTCGAGCACGCCAGGGCCCGCGGGGCGCGGATCTACGCCGAGCTCCTCGGCTTCGGCTCCTCGGGTGACGCCTACCACGTGGCAGCGCCGGAGCCGGAGGGCCTGGGCGCGGGGGCGGCCATGCGGGCGGCCCTGGCCGACGCGGCCGTCGAGCCGGACCGGGTCGACTACATCAACGCCCACGGGACCTCGACGCCGCTCGGCGACGCCGCCGAGGTCTACGCGGTGCGGGCCCTCTTCGGCGATCGGGCGGGTGACGTCGCCATGAGCTCCACCAAGTCGATGACCGGCCATGCGCTCGGGGCGGCGGGCGGCATCGAGTCGGTGATCACGATCAAGGCCGTGCAGCAGGGGGTCGTGCCGCCGACGATCAACCTCGACGCCCCGGACGAGGGATTCGAGGGCCTCAACTTCGTCGCCAACACCGCCCAGGAGCGCGCCGTGCGGTGCGCCCTCAACAACTCGTTCGGATTCGGTGGCCACAACGTGACCCTGGTCTTCGCCCGGTTCGAGTAGACCGGGCCGGGCTCCCGGGTGGCGGGCGCCGGCCGCGCCGCTACACTACCCGTCCCATGGCCCGGACCTTTCGCTGCAACATCGTGACCCCGTCCGACTCCCTGTTCGACGCGGAGGCGTCGTACGTCTCCTTCCCCGCGTGGGACGGTCAGCAGGGGGTCATGGCCGGTCAATCGCCAATCCTCTCGCGTCTCGGCATCGGCCCGATGCGGGTCGATCTGGCCGAAGGCGGGCGGCGGGATTTCTGGGTGGCCGGCGGCTTCGCGCAGGTCCAGGCGAACGTCCTGACGATTCTGACGGAGCGCGCCGCCGAGCCGGCCGATCTGGCGGCGGTGGAGGCGGAGCAGGAGCTCCGCGAGGCCAACGCGCAGGCGGTCTCCGGTTCCGGGCACACGCCGGACGATCGCCAGGCCGCGGAAGCCGCGCAGGCCCGGGCCCGGACGAAGCTCGCGATGGCGCGGGCCGCCCGCTGATGAGCATGTGAGGCCGAAGAGAGGGGGGTAACCCCTTTTTTCCGAAGAGGGGGCTACCCCCTTTTTTCCGGCCTGACACCTTTCTCCGGGTACCCTGATCACATGAGCGCACCGCCTCCGGACGACACGGCCACCGCCACCCCCGACTCCGCTGCGACGGCGGGGCCGACCCCCGACGCGCTGCCGCTCGGCGCGCGGGTCGAGGCCCTCCTGATGAGCACCGACCGGCCGCTGACGGAGGCGCGCCTGGTCGAGCTTCTCGACGAGAAGGGCACCGCGGACGCGGCCAAGCGCTTGCGGAAGACGATCGAGGCGATCAACGCGTCGTACGACGAGAGCGGGCGGTCGATGCGCATCGAGCGGCTCGCCGGCGGCTGGCAGGTGCTGACGCGAGCGGAGTTCGGACCGCTCGTCGCACGGCTTCACCGCGATCGCCAGCACGGGCGTCTGTCGACGGCGGCGCTCGAGACGCTGTCGATCATCGGGTACCGGCAGCCGATCATCCGCGCCGAGATCGAGGCGATCCGCGGCGTCGCGTGCGGGGAGGTTCTCCGCGGGCTCCTGGAGCGTCGGCTGGTGAAGATCGTCGGCCGCGCCGAGGAGCTGGGCCGGCCGATGCTCTACGGCACCACGCGCGAGTTCCTGAAGGTCTTCGGCCTGTCGAGTCTCGACGACCTGCCGGAGGTGGAGGGGCTGGATCCGAAGGCCATGCG
>JAHEIS010000171.1 GCA_024639225.1 Actinomycetes bacterium | reverse complement strand
GGCCGCGGCGTCCGAGCAGGCACTCGAGCGCGCCCGGGCCGCCGAGGCGGCAACCGCGGGTCGGCGCCACGAGGCCGAGGACGCCATCCGCGCCTACGACGAGACGACAGGGGCCGTCGCGGCCGACCGGGCCCGGCTCATCGGCGAGCGCCAGCGCTCGACGGCTGCCGAACACGCGGCGCGGCGCGGGCTGGAGGCGGCGGGCACCGCCGCCGACGAGGCTGAATTCCGCTGGCGTGACGCCCGGGCCGCTCTGGAGGGCGCTGAGACATCGGCCGCCGCGGCCCGGACCGAGCACGCGGAGCTGGCCGCACGGATCGTGGCTCTGGAGGCGACCCTCTCCGATGATGAACCGACGGCCGAGGTGACCGTCGACGGCGATGGCGCTGCTGAGGCCCTGGAGGCCGCCGCGCGGGCTCTCGAGCCCCATGCCGAACGGTTCCAGGAGGAGTCCCGGCGGATCACCGCGTCCCTGAGTGCCGGCGAGGGCCGGGTCGCGGAGCTGAGGGCGGCGACCGAGCAGGCCTCCGGCGCGCTCGAAGAGGCGCGCTCGGCGTCCCAGCAGGCGGAGGTCGCCCTTGCGGTCGCCGCCGAGCGTCTGGCCGAGTCGCGCCGACCGGCGGACGGAGCCGAACATGAGAGCGGGCCGACGGAGGAGTCCGGGGAGCCGTTCGTCTTCGGGGACGACACCGACCTCGACGATCCTGACCTGCTCGGCCAGCGCATCGCCGAATGCGAGCGGAAGCGCTCCGCGATCGGTCCGGTCAACCTGCTCGCCGTTGAGGAGCGGGTCGAGTTGGAGGACCGTGCGGAGGAACTCGCGACCCAGATCGCCGACCTGGAAGAGAGCGGCTCATCCCTGCGGGCCCACCTCGCGGAACTCGACACGAGCGTCGCGGAGGGCTTTGAGGAGGTCTTCACCCAGGTCTCCGAGCGCTTCTCGGCAGTCGTTGCGCAACTCTTCCCCGGAGGGACCGGGCGCCTGCGTGCCGTCACCGACGGCGACGACGAGCCCGGGATCGAGGTCGAGGTCATCCCGCCGCGCAAGCGGGCCCGATCCCTGACGCTCCTGTCGGGCGGCGAGCGTTCGCTCGTGGCGTTGGCCTTCTGCCTTGCGCTGGCAATGGCCCGCCCCGCGCCGTTCTACCTGCTCGACGAGGTCGAAGCCGCCCTCGACGACGTCAACCTGCGGCGCTTCCTCGGCGTGGTCCGGTCTCTGGCCAAGGAAACCCAGTTCGTGCTCATCACGCATCAGCAGCCGACGGTCGAGATCGCGGACACCATCTTCGGCGTCACGATGGGTGCCGATGGCGCGTCGCAGATCGTTTCGCGGCGGCTCGACCAGGACGTCGAGGGCCCTGCCCGCCGCTTCGTCCGCCAGGAGCTGCGCGCGATCCCCGGCGGCGCCTGATGGAGGCCGGCGGCTCCGGCGACATCGCGGCCTGGGCGGATCTCTTCGAGCTCGAGCCCCCCGAGGAGCAGCAGGGGAAGAAGAAGGGCCTGTTCGGGCGCCTCTTCACGAACCTCAGCACCCCCCGCCAGGCCATTTCCCCCCAGATCGCGGGCATCTTTGAGGGGAAACTGGTCGATGAGGACACCTGGGAAGAGCTGGAGGAGGCGCTGATCGCCGCCGACTGCGGCATGGATGCGACTCTCCGCGTCGTGGATCATCTCCGCAAGGAGATGGCCGAGGGACGCGTCACCGGCGGCCCGACCCTGGTCACGGCGCTGCAGAAGCAGATCGCCGAGGTGACGATGCCCACGGCGCCGAAGATCCCCCTCGGGCACGAGCCCACCGTGATCATGGTCGTCGGCGTGAACGGCAGCGGCAAGACGACCACCGTGGGCAAGCTGGCCCACCGCCTTTCCGACCTCGGTCAGAGCGTTGTCGTCGGAGCGGCGGATACTTTTCGCGCGGCCGCGATCGACCAGCTCTCTGTCTGGACGGAGCGGGCCGGGGCGCAGCTCGTCAGCCAGGCGCCGGGTGCCGATCCCGGCGCTGTCGCGTTTGACGCGGTCGCCGCGGCCAAATCCCGCGAGGCCGACGTCGTGCTGATCGACACCGCCGGTCGCCTTCAGACCCAGCACAACCTCATGGAGGAGCTCGCCAAGGTGAGCGCGGTCGTCGGAAAGGCCTGCGACGGCGCGCCTCACACCACTCTGCTCGTGCTGGACGCGACCACGGGCCAGAACGGCATCAGCCAGGCGCGGCTCTTCGGCGAGGTGGTCGACCTCAGCGGCGTCGTGCTCACCAAGCTCGACGGCGCGGCGCGCGGCGGCGTCGCCGTCGCGATCGGGCAGGAACTCGGTCTGCCGATCCAGATCGTCGGCACGGGCGAGACCCTGGAGGACCTCCAGCCCTTCGATCCCGAGGCCTACGCCGAGGCGATCTTCTCACTCGACGCGTCCGGCTGACTCGGATGCTCGTGCTCTCCGTGCGGATCCCGCGCGCAGCGGGGCGGCAGGCCCCGGCGGGAGAGCCAACCCGCCGCCGCCGGTCCTCGACCGTCCCGGCGGTACACTGATCGCGGCCCTGTGTCGGCCCCTTGACGATGTTTGACTCCCTCAGCGAGAAACTCCAGAACTCCTTCGCCGGGCTGCGCAGCAAGGGCGCGCTGACCGAGGCCGACGTCAAGTCGGCCATGCGCCAGATCCGGCTGGCGCTCCTCGAGGCGGACGTCAGCCTCCCGGTGGTCAAGCAGCTCACGGCGGCGATCGGCGAGCGTGCCAAGGGCGAGGAGGTGATGTCCTCCCTCACGCCCGATCAGCAGGTCATCAAGATCGTCAATGAGGAGCTCACCGAGCTCATGGGCCGTGAGAACACGCGGCTACCGATGGCCACGACGCCCCCGACCATCATCCTGATGGCGGGTCTTCAGGGCTCGGGCAAGACGACGTGTACCGCCAAGCTCGCCAAGCACCTCGTGGACCAGGGCCGGGCGCCGATCATGATCGCGTGCGATGTCCACCGTCCGGCGGCGGCGGATCAGCTGGAGGTTCTGGGCGAGCAGGTCGGTGTGCCGGTTCATCGCGGGGACGGCACTGACGCGGTTGCGATCGCCTCGGCCGGTATGGCGGAGGCGCGGCGAACCGGTCGCGACGTCGTCCTGGTGGACACCGCCGGTCGGCTGAGCATCGACGAGGAGATGATGGCCGAACTCGTGGCCATCCGCGAGGCGGTCAACCCGACCAACGTCCTGTTGGTCGTCGACGCCATGACCGGCCAGACCGCCGTCGAGGTGGCGCAGGCGTTCGCCGACGCGGTCGATTTCGACGGGGTCGT
>JAHEIS010000080.1 GCA_024639225.1 Actinomycetes bacterium | reverse complement strand
GGTAGGGCAGAATGACCTCGTCGATCGCCGTGTCCGGTGAATATCGGCCGAAAAGGCGATCGAGGGCGGCGTTGGCCGTCGCCTCGTCGAGGGCGGCGAGCGATGCGCGGAGATCCTGGATCTCATCGGTCAGCGGGCGGGCTCCAGCCGTCTCGGCGCTCGCCCGAGGTCCCTGGGCCCGGGCGCGTTCCGCGGCCGCGCCCGTCGAGTACCCGGCGGCGATGAGCCGCTGGATCTCCCGGACCAGTTGGACGTCGTCACGCGAGTAGAGGCGGAACCGGCCGTCCGTCCTCCGCGGGGAGGGAACGCCGTACCGGCGCTCCCATACGCGCAGGGCGTGAGGCCCCACGCCCGTGAGGCGGCTGACTTCACCGATCTGGATGCCGTCGGGGGCGTCGTCACTCATTGTGGGATCAGTCTAGACATCATGTCTCGACAGCGCGAACCAAAAAAGTCGCAAATAAAGACTAATTGGTAGACAGTGGGGTTGTACTATCTAGACAGCATGTCTAATTTCTCTCCCGTCAAGCCACCACTGATTGAGGAGTCAGCCATGACAGAGAGCACGGAGACCACCTGGCCGGACCTGGCGGAGGGCCTCTACGAGCGCCTGACCGGTCGCGGCACGGCCATCACCTACACGTTCGACGACATGAGCATTGACGTCCCCCGTGCCACCGGCGCGGGAGCGGATCGTGCCCATTGGACTCTCTCCGGCGCCCTGACGATCACGACCTCCGAGGCCGGGCGCCCGTCATGATCGTCGAGGGTCGCGTGGTCGCAGAGTCCGCCGAAGGATCGCTCGAAATCGTCGGCGACGACGATCAGGTCATGATCACTCTGGTGGGAAACCACGACGTCCCTCGACGCCGCCAGGTCGCCGGCATCGCGCGTTTCGCCGATGCCTCCGGTCTGAAGATCACGATCGCCGATGAGCGCGGGCGTCGACTCGCCGAGCTGGGGCGCGGGATCGCCTCGCCGGCTGGTCGCGCCCTCATCGGATCGCCACGAGTACGGCCGCGCGGACGCGGGGCCCTACGTTGGGTCCGATCCGCGCTCAGCCGGCGTCCTGTCTGACGAAAGGAAGCGAAGAATGTCCGAAACCACCCTCAAAGGGCCGGAGAGTCCGCCCGGTGCTCTGGCTCTGGCCGTCGAGTCTGTGCTGGGGCCCCCAGGACCCGGTGCTCGAGCTCGGGCCCTGGTACTCGCTGCCGCCTTCATCTCGTTCGTGCTTTCGGTGAGCCTCTGGTTCGCCGGCAACCGCGAAGAGGGGTTGTTCGTCGGGATCTGGGTCCCGTCGATCCTCGCATTCGGGGCGCTCGTCGCTCCCCGGGGGCCGGCGTCATGAGCGGCGTCGGGATCTTCATTGTCGGCGCGTTCGTGACCGCACTCGTCGGAATCGCCATGGGCCTTCTGGTCTGGGGCGCGATCATGGACGGCCGACGGCGGGCGGCCGAGTTCTCCGGCGCCGCGGCCGCAGGCTCCGCCAAGGGCGAGTAAGCCTGACAAGTTCGGTCAGGCCTGACGAGTTCGGTCAGGCCTGACGAGGACGAGTCCTCCGACCGGGGAAGCTCAGACCACCGGTTCCGGCTCGAGATCAGCCGCGTTTGATCCGTCCCGCCATCCGTGGGACGTATTCCCCTCGGCGGGTATCCCGCCGCTGTCGCGGAGCATCGCCGCGGTGTGCATGAGGTTCCACGCCATGTACGTCGCGTTGCGGTTGGTGAACTCGTTGTCGTAGCCGGCGGGGACGTCGGCCCCCTCGACGACATCGCCGTAGCTCGGGCCCGGGCCTGCCTCGCCGATCCAGCCGCAGTCGGCCTGGGGCGGGATCATGTAGCCGATGTGCTGTAGGCCGTAGAGGATCTCCTTCGAGCAGGCCTTCACGCCGTCCTCGTTGCCGGTGATCACGCATCCGCCGGTCTTGCCGTAGTAGAGCCACTGGCCCTTGTCATTGGTGTGGCCGCTCGAGGCGTACAGGCGCTCGATCGCCAGCGTCGCGACGCTCGACTTCACGCCGAGCCAGATCGGGGTGCCGATCACGAGGATGTCGGCCGCCATCACCTTCTCCTGGATCATCGGCCAGTCATCGCGGTCGGCGCCGTGCTCGGTTGCGTCCTCGACCATCCCGAACGCGACGTGATGGTCGAGGACGTGGAGGATCTCGGCCGGCACGCCCTCCGCCTCCATCACCCCCGCAACCCGGGCGAGCAGCCGGCGGGTGTGGGACTCCTTCGCCGAGGTCTTGAGCGAGCAGTTCAGAAGGAGGGCGGAGAGTCCGGAGAAGTCGCTCACGATGGGCCTTGCCTCGGGATCGGACGGCCACGCCACGCTAACAGCGCCGTGCGGCAGAGGCAGCTCAGCCCGATCGCCGGCACACAACGACGTCAGGCGCCGGCCGTCTCCCCGGGGCGAACCGGAGCGGCCGAGGAGGCGCGTACGCCGTGGACGGTCCAGAGACCCCAGGTTCCCGCCGGGTACGCCTGGGCCCCACGTACACGGACGTCGGCCTCGGCCAGGAGCTCCGACAGCTCCTCGGGCGTGTGGAGCGTCGGTCGCCGACCGATCAGCGAGAGTGCCCGCGCGCGGATCCGCGTGCCGAGGTGCCCGGGGTCCCAGTCAGTCACGGCGATCGCTCCGCCGGGTCGGAGAACGCGCCGCCATTCGCCGATCACGTCGGCGTGATCGTGGGCGATGTCGTGGAGCATGTTGGTCGACGTCACGATGTCGAAGTGGGCGTCGGGGTAGGGGAGATCGCGAGCGGACCCGATGCGCAGCGTCGCGGCCTCACCGAGGCGCCCGCCCGCCCGGCGGAGCATCGCCGGGGTCAGTTCGATCCCATGAAGATCGAGTTCCGCCTGACGGGCTCGCATTCCCGCCAACAGCAGCCCTGTACCGCAGCCGACGTCGAGGACCCGGTCGCCGGCCGACAAGGGGAGGCGATCGAGGGTATGGACGATCGACGCCGCGAGGTAGCGCGCCCACACCCGCTCGTAGACCGGCGCCAGCAGACCGTACTCGCGGCGGATGGCGACCTCGACGCGACCCGGGTCCGGGCTCACGCGCTGCGCCGCCACCAGGCCTCCAGAAGCAACCAGGGCGCGCTGAGCGCGAGCCAGATCGCCGCGAAGCCTGTGATCCAGGGGAGACCCTGACCGACGACAACCAGAGCGGCGACCACGAGCCCGAGGAGCGCGAGGTCGAACATGATGTAGAGGCCCGGCGTCACCGGAGGGAGGCTAGCGACGGCCCCGTGATGGCCTAGAATTCGGGGCAATGACGGAACGCTCGGCGTGCGAGAGCGCGAACTGCCTGAAGCGCACCGCGCTCCTGACGGATCGCGGTTGAGCCCCTCCGGGCCGGGCGCGCGAGCCATATACGCGGCGGGGCTCACACAGGGGCTCGTGCTCGTCGGTCCGGCGGCCTCGGGTCAGGTGGTCCGTCCCGAGATCGGCGACGCGCGCTACGGCGCCATCTTCCTCCCGCTCGTCATCGGGGCGGTCATCGGCGCGCTCGCTGCGCCCGCCGTCGCCGGGGCGCGTGGGGCGGTGGGCGCGCTCGGGATCGGCTTCGTCCTCAACGTCATCGGCAGCGTTGCTCTCGCGGCGTCGGAGCTCGTGCTCGATCAGGCCTCACTGGCCTTCGCGGTGCTGTGCCTGGCATGCGGCCTCATCGGGCTCGGCTTCGGTCTGTCGATTGCCGCGTTGAACGTTCTGGCGATCGATCGCTTGCCGGGCCGGTCTGCCGCTGCCGTCGCGGCCGTCCACATGACGCTGGGAATCGGGAGCGTGATCGGGCCGGTCCTCGTCGGGTTGCTGGCGGGATGGAAGGGCGCTGTGCTCGTGGGGGACGGCCCGTGGTGGCTCGTACCGGTGCTGGGCGCGGCTGGTGCCGTGGGTGTGCTGGCCGTGCTCGGGGGTGTGGGTCATCGCGATCGGTCGGCGACCCCCGCCGGCATGCAGTTCGGCGACCTACCCGCGCGACTCCTCCTCTTCGCTGCCATCGCCCTGGCGTACGGCGGGATCGAGGCGCTGTTCATCAACTGGAGCGCCATCTACGTCAAGGAAGATCTGGGCGGCAGCGACGCCATCGCAGGCCTCGCACTGGCGGCGTTCTTCGGCGCGATGGCGGCCGCCCGGCTCGTGTTCGCCCTCGCATCTCTACGTCGGCCCCTGCGCTTCCTGCTGGTGGCCTCGCCGCTCGCCGGCGCCGGCGCATTCGCCGTCATGGCAGGAGCCAACTCCGCGCCGCTGGGCGTGTTCGCCGCCGCTCTGGGAGGCGTCACGCTCGCGCCGCTGTTCGTCTACCTGCTCAGCCTTGCCGCCCTCGAGTTCTCCGACCGGCGGACGACCGTCTCGGGCCTCATGATGGCGGCCCTCATGGCGGGCGCCGGTCTGAGCGCGATCATCGTCGGGGTCCTACGCGCCCAGGCCGACCTCGACACGATCTTCCTTGCGGGCGGTGGGATCTCGGTCCTGCTTGCCGTCGCCGTGGTTCTGCTCCGGCCCGCACCGCAGGCCGCCTGAGTCACCTCAGCGCGCGGGTGCGGCGTGAGAAGAGCCCGCCACGTCCGCTGGGTGTCCCCGAGCGGTCGATCGACATCGTAGCCAGCGTCCGCGGCCCGTCGCGGCGGGTGTCGGCGTCCAGCGAGAGGCGCACCGGCGGGAGTTCCGATGGCCCGGGCGGCGGCCCGGTCACCGTGACCGTCGTGGCGATCGACTTCAGGTCGAGCTCGAGCCGGTCGGGGTGGACGGTGACCACGAGGTAGGTCACCTCGTCGGTCACACCCGGCAGGGCGCCGCTGACCACCTGCGTGACGCCGTCCTTGCGGGCGGCGGAGAAGTCGTGGTACTCGCCGGCCAGATAGAGCGCGGCGCCACCCCGCACGAGCGCGTTCCACTGCGCTGACCCGCCGCCGCCCGGAGTCGCGAGCGCGCTCGTGTTGCGGCGGTGCGTCGCCGGCAGGATGGGGACGTGCCCCATCACCACGCTGTGCGCGGCGTCGTCGTCGGCGAGCGTGCCCTCGAGCCAGCTGAGCTGCGCACCGGTCACGCCGATCGCCACCGGGCCGTCGGGGCGGTACTGCTCGAAGGGGTTCGTCCCGACCAGGAGCAGGTTCTTGTGGCGCACCGAGAAGGCGAGGCCATCGTGACCGGCGGGGCCGTTGCGCGGCATGCCCATGTGATTCGCGAACGTCTGCTCATAGGAGTCGACAAGCGCTCGCTTGGTCGGCCCCCACGGGTTGTCGCCGACATCGTGATCGCCGGGAGAGACGTATGCGGTCAGCCCGTGCGCGCGCATGCGCGCGAGCCACGCGGCGTAGTAGCGCGCGCCCTGGGCCTCGATTCCCACCGGCCCGAGCGCGGTCCAGTGGCCCATCACGACGTCGCCGGGCACGGCGACGAAGTCCGGCCGCTCGGCGGCGACCCGTTCGAGGACGTAGTCGAGCGTGGGATCCCAGTCCGGATCGGGATAGTCGATGTCCTGGTTGAGAAAATCCGGCATGACGACGAACTTCCACGGGGGGGTCGCGTCGAGGGAGGGCGCGGCTGCCGGGCGGCGCAGCGGCCGCGGCCTCGGCGAGGCGGGAATGGCCGTGCGTCGATCCTTCTTCGTGCCGGAGAGGTCGGCGCGGCGCAGATCGGCTCCGAGCAGTCCGGCTCCGCGCAGGTTTGCCCCCGCCAGGGACGCGCCGAACAGGCGTGCCCGCGAGAAGTCGACCCCGGCGAGATCGAGGCCCGCCAGATTGGCGCGCGGGAGCCGGGCGCCATTGAGGTTGGCGCCGCGCAGATGAGTCTCGATGAGACGGGCGCGGCGCAGCCGGGCGTTCGCCAGGAGGGCCCGGCCCAGATGGGCGCGAGTCAGATCGGCGCCGGAAAGATCAGCACCGGAAAGATCGGCGGAGATGAGCTTTGCTCCGCGAAGGTCGGCCCCGCGCAGGTCGGCCCGTCGGAGATCGGTGCCGCGCAGATCTGCGCGCGTCAGCCGGGCCCGGCGGAGATCCGCGCCCCGCAGATCGGCACCCCGGAGACGGGCCGCGGTCAGGTTGACCCCGGCGAGCTCTCCGCCGCGCAGATCGGCGCCCGCGAGCTCGGCTCGGGGGCCCGGTTCGGGCTCGGCGACCGCCGGCGTCGCGGCGATGCCGAGCAGGGCGGCCAGCACCAGCAGGCGGAGGACGGGGAACGGCATCGGTCCGCCCAAGGTAGCGGGCCGTGTCGGGTCGGGGGGGCTCAGTTGCCCCGAGAACGTATGAAGGCTGTGAGGCCGTATCCACCGACGGGCGTCATGCCGACGCGGCGATAGAAACCATCGGCCCCGCGTTCGGCGATGAGCACCTGGTGGTGGAAGGTCTCCATCGGGTAGTGATCGAGGATCGCATCCAGCAGGCGCCGCCCGATTCCACGGCGCTGCAGCTCCGGCAGGACGAGGATGTCGGCGATGTACACGGCGAAGGCCTCATCGGACATCGCGCGGGCGAAACCGACGACCCGCTCCTCCTCGAGGGCGACCACCGAGAACGACGAACTCTCGACCGCCACGCGGAGGCGTCCGGGCGCGTTGGCGTGGCTCCAGTCGTTGGCGCGATAGACCGCCAGCACGCCGTCGAAGTGCTCGTCGGGGTCGCACGGTTCGATGGTGATCACGGGTCGGGTGGTGGCCACAGGGATACTCCGTGGGCTGGGGCTCTACAATCGCTCGCCGATGTCCGCGAACGAACCCATTCTGCCCGAACGCTACGACCCCGCCCAGATCGAGGGGCGCTGGCAGGCTGTCTGGCAGGAACGCTCGGCGTTTCACGCAGAACCCGTGAGCCGGGACGGGCAGACGCCGGAGCTGCCCGACGAGGACAAGGCATACGTCGCCGAGATGCTCCCGTACCCCTCGGGCGAGATCCACATGGGGCACGTCAAGAACTACACGATGGGCGACGCACTGGCGCACTTCCGGCGCCGCAACGGAGCCCGCGTCTTCCACCCGATGGGCTACGACGCCTTCGGTCTGCCGGCGGAGAACGCGGCGATCCGCACGGGCGTGCACCCGGCGATCTCGACGCGGGAGAACATCGCCCGCATCCGTGAGCAGCTCAAGGGGCTGGGTTTCGCCATCGACTGGGACACCGAGCTGTCGACGGCGGACCCCGGCTACTACCGCTGGACCCAGTGGCTCTTCCTCCGCTTCTGGGAGAAGGGGCTGGCCGAACGCCGCGACGCCTCGGTCAACTGGTGCCCTGAGGATCAGACCGTGCTCGCCAATGAGCAGGTGGTCGACGGCCGCTGTGACCGGTGCGGGTCCGAGATCGAGCCACGCCAGCTCACCCAGTGGTTCCTGCGCATCACCGACTATGCCCAGGACCTGCTCGACGAGATGGATCTCCTCGAGGACTGGCCGGAGCGCGTGCTCACGATGCAGCGCAACTGGATCGGGCGCTCGGAGGGCGCGCGCGTCGTCTTCATCGCCGACGACGACGAGACCGAGATCCCGGTCTTCACGACCCGCCCCGACACTCTGTTCGGCGCCACCTTCTTCCTGCTCGCTCCGGAGCACCCGCTCATCGACGATCTGGTGGACGGCCGACCGGAGGCAGCGGCGGTGGCGGAGTACGTGCGGGCCTCGGGCCGGCTCGACGCGCTGGAGCGTGGCGCGCCGGACAAGCCCAAGACCGGCGCCTTCACCGGGAGGTATGTCACCAACCCGGTCAACGGCGAGCAGTTGCCGATCTGGGTCGCCGACTACGTCCTGATGGACTACGGCACCGGAGCGGTGATGGCCGTTCCCGCCCACGACCAGCGGGACTTCGAGTTCGCGGCGGCGCATGACCTGCCGGTGCGCCAAGTGATCGGCAGCGACGGTGAGGGCGCCGCGGATGAGGCGTGGGCCGGTGAGGGGACGCTGATCAACTCCGGGTTCCTCGACGGGCTCGACATCCCCGCGGCGAAGGAGGCGATCACGGCCCACCTCGCCCGCGAGGGGATGGGAGAGACGGCGATCGACTACCGCCTGCGCGACTGGTTGATCTCGCGCCAGCGCTACTGGGGTGCACCGATCCCGATCATCCACTGCCCGGACTGCGGCGAAGTTCCCGTCGCCGACGAGGACCTACCGGTCGTGCTGCCGGACATCGACGACTACGTGCCCCAGGGGCAGAGCCCGCTGGCGGCCGCGGAGGACTGGGTCAACGTCGAGTGCCCGATGTGCGGAGAGCCGGCCCGCCGCGAGACCGACACGATGGACACGTTCGTCGACTCTTCGTGGTACCTGTTCCGCTACACCGCGCCGCGATACACCGAGGGTCCGTTCGAGCGGGACATCGTCGACTACTGGTTCCCGATTGACCAGTACATCGGCGGCGTCGAGCACGCCGTGCTCCACCTCCTGTACGCCCGCTTCTTCACGAAGGTCCTGAACGATCTGGACCTCGTCGGATTTCGCGAGCCCTTCGCGCGCCTGTTCACCCAGGGGATGATCTACCGCGACGGCGCGAAGATGAGCAAGAGCAGGGGCAACGTCGTCGCCCCGGACGACATCGTGTCGCGCTTCGGCGCAGACACGCTGCGGCTCTACGTCCTCTTCATGGGACCGGCGGCCGACGACATCGAGTGGAACGACCAGGGCGTGGAGGGGCAGCGCCGCTTCCTGGACCGGGCCTGGCGGCTCGTGTCGGGCCAGCCGGCGGGGCCGCTGGTCGAGCGCCCCGGGCTCGATCAGCTCGGTGATGACGTCGCGGCCCGGGGGCTGGTGCGCAAGGCAGAAGCCACCATCGCCAAGGTCAGCGAGGATGTCGGGGAGCGCTTCTCCTTCCACACGGCGATCGCCGCCCTGCAGGAGTTGGTCAATCTCGCCACCAAGGGCACCTCCGAGGGGGTGCTCGGCACTCCCGAGGGGGTCGTGGCGAGCCGCTACGCCAGCCAGGTGACGACGTCGCTCCTGTTCCCGTTCGCTCCGCACGTCGCCTGTGAGATGTGGGAGGCGCTCGGGGGCGAGGACCTCTGGCGGCACGCCTGGCCCGAGGCGGATGCCGACCACCTTGTGTCAGAGAGCGTCACCATCGCGGTCCAGGTCAACGGCAAGCTGCGCGGCACCTTCGAGGCCGCCACCGATGCCTCGGACGCGGCGATCGAGGCCGAAGCGCTCGAGCTGCCCAAGGTCGTCGCGGCGCGGGCCGAGGGCGAGGTGCGCAAGGTCATCGTCGTACCCGGACGCCTGGTCAACATCGTCATCGCCTAGGCCGCGGGCCTGCGCCGGCGCCTTCGGCATCCAGAGCACTTTCCTGCTCGGAGCGCCTTTCGGGATACCCCAGAAGGGTGGCGCTCCCGGGGGCGCCCCTCGCAGGGATAGGTGACGTGTTCGTCCCCCGTGGTACTCCCTGATCGGGGCGCGCTCTTTCACTTTCCTCACGAGTCGCGCGTCCCACGTACCGCCGTGGCGACCTCACTCAACCCTCCGAAACCCGATCCCACAACGCCCGCCCTGCGGGGCATGAGTGGAGCGGCGATAGAGCCGCCGACGAGCCCCCACGAGGGCGGGGTCGGCCTCAAGCTCGCCCTCCTCGGGCTGATACCACTGGTCGTGCTCCTGATCGGTCCGCTCAAGGTCGGCACCGACGGTGCGGAGCAGATCGGCAAGCTCTCGACCTTCCAGAACTCGGTGGCCATATCTGTCGCCGCCGGCGAGCTCCGGGCGCGGCTGCACGCCGAGCAGGCCCTGTCGGCGATGTACGTCGACCGCACGGGCGGTCCGCCGGATGCCGAGGCTCTCTCCGGCGCCCGCAAGGCCCGCTCGGGCGCGCAGACGACCTTCTCCAGCCTCGTGGACGAGTCCGGTCCGTCGGCGACGCCCCAGGTTCGCGACCTGGGCCGTGCCGCGCAGCGCGACGGTCTGGCCGCCCTGCGCCGGCGCGTGGACGAGAAGCGCATCACGCCCGCTGAGGTCGTCGCCCGTTTCGACGCCCGTATCGACCGCTTGGAGCTGCTCACGGACTCGCTCGACCAGGAGATCCCGATCCCGCGGCTGATCAACGACACCCTTGCCTACTCGGCGATCTCCGCAGTGGTCGGACCGGCGTGGGAAGAGCGGCGCCGCACGTCGGCCGCGCTCGTGGCGGGGACATTCGCCGATCCCGCCGCCGGTGGAGACCTCCGCGACGATCTGCAGGAGCTGATCGCGACCCAGAGAGCCTTCACCGACGAGTTCGCACGTCTGGCGCGCGGCCGACCGAAGGCGACGTTCGCCGTCGTGAACCGTCGGCCGGCGATGGTCGAGGTGGATGAGATCCGGGCCCGGGCCCTCGACCCGGCCGGCCGGGTCGGCGACGTGCCCGTCGAGCGGTGGATGGCGTCGTCGGTCTCCCGCATCGGCGACTTCGTGTCGATGCAGGAGCTCCAGGGCGCGCACCTGCAGGAGCTGGTCGACAGCGAGATCACGACCGCGCGGCGCGACCTCGTGCTCGGCATCGCCCTGCTGACCCTGGCGTTGATCGTCCTGATGATCGGGAGCGTCCTGTTGGCTCGCTCCATCACGCGGCCACTCGGTCACATCGCGGCGGCGGCGCGGCGGGTGGCTTCCGGACGCGTTCCGCGCGAGCTGCCCGAGCCCAGTCGCGACGAGATCGGCGATGTGACGGCGGCCTTCCGAGGGCTCAACGAGACGATCGATCTCATGTCGGCCGAGTCGGCTCGCGTGCTGGCGGCCGTCCAGGAGGGCGACAAGTCGGCGCGCGCCGATGAGTCCGCTTTCACCGGCTTCTGGGCGGCGATGCCGGAGGGGCTGAACCGCATCCTGGATGAGTTCGGCGCGCTTGATGCTCAGCTGGAGTCCGAGGTGCGGCGCCAGCGCCTGCTGGCCGAGGCGAGCGTTCTGGCGCTGGACGTCGAGTCGGGTCCGGCTCTCTACTCCCGTCTCGCGGCGTTGGTCTGCGACGGGCTGAACGCCGAGCGCGCCGCGCTGTTGTCGGCGGCGGAGCCGGGTGGCGCACAGGTCGAGGTTCTGGGGGCGGCGGGCCGCGACTGGCCGCTCGATGCACTGAGCCCGGATGAGGGGTGGCAGGAGCGGGCCTACGCCCCCGGCGCCGTCTCGGTCGCATCGCTCACGGGGTGCGACGAGGCCGTGCTCGCCCACGTCCACATGGGCGACGGGTTCGATGCGTATCTCTATGCGGAGCGGGACCGCGCCGCCTTCTCCCGGGAGGAGATCGCGTTCCTGAGCACAGCGGCCGGCCTGTTGGCGCACGCCGAGGCGCGTACCGGCGCCGAAGAGCGCCTGCGGAGGCAGTCGATCAAGGACGAGATGACCGGGCTCCCGAACCGGGCCTTCTTCGAGGAGTACCTGCGCCAGCTGGAGCCACTGCCCGGCGAGCGCCCGCTCCACGCGATCATCCTCCTCGACATCGACCGTTTTCAGCAGGTCAACGAGACACTCGGCTACACCGTCGGCGACGAACTCCTGCGGGAGGCGGCGCGCCGGCTCAGCGAGGCGATCCCCCGTGGCGCCCTGATCGCGCGCCACGGCTCCGATGAGTTCATCGTCCACGTCGACGGAGTGGCGGGATCCTCGGAGCCGCGCCGGATCGCGACAGCGCTGATCGCCTGCTTCGAGGAGTCGATCTGGGCCGACGGCAACAGCATCCGCCTCGCCGCGAGCGTTGGCTTCGCCGAGGGCTCGCCGCTCGACGCGGCGTCGGGGCGGCTCACCAGCAACGCGGACACGGCGCTGCGCCACGCGAAGGGGCAAGCGGGCTCCGCCGTCGAGCGGTTCCAGCTCGGCCACCACGCCGAGGTCGTCCGCCGCTCATGGCTCGAGGGGGCGTTGTGGGAGCACGTCAACGGCGCGGAGATGGATGTCCATTTCCAGCCCATCGTCGAGGCGCCCGGCGGTCGCGTCGTCGCCGTCGAGGCCCTCGCGCGGTGGCCCGGTCACGAGGACGTCGGGCCGACGGAGTTCATCCCCCTCGCCGAAGAGATCGGCCTGATCGGCCGACTGGACGCCATCGTGCGCGCCAAGGCGGTGCGCTGGGCGGCGGGGATCACCGGACCCGGGGCGCCCGACATCTCGCTCAACCTCAGCCCGGCCCACCTCGCTGATCCGGATCTGGCGCGATCGATCAAGGTCCTTATCGACGAGACCGGCATCGACCCGAGTCGTATCTCGCTCGAGATCACCGAGAGCGCTTTCGTCGCCGAGGAGGACGCCACGCTCGCCGCCCTTGAAGCGCTCCGGGCGCTCGGGGTGAAGCTGGTCATCGACGATTTCGGCACGGGCTATTCCTCCTTCGCCTACCTCACGCGTCTGCCGCTCGACGGCTTGAAGATCGATCGTGCCTTCATCGCCGACGCCGAGAGCCCGGACCAGCTCACGGTCCTC
>JAHEIS010000079.1 GCA_024639225.1 Actinomycetes bacterium | reverse complement strand
GCCAAGCAGCAGCACGCTGATCGCGGCTTGGAGGTAGAGGAGGACGCCCCCGACGATGACGACAACGAGCGCCAGCGGGAACTTGAGAAATCCGGGAATGCTCAGGGTCATGGCGTCAGCCTAGCGATCGGGGCCGTCGGCCGGTAGCGATTCTCGCGCCCGCGGTACGCATGTCCCGCGGAGGGCGTGGCGGCGCTCAGAGAACGCGCGAGAGGGCGAAGGTCGTCACGAAGAACGCGATCGCGATCACCACGGTGAGCCGGTCGAGGTTGCGCTCGACGATCCGACTCGACCCGCCGTACGAGGAGGCGCCGCCACCGACGCCGAAGGCGCCCGACAGCCCGGCGTCCTTCCCGCTGTGGAGAAGGACCGCCACGATCAGCAGTACGCAGATGATCGAGTGAGCGACGATGAGCGCGATGGCCACGGGCGGGAAGCTAGCACGCCACCCCGCGCCGCCGGCACCGCGCGCGTCAGGCTCCGGGAGGCGGCGCGCCGGGCGGCATTCCGGGTCCGGGCATGCCCCCGGGCATCCCGCCGGGGGGCGCCATGCCGGGAGGCGGTGGCGGCGGGATCTCCTCTCCCTCCTCCGGGGTCCGCGCGGCGGTCCGGCTCCCCCCGCCGGTCACGCCCAGCGTGTTCACCGGCGTCACGACACCGACGCGTCCGACGGGCTCGGGAATGAGTTGCCCGACCGCCATGCCGCGCAACCCGCCGGAGCCGAGCTTCTCCATCAGGGACATCAGCTGCTCGCGGTCGACGGCCATCAGGCAACCACCGTGTGTCTCTGGCGTCGCCATGACGGCGCGGGCCGCCTCGACGATCTGCGGGTGGAACTCGACGGACTCACCCAGGCTCTCGAGCACCCCGGCCGGGACGTCCGCGTCCACGTCCGCGACGGCCAGAACGCCGTCGATCACCGGCACGCGGTCGACCCGCAGCGCGATCCCGACGCCACTGGCGGAGGCCAGCTCGGTGGCGGCCTCCAGCAGGGAGGTCGTCGCGAGACTGATGCCGGCCGACACTCCGAGTGCGCCAGCGGCGTCGGCCGCCTGGGCCTGCCCGCCGTCGAGGCCGGCGGCGGCTTCGGCGAGCGGGGGCGGCGGCTCGTCGAGACCGGCGACCACGCCCGTGCCGAGGGGTTGGGTGACCACGAGCACCTGACCGGCGACCGCGGCCGAGGGATCCGGAAACTCAGACATGGTGGAGTACTCCTGCGGTTGTCGACGTCACGCCCTCGCGTGCGAGCAGCTCGCGCTTGCGACGCGAGCCACCCTCACCGTATCCGCCGATCGTGCCGTCCGCGCGCACGACCCGGTGGCACGGGATCACGCCGGGGAGCGGATTGGTCGCCATCGCGGTCCCGACGGCGCGGGCCGCGCCCCGGCTGCCCGCGGCAGCGGCGACCTCGCCGTAGGTACGCACCTCGCCCGCGGGGATCCGGGCGCACGCAGCCAGGGCCGCGCCCGCGAAGCCCGACGGCAGCGCCTCGGGGTCGATCGACCGGGGAGGGGCGTTCTCCGAGCGGAGCCCGCGCGTGCCGGCGCGCGCGAGCCGGCGGAGGAACGTGCTCTCGGCGACGCCACCGCGGGCCGTGGCGCACAGGCCGGCGTCCGTCCAGGCGACCCACCACGTGGCACCGCAGTAGTCGTCGCGTCCGTACATCACCTCGTGCACCGCCCTAGACTCCCAGACGCCCCTCGGACGGGCAACGCCATGGACGAGCTCCCGATTCTCAATCCGCCCGAGTATCCGAACTGCTTCGTGTGCGGACCCGCCAACGAGGCGGGACTCGGGCTGGTCGTGCGACGCGATGGCGACACCGCCGTCGCCCGCTACCGCCCGCTCGCCCACCAGGAGGGCTACCCCGCCCGGTTCCACGGCGGGCTGGTCGGCCTGCTCGTCGACGAGATGCTCGTCTACGCCGGAGCCGCGAACGGCCTGGTCGGCATGACCGCCCGCGTGAGCTACCGCCTGCGACGCCCGATTTCGATGGACGCGGAACTCGACCTGCGGGGGCGCCTGACGAGCACGAGCTCCCGCGGATTCAAGGCGGAGGTCGAGATCGCCTTCGCCGACGGCTCGCTGGCGGCCGACGGAGAAGGCACCTGCGTGACCTATGACGACCCGGCCGCCACCGCGGCCCACCCTGAGGAGGACCCGAGTGCGCGTTGACTTCGCTCTGATCTGCGACGCCGTATCGGTGCGTGACAACCTGCTGCACATCCTGGGCGGCGGCATCACGCGCATCTGGGCATCCGAGTTCCCCGCCCCGATGCGCGCCTCGCTGGCGACGCGCATCATGCTCGACCCCGACGAGGCGGCTGAGCGCCACAAGCTCCGCGTCGTCATCCAGGACGACCAGGGCACCCGGATCGGCAGCTTCGATGCCGAATTCGGCGTCGGTGTCTCCGACGCCCTCGCCCCGGGCGAGGAGGTTCAGGTCCCGTTGGGATTCCCGCTGAACCCCGTCCGATTGCCACGGGAAGGGGGCTACTCGCTCGAGTTGCTGCTGGACGACACCCATCAGGCCTCGGTCGTGTTCCGATCGGCGGCGCGGCCCGCCACGCCCGAGTCCGCCGGCGGCTGACGCCGTGGTCGCGCTGCCCGTCACCTGGGTCGAGGTCTTCGCCACGCAGGATTTGATGACCGGGCAGCTGCTGCCGGTCATCCACGACGCCGACGGACTGGCGACCGGGCGCATGCAGACGCTGGCACGGCGGTTCCGCCAGCCCGAGACCTCCTTCGTCCAGAGCGCCGAGGTCGCCGACGCCGACTACCGGAACCGGTTCTTCACCGTCGGCGCGGAGATCCCGTTCGCCGGACACCCCTCTCTCGGCGCGGCGGCGGCGGAAGCTCATCGCGCAGACCGGAGCGCGGTCGAGTACGTCCAGCAGACCGGCTCGGGGCTACAGTCACTGACCGTCCGCTGGGAGGGCGAGACGGCAGAGGTCCGGATCACCCAGAATCCCCACGAGTACGGATCGGAGGTGGACCCCGGCCCGCTGCTCGCCGCGCTCGGCATCCCGGCCGACGCCGCCCACCCGACCCTTGAGGCACGCGTGGTCTCGACCGGACTACCCGCACTGATGCTGCCGCTGCGCTCGAGCCGCCTCCTCGCGGGGGCGGCGGTCGACGTGGCCGCCCTACGCGCCGCGCAGCCGGCCGGCGACGGGCCGATCGCGGTGAACTGCTACGTCGTCGCCGAGATCGGACCGGGACGCTGGAAGGCGCGCATGTTCACACCGGACGTCCCCGGCGGCGAGGACCCGGCGACGGGGTCCGCGGTCGGGCCGCTCGGCGCCTACCTCCACGACCGCACCGGGGTGAGCCGCATCACCGTCTCCCAGGGCGACGAGATGGGCTTTCCGAGCCTGCTCGAGGTCGAGATCGACGGCGGGATCCACGTCACCGGTCGCTGCCGAATCTCCGCGACCGGTGAGCAGCGGGTGGGACCCGACCATGGAGTACGACGATGACCTCGCCGAGAGGCTGATCGCCGCGCTCCGCGATCGTCTGACCGACGAGAGGAAGATGTTCGGCGGGCTCGCCCTCATGGTTGACGGCACATGTGCGACGGAGCCACGTCCCGGGGTCCCGCCACGGTCCGCGGGGCCCCGATGCGATGGATCACGCGCTGTCACGGCCCGGAGCGCGGACGATGCGGATGCGGGGTCGCCCGATGAGTGGAGGGGTGAAGGTCGTGCTGGATGCGCTCGACGAGGCGGCGATCGCCGACCGGATCGCGATGGCCGTGCGCTTCGTGGACAGCCTGCCGGTACGGTAACCCGGCCGTGCCGCCGTCCGCGGACGGCGGCACCCGCGATCAGCTCACGCCGGCGATGGCCTCGCGGAACTGGTCGAGCGTGCCGAGCCCAGGAATGACCTCGCGCCCGCCGGGACCCTCGATGACGAAGTGCGGCACGCCCTGGGCCTCGTCGTTCGCGGCCGCCGTGAGGCCGCCGGAGACCCACGACGCAGCCGCGTCCGAGGTGTAGTCCTCGGCCCACTTGTCGACGTCGAGGCCGATGTCGCTCGCGATCCCCTCCATCAGCTCGCGGTCGAGCCAGCCGCTCTCCTCGCCCTCCTGGTTGGCGAGCGTGATCTCGGTGAACTCCCACATCTTGTCCTGCTCGCCCGCGGCGTAGGCGCCGAGAGCACCGTCACCCGACGCCGGACCGATCTGCACGATCGGCCGGCCCTCGATCGACACGGTTCCCGGCTTCACGAACTCGGTCAGCAGATCCGGCAGCAGTTCCTCCGAGGCCCGCATGCAGAAGGGGCACTGGAGGTCGAGGTACTCGGTGATCGTCACGGGCGCGTCGGCCTCGCCGAGGAGGGCGCCGTCCTGCGGGATCCCGGCAAGGAGTTCGGTCTTCTCCGTGACGATGTCGGCGTCCGAGTCGCCGCCGTCGTCATCACCTCCGCAGCCCGTGACCGCCAGGGCGAGCACGACGACGAGAGCGAGCAGGACGAGGGGGAAACGAGGACGCACGAAAGGGTCTCCTGGATCGGGGATGCGCAGAAGTTCTATCGTCCGGTGCGGTCGTCACCAAGACTCCCCGGCGAGGCGTCGATACTCTTGGGCGGTGGAGATCAGGTCGAGGCACGCTTCGGAGCCCTTCATCACCGCTGACGGCAGCACGATCCGCTCCCTGCTGGACGCGAGCAACGCCCCCGTGCGCAATCAGAGCCTGGCGGAAGCGACGATCGACGCCGGAGAGCAGACCCAGCGGCACTACCACCGCCACAGCGAGGAGTTCTACTTCCTCATCGAGGGCAGCGGCGACATGGAGCTCGATGGCGAGCACCGCTCGATCGGACCGGGCGACGCCGTGCTCATACCCGCGGGCTCATGGCACCAGATCACCGCGGATACCGGCGGCCCCATCCGCATGCTCGTGTGTTGCGCACCCCCCTACTCCCACGACGACACATACCTCGAATAGAGGCCAACCGCAGACGCGGCGCCCACCAGGGCGCCCGGAGAGGACACCCTTGAGCGAGCAGCTCATTCAGCTGGGCCACAGCCCGGACCCCGATGACGCCTTCATGTTCTACGCGCTGGCCGAGGACAGGATTCCCGCGAACGGTTTCCGCTTCGAGCACATCCTGCGTGACATCGAGACGCTCAACCGCTGGGCCTTCGAGGGTCGCCTGGAGGTAACGGCGATCTCCGTCCACGCCTACGCTTATCTGGCCGACACCTACCGGCTGCTGCCCCACGGAGCGTCGATGGGCGAGCAGTACGGTCCCATGGTGGTCGCCCGTGAACCCATGGACCCCGCCTCACTGCCCGAGCGGACCGTGGCGGTCCCTGGCGAGCTGACCAGCGCGTTTCTCGAGCTCCAGCTCGCGGTCGGGAAGATCGAGAGCCCGAAGATCGTCCCCTTCGACGAGATCCTGAACGTCGTCGAGCGGGGCGAGGCGGATGCCGGACTGGTCATCCACGAGGGCCAGCTCACCTACAAGAGCCAGGGCCTGCAGTCGATCCTCGACCTTGGCGAGTGGTGGCATGAGCTGACCGACGGCCTGCCCCTACCCCTCGGCGCGAACGCCGTCCGTCGCGACCTGGACGAGGGCGACACGATGGTCCGGCTCTCCCACGTCCTGCGCGACAGCATCGCCCACGGACTCGAGCACCGCGCGGAGGCGCTGGAGTACGCCGCCCGGTTCGGTCGCGGCCTCAACGACGCCCTCGCCGACGAGTTCGTTGGCATGTACGTCAACGACCGCACCCTCGACTACGGCGAGGACGGGCGCCGGGCGGTCGCGGAGCTGCTGCGCCGCGGCCACGAGGCCGGCCTCATCGACCGCGAGGTCCCGGTCGACTTCGTCGAGGACTGAACCGGCGCCGGGCATGAGGCGCGACTGGAATAGCGAGATCGATCGCTGGACCGAGGTGTTCCGCGAGGAGCCGGACCCGCCGGCCGCCTTCCGCGCGGCGCTCGCCGACGGCTGGGATCCGGACGCGCGCCGGGAGGTCGTCGCGGCCGCGGAGGCGTACGCCGCCGAACAGAACGCCTACGTGGCCCAGATCCGGGCGGCGGGGGTCGATCTGGTGCGCCTCGACTTCAAGGAGGGGTGCTGCAGCGTGTGCGCCCGCTGGGAGGGGTGCCCGTTCTCGCTCAACGGCGAGACCGAGGGGCTCCCGCCACCTCCACCGCTGCCCATGTGCCCGTCCTGCCGGCCGCTGCTGAACCTGCTCACCGCGTACTTCATGCAGAGCCTCGGGCTGGACGTCGAGGATCTGATCGCCGACGCCCGGCCATGGGAGTCGCCGATCGGCCCGCTGTCGGCCTAGCCGCCGCACCCGCGGTGGTCGTCGGGAACGCGGGCGATCGACGCGAACTCAGTGTGGGTGACCGTGCCCGGCGGCAGCCCCGGAAATCGACTCCGGTGGCGTCTGGCTCGCGAGCACCGTCGCCAAGCCTGTCGTGATCGGGGCGGCGAGGATCAGCGCCATCCCGCCGATCGCCGCGGCGGCGATCTCGGTCGCGACGATCTCCGAGTTGACCGCATCCGAGAAGCCCGTCCCCGCCACCGAGAAGATCAGGAGCGTCGGGAGGGCAGCGCCGACGTAGGCGAGAGCGAGCGTGTTGATCGTCGCGACGATGTGATCGTGGCCCACGCCCGAGGCGCGCCGGAACAGATCGATTGGGCCCAGGGCCGGGTTCGCGGACCTGATGGCCATGACAGTGGACGCCTGCGAGATGGTCAGATCGTCCAGCACGCCGAGAGCGCCGATCACCGTGCCCGCCACCAGCAGGCCACGGAGGGAGAGCGTGTCGGAGCCGCCCGCGAGCAGCAACGCATCCTCCTGGGCGAAACCGCTGATGTCGGCGGCGCGCGTCACCCAGTCCGCCAGGATCACGGCGATGCCCAGGGCGACGGCCGTCCCGAGCGCGGCGGCGGAGGCCACGATCCCGACGCCATGGGTGATCAGGATCGTCACCAGCATGACGGCCAGCGCACCGAAGAGGGCGACGGTGACCGGGGGGCCTCCGTCGGCGATCGCGGGGACGATGAACGCGAGGATCACGGCGAGACTCGCGGCGAGGGCGACCAGGGCCCGCAGGCCTTTGAGGCGGGTGGTCGCCAGCAAGAGGAACGCGAAGGCGGCCGCGACGATCAGGAGTGTCGGCCGGCGCTCGAAGTCGCTCAACGCGTACGGATCGACGTCGACACCTCCGAATGCCTCGGCGTCGATGCCGCTGGCGACGAGGCGAACATCGTCACCGCGCGAGATCCCGACACTCGCACCGACGTCGAAACCGACGACCTCGCCCTCCCGGGGCCCGCTGCGGAGCTCCGCCAACACCCGGACGCACGCCGGCGCGGAGCCGCCCGGACCCCCGGCGAACCGACAACCGCCCTCCTCGACCGCCACGACTCGCGCCGCCTCCGTCGACTCGGCGGCCCCGGGGAGCGGCTCGATGACCGACTGGTCCGAGGCGCGCAGAGTGATGACCCCGATCAGGGTGGCGAGCCCGAGCAGGGCAAGGACGATCCAGGCTCCCAGCTGCGCGTTCGTGGGCCGGGCGCTGCGCAAGCTAGGAAGGGTAGCGATCGGGCCCACGGACCGGTGATCACCTCGATAAGAACTCGGCGACTAGAGCGTGATCTCGAGAGCCTCTGCGGCGCCCGGGGGCACGTCCACCAAAGCGGACTCGCCGACGCGGACGGTGATCGGACCGCCGAACGGCGCGACGTCGATCACCTGGACCTCGGCCTGGGGTACCAGGCCGCGGTCCGCGAGGTAGCGGAGCAGGTCGGAGTCGCGGTCGCTCACGCGCTCGATGCGGCCGGTCGTCCCGAGCGGCAGATCGATCAGAGGCACACCGGCGGGAGGCGGGATGGTTCCGTCGGCGCCGGGGATCGGGTGACCGTGCGGATCGCGCTCGGGGTGACCGAGCGCATCGGCCATACGCTCCGCCAGAGTCTCGGATATGTGGTGCTCCAACACCTCGGCCTCCCGATGGACCTCGTCCCACGTCATGCCCAGGCGCCGCACGAGATAGGTCTCCAGCAGACGGTGATGACGGACGACGGCCAGGGCGACCCGCCGGCCCGCCTCGGTCAGGCAGACCCCGGCGCGGCGGTCGCTGCCGTCGTCGGCGGTCTCCAGGTATCCGAGCCCCTGGAGGCGGTCGAGCATGTTGCTGACGGACGGGGCCGTGACCCCGAGTTCCTCGGCGATCCGCCCGCCCGTCACGCCCTCTTCACCGCCGCGGTCCTCGGACAGCAGGAACACGGCCTTCAGGTAGTCCTGGATGGCCGGACTGAGGCTTGATGGGTCCGCCACGCTCACGGCCCAATCGTAGCCCGCATCACCGGTGGGCACGGAGCCCGCCGAGGGCGCCGAATCCCGGTGGCCCGGGGCGCCGCGCCCGCCCTAAGACATCTTGCAGGTGCTCTCACACGACCCTAACAATGCGCTGCGAGTGTCCTCGACATGACGACGAACCTTGCAGAAGTCCGTGAATTCCGGTCGCGCGGTACTGCCCGCGGGCGCCTCGCCCTGACCGAGATGGAGCTCTTCTCCGGCCTCCCCGAACGCGACCTCGAGCTCCTCGACAGCCGGCTCGCCCTCGTGCGCTGGCCGCGAGGTTCTGCCGCACCCGAGGCCCTCAACCGCCCCGACCACCTGTTCCTCGTTCGCGAGGGCCGGATCGGCGCCTACGAGCGCACCGCCGCGGGGAACGAGATCATGGTCTCGATCCTCGACGCGGGCTCCGCCTGGTCGACGATGGGCGCGAGCCCCGCCGCGACGACCGGCGCCCTCGAGGACTCGGCCGTCTCCCCGCTTCCGGCGCGTGCGGTGGAAGGTCTGATCTCACGTTACCCGCGCTTGGGGCGCAACCTGACCGAGCTCCTCTCCGACCGGGTCGCGATGCTCCGCGAGACGGTGGCGCTGGTCAGCGAGATGCGTGTGGAGGATCGACTCCGGGCCCGGCTCCACCAGCTCGGCGACCGGTTCGGCGTCGCCACCACGGACGGCATTGAGCTGCGGCTCGATCTGACCCACGCTCAATGGGCCTCTCTGGTGGGCGCCTCGCGCGAGGCCGTGACCACGGCGTTCAGCAAGCTGCGCAACAGCGGCGCCGTCGAGGTCGACGGTCGGCAGATCACCCTGCCGTGGGACGTCGTCAAGGCGCGCGAAGAGCGCCTCGCTGCGACCGAGAGCGCCTAGCTACCTGACAGGTCGAGATCGGCGTCCGGCGCAGCCGGGCGACGATCGCCACGGAGGCGCTCTGCGTGCGCGTCCAGCGTGCGGTTGAACTCGTCGAGGGTCGCGCTCAGTTCCTCGAGCGCGGCCTGCAGTTCGGAAAAGGCGTCTCGAGTCCGGCTTCCAGCGGCCGCGCCCGAAGGCGTGGCCGGCTGGCGCACCGCGCCGAACCGAGTCGTGTCGGGATCTAGCGAATCCACGTGGCCGAGGGGACGGCGGGACCGGGAATCTGACCCCGGATCGCAGCGCTCTCAGGGCCGGCTGCTGACTTGTCCATTGGGCACTCCAGTGCGTGTTGGGCTTTGCACCGGTGCCATCGGACGATTTACCTACGAAATTAACCCCACTGTTCGCATAGATCACTCACATCAGGTATTTCCAACTCTCGCGATCTCTGGCAGCTGCCGGCGCAGGGAGTCCACGGACATCACCAGGCTCACCGAGTCCCCCTGCTCGGCGGCGAGCGCAGCGCTCTGGACCGTCGCGATGACCGGGACCAGGCTTGCGGCGATCTCGGACCTCTGAGCCTCGAGTCGCTGGTCCTCGAGCCGCTCGCGCTCGATACGACCGGCCAGGGTCGTGAACTCGCCCGCGATCCGGTCGAGCTCGGGAGCGATGCGCCGAGCCTCAGCGTCGGTGACCGTCGGGCCGGCCGCATCGAGGACGGCGACGAATTCCCGGAGCGCCGCCGCCGCGCCGGCGTTGTCCGCGAGATAGCGTTGAGCCGAAACGGTCGTCGGAGCAGACAGCTCCGAGGCCTCGGGCTCGATGACCCGCTCCGCGCAACCGCCGGCCACGACCACGGCGGCGGCAAGGACGGCCGCGAAGGCGCGCCTCATGAGGCGTCCGGGGGCGGGACGGACGCCGGTAGCGTCTGGAGGGCCGAGTAGAAGGGCCGGGCGGCGGCGGCGAGGCTCTGCTCATTGCCCGACGCGTGTGCGGCGACCAGCGGGTCGAGGGCGTTGATGACCACGGCGTACCCGTCGGCGAGATGATCGCGCTGATCCCGGAGAACAGGCGATGCGAGGCGGAGGGCTCGGAATTCCTCATGCTCGCGGCGGGCGTCGTCGGCCAGGCCCGACGCGTCGTAGACGGCCGTGCCCTCCCCCGCCAGCCGCTCGGCCGTCACCGACGCGAGTCGCGACGGTGGGCGGAGCAGGTCCTCGACCGCGCCGACGTACTCGGCGGACCCCGTTTTGACGGCCGGGGCCCGGTCATCCTGGGCGCACGCAACGGCGCTCAGGACCATCGCCATCAGCACAACAATGGTCAGGCCCCGCATGGCGGGATCGTAGCCGAGCACCCGGGCCCGCCGCGGACGGGAGATGGACGGCGCTGTTCCACCACGGGGAATAGACTCCCGAACCGTTCATCAACCCCCCCGGAGGTCACCATCCCGGCCGGTCCCGACATCTGCGCGAACGTCGTCCGCGGTCTGTCCATCGACGCCGTCGAGGCGGCGAACAGCGGGCACCCCGGGGGGCCGATGGGCCTGGCGGCCGTCGGCTGGAGCATCTTCAGCGAGCAGCTCCGCCACTCACCGAGCAATCCTGACTGGCCGGGGCGCGACCGCTTCGTGCTGTCGAACGGGCATGCCTCGATGCTCCTCTACTCCCTGCTCCATCTCAGCGGCTACGAGCTCACGCTCGATGACCTGCGGTCGTTCCGGCAGCTCGGCTCGCGGACGCCGGGCCACCCCGAACGCGGACACACGCCCGGCGTGGAGATCACCACCGGGCCGCTGGGTCAGGGTTTCGCCAACGCCGTCGGCTTCGCGCTCGCCGAGCGGATGCTGGCCGCCCGCTTCAACCGCGACGGCCACGAGATCATCGATCACCGTACGTGGTTCATCTGCTCCGACGGCGACCTGATGGAGGGCATCTCCTACGAGGCGTCGTCGCTCGCCGGGTTCCTCCGACTCGGCAAGCTCATCGGCGTCTACGACGATAACCGCATCAGCCTCGACGGTCCGACCGCGCTCGCCTTCAACGACGACGTCGCGGCGCGCTTCAGCGCGGCGGGCTGGCGCGTGCTCCACGTCTCGGACGGCAACGATGCGCAGGAACTGTCGAGCGTCCTCTCCGAGGCGACGGAGTCCGACGGGCGGCCGACGCTGGTCGTGGCTCGTACCGTGATCGGCTTTGGCGCCCCGACCAAGGAGGGCACCTCTGACGCCCACGGGGCTCCGCTCGGCGAGGAGGAGGCTGCGGGGGCGAAGGCCGCGCTCGGCCTGCAGCCGGAGACGTTCCACGTACCCGACGGCGTGGCGGAGTGGGCCGAGGAGCTCACCGACAGAGGCCTGCGCCACGAGGTCGAATGGGGCGTGAGGATGGAGGCTTACCGAGCCGCCTTCCCGGGGGACGCCGACGCGCTCGAGCGGGCGTTGGCCGGAACGCCCCCGGCCGGCTGGGCCGACGCGATTCCCGATGCCGCCCCGGACGCCCGAGCGGTGGCGAGCCGCACGTCATCCGGCACCGTGCTGAACGCGCTCGCCGAGGCGATCCCCGAGCTCGTTCAGGGCGCCGCCGACCTGTCGGTCTCGACCAACACGACCATCACGGGATCGGGCACCGTCGCCCCCGGCGACTTCTCCGGCCGCAACATCATGTTCGGTGTCCGCGAGCACGCAATGGCCGCGATCGTCAACGGGCTCGCCGCGCACGGAGGCTTCCGGCCGGTCTGCTCCACGTTCCTGACGTTCTCGGACTACATGAAGAACAGCATCCGTCTCGCGGCACTGATGAAGCTCCCGTCAGTCTTCATATTCACCCACGACTCGATCGCCCTCGGCGAGGACGGGCCGACCCACCAGCCCGTCGAACACGTGGCCGGCCTGCGCGCGATTCCCGGTCTGGTCGTGCTGCGCCCGGCGGACGCCGCCGAGACCGCCGGAGCCTGGCGAGTGGCCATCGAGCGGACCGGTGGCCCGACTGCGCTCATCCTCAGCCGCCAGTCGCTCGCACCCCTGCCGGGTGACCCCGACGTCGGACGCGGGGCCTGGGTCGTGGCCGGCGGCGACGATTGCATCCTCATCGCGAGCGGCTCAGAGGTCGGCGTCGCGCTCGAGGCCCGCGATGGACTGGCGGCGACCGGGATCGGGGCACGGGTCGTGAGCATGCCGTCACACGAGTTGTTCGCCGCCCAGGACCCGGCGTACCGCGAGAGCGTTCTCCCGTCGGCGATCCGCGCGCGGGTCGCG
>JAHEIS010000170.1 GCA_024639225.1 Actinomycetes bacterium | reverse complement strand
GCCGGGCTTGATTCGAGTCGCTTGGACTGAACAATGAAGCCATGAGCTCGATGATCATCTGCGCCCAGGCGGGGCTCGTTCCGACGACGATGATGGCCGCGCTGCTCGGCGCGCTGCTGGCGGCTGTCGTCGCGATCGTTGTGTTGTTCCGTCGGTCCGCGCGCACGCGGAGCACGTTGCTCGCGACCACGATGGAGCTTCAGCGGAAGCGCGAGTTCTCCGAAGGACTGATCCAGACCGCGCCGATCATCATTCTCGTGCTGGATCGCGAGGGGCGGATCGTCCGCTTCAACGAGCACATGGAGACGCTCTCCGGGTACAAGCTGGCCGACGTGGAGGGAAAGGACTGGTTCGAGACGTTCCTTCCCCCCGACGAGCGCGACCGCATCCGCGCGGTATTCGGCGAAGCGATCGGCGGCGAGCGCACCCGCGGGAGCGTCAACCCGATCATGACGCGCGACGGCGAGGAACGCGAGATCGAGTGGTTCGATACTCCGCTCCACGACGCGAACGGCGAGCCGATCGGATTGCTCTGCGTCGGCGACGACGTGACCGAGCGCACCCAGCAGCTCCAGGTGCTGCGCGAGAGCCAGGATCGGCTCGAGGCAATCGTCCGCACCGCCGCGGAGGGGATCATCACGATCGATCAGAGAGGGACCATCGAATCGGTGAACCCCGCCGCGGAGCGGATGTTCGGCTACGCGGCCGACGACATCGTCGGGCAGAACGTGAGCACGCTCATGCCCGCGCCGTACGCGCAGGAGCACCGCGACTACGTCAGAGCCTATCTCGAGACCGGGGACGCCAAGGTGATCGGGATCGGGCGGGAGGTCGTCGGGCAGCGCAGCGATGGGTCGACGTTCCCGATGGACCTCGCCGTCAGCGAGCTGTACGACCGGACGCAGCACGTCTTCACGGGAATCGTCCGCGACATCACCGATCGCAAGCGGGCGGAGGAGCAGCTCCGCCAGGCGGACCGCATGGCCTCGCTCGGGTCGCTCGCGGCGGGGCTCGGGCATGATATGAACAACGTGCTGCTGCCCGTGCGCACCCGGCTCGACGTCATCGCGGCGAGCGATCCGCCGCCGAAGCTGCGCGAGCACCTGCAGGCCATCGGCGATTCGATCGGATACCTCCAGCAGCTCACCGACAGCTTGCACATGCTCGCGCTCGATCCCGAGGACGACGACGCCTCGGGGCAGTCAACCGACGTCGCGATCTGGTGGGAACAGGTGGGTCCGCTTCTCGCCAAGAGCGTTCCGAAGAACGTCCGCCTCACCACGTCGATTCCGGATACGACCCCGCCCATGGCCGTGGCGCCGCACCGCCTCACGCAGGCCGCGCTCAACCTGCTCGTCAACGCCGGCGACGCCGTCGGCAGGGATGGGACGATCCAGGTCTGGACGGAGGTTTCCCCGGATCGCGCGCACGTCCGGTTCGGCGTGACCGACAACGGCGTCGGGATGCCGTCCAACGTGAAGCGGCACGCGCTCGACGCGTTCTTCACGACGAAGAAGCGGGGGCTCGGTACGGGCCTGGGCCTTGCCCTCGTCCAGGGCATCGTGAGCGCGGCGGCGGGCTCGATCGACATCCAGTCCGCGCCCGGGAAGGGCACGACGATCGTGCTCGAGCTGCCCGTCGCCACGCGGCCGGCGGTCGTCGCGGCCATCGGCGAGCTGGGCGTTGCCGTCGTGACCCTCAACGATCGACGGATCGGCGGCCTGATCTCGACGGTGCTCGACGTGGACGGCTTCGAGGTGCGCTTCGAGAAGTCGGCCGATCCGGCCACGAGCTCGCTCTGGATCGTCGACGCGTCCGTCGCGACGATCGACGCAGCGCGCGCGTTCGCCGCCGACCCCGGGCACCACGTGGTCGTGTGCGGTGCGGTCGAGGGCGACTGGGGCGACGTGGGCGCCACGATCATCGAGCAACCCGGCGACTTCGAGATGATCAGGCAGGGCATCACGGCCGGCGTCCGAACGCTGCGGGAGCAGGCGCTCGGGGGAAGCGCCTCGTGACGGATCGCGCCGCCCGCGTTCCCGTCGGGGACGACAACTCCGGCCTCCTCGATGGCCCTCGCCGCCGGTTCGAGCTGAAGTCGGCCCTCGAGTGCGCGGGCGCGCTGGAACAGACCCGCCATGAGCTGCCACGAGGATTCCACCCTATTTTCTTCCGATGCCATTGCCGCCCGCTCGCTCGCGCGGGACTATAAGAGCAGGAGCTCGGACGAGGCTCCCGAAGTCGCACCAGCAGGGAGGTGAGTCGACATGCCCAACCATCGCGCCATCCGGATCCTGTGCGTCGATGATCATGCGTTCCTGATCGACGGGCTCTGTGCCCGGTTCGAGCTCGAACGCGACATGGAGGTCGTGGGGCGGCTCGCCACCGCCGATCAGCTGCTGACCGAGGTGAAGCGCCTCGAGCCGGACGTCGTGCTGCTCGACATCGAAATGCCCGGCGCCGACCCGTTCGAGGCGGCCGACGACGTCCGCCGCCAGGTTCCGAGCGTGAAGATCGTCTTCCTCAGCGCCTACGTCCGCGATCACTACATCAGCGCGGCGGTCAACGCCGGCGCGTGGGGCTACTTCTTCAAGGGCGACGACCCCGGGGCGCTCGTCGACGGCATCCGCAAGGTGAGCCGCGGTAACTTCGCCTTCAGCCCGAAGGTGCAGGAGCGGTGCAAGTCGCCGGCGGTCCAGCGCCGCGGGGAGGTCATGCCGCCCAAGACGAAGCTCGACTCCCTCAGCCCGCGCGAACAGGAAGTCCTCCGCATGATCGGCCGCGGCATGTCGCGCAGCGAGATCGCCGCAGCGCTGTGTCGAAGCCCGAAGACGGTCGACGGCCACCGCGAGAAGGTGATGGAGAAGCTCGACATCCACGATCGCGCGGAACTGGTGCGGTTCGCGATTCGCGAGGGCCTGGTCGAGGTGTAGAGCGACTCGAGCGTTCCGACGCTCTACGGTCGGCTGGCCGCGGTCGCCCCGGCGCTCGCGGTCGAGGTCGTGGTGTCGATCGCATGCGCGGTCAGGACCGGGCACGCGGCGTGGTGCACGATGCGCTCGGCGATGCTGCCGAGCATCAGGCGCTCGAGCCCCGGTCGCCCGTGCGTGCCGACGGCGATCAGGTCGGCGCCGATCGCCTCGGCCTCCTTGCGCACGACGGTGGCGGGATACCCGGGGCGCACGATCGCCTCGACGTCGAAGCCCTGCTCTCGCAGCGTCTGCGCCTTGGTGGCAAGAACCGCGCGGGCCTGCTCGTCGTCGCTATCGAGCGGGCTGGCGACCGGCCCGCTCATGCCGAACTCGTAGGAGACGAGCGGTTGCCACGC
>JAHEIS010000078.1 GCA_024639225.1 Actinomycetes bacterium | reverse complement strand
GGTCGCCACGACGACCGCGTCGAACTCCTCCGGCGGTCGCCCGGCGGCGGTGATCTGGACCGTGCCGTCGGCGCGTGCGACCCGAGTCACCGGCGTCCCGGTCCGGATGTCGTGCGCACCCAGGCGCGCCGCGATCTCGGCGACGTAGTTCCGGCTGCCGCCGGTCACCGTGCGCCAGGAATGGCGCCGGAAACCCAGAAGAGCATGCTGTTCGAAGAACCGCAGGACGAAGCGCGCGGGGATCGCCGCCGCGTCATCGGGATCCGCGGACCAGAGCGCCGCGCACATCGGGATGAGGTAGAGATCGAGTACGTCCCCGTCGTGTCCACGTCGCCGGGCCCAGTCCGCGAGCGTCTCGGCATCGTCGAGGTCGTCCATCTCGGCGTTGGCGGAACGGAGGAAGCGGGCGATGCCGCCAAGCAGCCGAAGCAGGCGCGGTCGCCCGAGGACGTGCGGTTGTCTCCACGGCGGATGGCCGGCGTACTCCAGCCCGTCCGCCTGGCGGCGGACCGAGAACGTCATCTCCGAGAGTTGGGTGGCGATGTCGAGCTCATCGAAGAGGCGGATGAGGTTCGGGTAGTTCGCGGGGTTGTGGACGATGAAGCCCGTGTCGATCCCGAGCTCACCGCGCGCGCCGTCCACGGTCACCGTGTTCACATGACCACCGAGGCGGTCGTCGGCCTCGAAGAGCGTGATCTGGTGGATGTCGCGCAGCAGGTACGCACAGCCGAGACCCGAGACACCGCTGCCGATGACGGCGACCCTCATGATGGCGAACCGGTTCCGACGCCGATCGTCTCCGTCCCGCTATCGTCCGGGTGATGAGCGCCGAGCAGACGGACTCGGTCCCGGTCGGGACCGTCAGGCCACGGACGGCCAACTTCAGTCAAGTCGTGACCTTCATCGCCATCGCCGGGCCGCCCCTCGGAGCCCTGTCGGCGATGGGGATCCTCTGGGGTGTCGCGTTCCATCCGGTCGATCTCGTCCTTCTCGTGGCGATGTACATCGTCTGCGGGCTGGGCATCACGGTCGGATTTCATCGGCTCTTCACACACAAGAGCTTTGCGACGGGCCGCATCCTGACCGGATTGCTGGCCATCCTCGGCTCGATGACGCTCCAGGGTCCGGTCACCCAGTGGGTCACCGACCATCGTAAGCACCATCGCCTGTCCGACCGCCCGGGCGACCCCCACTCGCCCCACCTCCATGGTGAGGGATTCCTCGCGAGCCTGCGTGGGTTGTGGCATTCGCACGTCGGTTGGCTGATGAGCACCAAGGGCATGGAGCGGGGCGAGACCTACGGCAAGGACCTCTACGAGGACCCGATGATCCGCTGGATCGACCGTCTGTACTTCGTCTGGGTCGCCCTCAGCCTGGCCATCCCCTTCGCGGTCGGCGCTCTCGTCGGCGGCAGCTGGGGCCGCGGGGTGGAGGCGATGGTCTGGGGCGGTGTCCTGCGGATCTTCCTCTTCCAGCACGCCACGTGGGCGGTCAACTCGATCTGCCACAGCTTCGGCCGACGCCCGTTCTCGACGCCCGACGAGAGCCGGAACAACTGGCTGCTGGCGCCGTTCACGTTCGGCGAGGCCTGGCATAACAATCATCACGCGTTCCCCACCTCGGCGCGGCACGGACTCCTTCCCGGCCAGTTCGACATCAGCTGGCTGACGATCCGCGGTCTGGAGCGGCTCGGCCTCGTGTGGGACGTCCGCGTTCCCAGCGCGCAGGTCCAGCGCGCCCGGGCCTCGTCGTAGGCTCGCGCTACTCGGCCCCCCGGCGGACGCCCCGGTCACGGGCCGCCTGATGCTGGGCCCGCCGGGGCGCCGTGTCCTCGAGCACGCGCCGCTCATCCTGGTGGAGCTCACCACCCGGGGATGCGTCGGAGTCGTCGAGCCAGGCGCGCAGAACGCTTGCCGGCGCTGTTCCCTGGCGGGTGATCCAGTGTCCATCGGCGTAGCGTGCGACGACCGGCACGCTGGCGCGGCTGACCCGGATACCCCGGGGCCACAGGCAGGTCTCGCGTGCCGCCCAGTCCTCGGTCGTCCGGAGCGTGCTCATTGCGACCACCCGGCGCGGAGCCTCACGTCCGACGGCGCCAAGGCTGGCGTGCAGCAGGGCGCTTGCGGGGCAGCGCGGGATACCGATCCCCAGCAAGCCCCGGCCGGCGTCCTCGATACGTCTCAGTGCGTCGGCGAGCGGCGTGTCGGGGAGATCGGATGCCATCGTCGGTCGCGGGTCAGGGCCTGGTCGGGGAACCGCTGTCCTCGGCGGCTTTGGCAGCTTCGGCCGCGGCGGTCAGCTCCTGGTGCTTGCGGATGTCAGAGCGCTCCTTGATCGCGATGAAGGCCGTGACGACGACGATCACGAGTCCCGCGACCACGAACGCGACCCAGAGTTGGTCGGCGAAGGCCTTGCCGGCGAAGAACCCGAGTAGCGCGGCCTGGGTCGACCACACCAGAGCGCCGAGCGAGTCGAACAGGAGGAAACGGGGGTAGGCCATCTGACCGGCGCCGCACGACATGTTCACCCCGATGCGGATACCCGGCAGGAAACGACCGACGAAAACCAGGACCGGTCCGCGTCGGGAGACCATGCCCTCGGCCGCGTCGAGTCTCTCCTGGCCGACGAATCGGGCCACGAAGCGCCGGATCGGGCCCTCGCCGCGACGGCCGATCCAGTAAGCCGCCGAGTCGCCGACGACCGCCCCCGCGGCGCCGGCGAGGATCACGAGGTAGAGATTGAGGCTGTCGGACGAAGCGAGTACGGCGCCGGCGACGATGACGCCCTCGCCGGGAAAGGCCGGGAACACCCCGTCGCCCGCGACGACCAGGGCGATCGCGATGTATCCGTACTCCGCCGCGCGCTCGGCGACGCCGAGCACCGCCTCGGTCCACTCGTTGAGCGAATCACTGAGATCGCTGAGGAATCCGGCGAGAAACGTGGCCCGCACCGGCTACCTCTGTGCGCGGTCGTTCACGCACCGATCATGACAGGGGTGCGGTGGCACCGCGGTGACCGCCGTGTTGTCCGCACCACCGCCGTCATCGCGGGGGGTCAGGCAGCCTGCTGTTCGTCCTCGGCGACGGGAGGCAGGGTGGGGCGGCGGCGCAGCGGGCTTACCCGGGCACCGCTCGTCGTCAGGCCGGCCTGTTTGGCGGCGTCCACGTCGACGCGGGCGCGGGCGGAACGAAAGGCCCGGCTCGAGGCTACGGCGACCATCGGGATCGCCGCGGCCGCGGCGAGGACCGCGCCGGCGATCGCCCCGGCGAGGGCCGCGACGACCGCCATGGCGAGCAGGCCGAGGCCCGCCATCCAGCGCAGGGCCGATGCGGCCTCACGCGCCTCGCCGGACTTCTCCGCGTCCCAGACCGACAGGGTCGCCAGACCCGCCAGAACCAGACCGACACCGAGTGTCCAGAACATCTTCCCGCCTCTCATTCAGGGATTGCTCCAGAGCCGTTCCGGACTCGTGGCGGTTTCCCTTCCCGGCGCTGTTGCGAACTCCCGGAGCGGATTGTGCGATAATCCAAAAATCATGGCGGACCTTCCGAAAGACCTCGTCGCATCGCTGAAGACTTTGGAGCCCGATCTGGCGTCCGAACTCACCGATGCCCTCTCCGGCGTCGCCGGCGACCTTGGCCCTCGCGAGATGGCGGTGCTCGACCGGCTCATCAACGGCATCAACGACGGTGCCAAGCCGCAGGAGCTGAACGCATTCGTCCGTCTTCTGCCGGTGACGGTCAGCCGCGCGGTCCAGCCGGTGATCGAGCCGCTCACCGCCGCCTGATCGGACTTCACAGGGTTCTTAGCCGGGCGTAAGCCGACCCGGTTTGTGCCGGGCCGGGCGTGCCCTACCGTCCGGTGCCATGAACGCTCTCATCGTACGCTCCGCGGCCGCCGCGATCGGTGGCTCTGTCCTGCTCGCCTTCGCGCCCGGCGTCTCCGCCTCGACTCCGGGCGTGAAGCTCAAGCCCCTCAATCGCGGCTTGGGCGACGCCCTGCTCGTGACCCACGCACCCGGTGAGAAGAACCGGCTCTACGTCGTCCAGCAGTCGGGGAAGATCCGGGTCATCCAGCGCGGACGGCTTCTGGGCCGCCCGTTCCTCGACGTCTCGGGCCGGATCTCCCGCGGCGGCGAGCGCGGGCTGCTGGGTCTCGCATTCCATCCCCGCTACGCGCGGAACGGTCGCTTCTTCGTCAACTACACCGATCGCTCGGGGGCGACGCGCGTGGTCGAGTTTCGTCGGGGTACGCGCCGCGTGCGCGGCAAGATCCGGCCGACCGTCAACCGGGCGCGCCAGCGGCCGCACCGGACCCTGATGCGCATCGGCCAGCCGTTCTCCAATCACAACGGGGGCCATCTCGCCTTCGGCCGCGACGGCATGCTCTACGTCGGCACCGGCGACGGCGGCAGCGGCGGCGACCCGGGGGGCCGCGCGCAGCGGCTCAACTCGCTTCTCGGCAAGATCCTGCGCGTCGATGTGAACGGCCGCACGCGGCGCAACGCCTACCGCATTCCCAAGAACAATCCCTTCCGCGGATCGCGCTCGGCGCGGCCCGAGATCTGGATTTCTGGCGTCCGCAACCCCTGGCGCTTCTCATTCGACCGCGCTCGCGGTGACCTCTGGATCGGCGACGTCGGTCAGAACGCCCGCGAGGAGATCGACTTCCTGACTCCGCGCCGCGCCCGGGGTGCGAATCTCGGGTGGAACGCTTTTGAGGGTTCGCGCCGCTTCGGCGGGGTGGTGCGTGGGAGAAAGCCGATCGGGCCTGTGGCCGAGTACAGCCACAACCAGGGCTGCTCGGTGACCGGGGGCTATGTCTACCGCGGCAAGACGGTCCCGCGGCTACGGGGTCGCTACATCTACGGCGACTTCTGCAGCGGCCGGATCTGGACCATGAGGGCCGGCCCGAAGCCCGGCGGAGTCCGTCTGGAGACGAACCTCGGCCAGCGCGTGGGCAACATCACCTCGTTCGGTGAGGGCGCCGACGGGACGGTCTACCTGCTCGCCGGCGGTCGGCTCTATCGCTTCGTCCGGGGGTAGTACGGATCAGCGACCACCACGTCCGGGTAGTCGGCCCGGACGTGGCCAGACGCGGGCTCCTCGGACCGAAAAAACGGGGAACTGCGTCGTGCCTACGCTCGGTACTCGGCCGCGGCGCGGGCGGTCTCCGTCGCCAGTGCCGCGATCCGGTCGATCAGCTCGGCGTAGCCGATGCCGGCCTGTTCCATCAGGCTGGCGTAGACGCTCGTCGGGGTGAAGCCCGGGATCGTGTTCAGCTCGGAGACCAGGAGCTTGCCGCCCTCGAGAAAGAGGTCGACCCGGGCCATCCCCCGGCAGTTGATGGCTCGGTAGGTCTCGGCGGCCAGCGCTCGCGCCTCGGCGGCCGTCTCGTCGTCGAGGTCCGCCGGAACGCTCAGGCGCATCAGTCCGGGCGAGTACTTGGTCGTGTAGTCGTACCACTCGGCGTCGTACTCGATTTCCCCCGGCGGCGAGACGACCAGCTCGTCGTTGCCGAGGACGCCGACCTCGATCTCGCGCCCCGAGACCCCCCGCTCGACGATGGCGCGCGGCCCGTAAGCCAGGGCGGTCTCCACCGCGACCCGGAGGTCCTTGGGCTCGCTGACGCGGGTGATTCCCACGCTGGAACCGAGCGAGGCGGGCTTGACGAAGCAGGGGTACCCCAGCTCGCGCGCGACCCGCTCGGGAATGCTCACTCCGCCGCGCCAGTCCTGCGAGTCGATGGCAACGTGTTCCACACCCGGGATTCCCGCCTGTCCCATGAAGGCCTTGAAGGTCACCTTGTCCATGGCGATGGCCGATGCGGCGACGCCCGCGCCGGCGTAGGCCACGCCGACGGTCTCGCACAGGCCCTGGACGGTGCCGTCCTCCCCGAACGGGCCGTGGAGGACCGGGAAGACCAGGCTGACCGGCGTCCGTCCGCCGTCTCTCAGGTCGACGAGCGCCGGACCGTCGACGCACGGGGCGAGGGCGACCGGCTCTCCGTCCCGGGTCCAGCGCCCGTCGCGCCCGATGAGCACATCGATCACGTCGTGACCGTTGCCGCGAAGCGATTGGGACACTGATCGGGCCGAGGCGAGCGACACGTCGTGTTCGCTGCTGCGCCCTCCGGCCAAGACCACCGTGCTCACGGAGACCCGACTTCCCCGTCGCCCGTCTCGACGGGCGGCGGCTCCCCGTCGCCGGAGTCCGGCTCGGGGGCGTCTCCCGGGCCACGCGAGAGGATCAGCTCGACCCGGTCGCCGACCATGTGCTCGGTCCCCACTCCCGGGATGACCTCCGCGACGGTGTTGGCGGGCTGGCCGTCCTCGCGCGCGCCGATGACCGCCGGCGCGAAACTACTGAGCGCCCGCTCCGCGTCCTCGCGCGGGAGTCCGACGACGTCCGGGATCGGCAGGAACTCCGGCTCGGTGGCGACGACGAGGTTGATGTCGCTGGCCCCGTCGACGATCTCGCCGGGGCCCGGGCTCTGCGAGATCACCGTGCCGGGCGCGGCGCCCCCGGTCGGCTGCTCGGTCACGACGGGATTGAGTCCGGAGCTGAGGATGCGGTCCTCGGCGGCCTCGCGCGACTCGCCGATGACTCCGGGCACGGTGGCCTCGGCCGGCCCGTCGCTGACGAAGAGAACGACCTCCGACTTCTGCGGTCGGGCCTCGCCGCCTGCCGGCCGCTGGTCATAGACCGTGTCAGGGCTCGCGGGGTTGTTGTCGCGCTCCACTCTCACCGTGAAGCCGCTCTGGGCGAGAGCGAGCCGTGCATCGTCGACGAGGCGGTTGGTCACGTCGGGTATCTCTGCGCTGGGCAGGCCGCTGCTCACGATCAGGGCGCGTACGGATCACCTGTCCGACGGGAGTGTTCTCATCGGTCTCGGGCACCGACTCGAACTCGAGCCCCGCGCCCCTCACCGCGGCCTCGGCGACGGCCTGGGTCTCACCGACGACGTCAGGGACGGTGACGGTGTCATCCCCGCCTCCGGGGATACCGTCCCCGATCAGAAAGAGCCCGAGACCGAGCAGGACCAGCGCGATCAGGGACAGGGTGATCACGAGCGCCACAGGCGAACGCTGGGCGGGCGGCGGTGTTGTGGCGGCGGCTCGGCGCTGGATACGGGTCGGCTGCGTGCGCGCGGTCATTACCTGGGTCGACTGTTCCCCGCTTCCCGCGGGGCGGACCTCCTCCAGGGCGCGCGCAAACTCGTCCGCCGTGCGATAGCGGTCTGAGGGGCGCTTGGCGAGAGCCTTGAGCACGACGGCAGCGAGCTCCGGCGAGATATCGCCGCGCAGGGTCCGCGGATCGTCGGGCGGATCGGACACCTGTTGCATCGCGACGGCGACGGGTTTCTCCCCATCGAAGGGCACCTGACCGGTGAGCATCTCGTAGAGGACGATCCCGACCGAGTAGCAGTCGCTGGCGGCGGTCACGTCGTCGCCGCGCGCCTGCTCGGGAGAGAGGTACTGCGCCGTGCCGATGACCGAACCGTCGACGGTCATGTCGGACTCCGCGCCGGCGCGGGCGATGCCGAAGTCGGTGACCTTGAGCAGGCCGCCCTTCGACAGGAGGACGTTCTGCGGCTTGACGTCACGGTGGACGATGTCCCGCCGGTGGGCAGCGCCCAGGGCGCCGAGAATCTGCTGGCACAGATCGATCGCCTGCCCCGCCGGAAGGGGCCCGCTGTCACGCAGCACCTGTTTGAGCTCGGGGCCCTCGAGATGCTCCATCACGATGTAGTAGCTGCCGTCCGCCTCGCCGCGGTCGTAAACCGACACGATGTTGGGATGGTTCAGGCCCGCAGCTGCGCTGGCCTCGCGCCGGAAGCGCTCGACGAACGCCGGATCGGCGGCGTAGCGCTCGGACAGGATCTTGATCGCGACCGGCCGGTCGAGGACGCGGTCGTGACCGAGCCAGACCTGGGCCATGCCGCCGGTGCCGAGCAACCGGCGCACCTCGTAGCGGTCGCCGATGAGATCGCCGGGTCCGGGAGGGCTCATCTCGCCAACCCTACGGGCCCGCCGCGCCGGGCGGTGTCGTCCCGGTGTCGTTTTGGACGGTTCATCCCGCCTCCACCGCGGCCGCCAGGACCTCCCGTGCGACCGGCGCAGCCTCGGTACCACCCTGGCCAGGCGTGTTCTCGATGACCACCGCCACAGCGACCGCCGGGTCGTCCGCGGGTGCGAAGCCGATGAACCACGCGTGGTTGAGGCCCGCCTCCCCGGTTTCGGCCGTGCCGGTCTTGCCGGCCACGGAGGTAATGCCGGCGAGCGCGGCGCCGGTGCCGGTGCCCTCCCTCACGACGCCCTGCATCATCCCGTTGAGTTCGCCAGCGACGTCGGCTGACATCGCCTGGCCGATCTCGTTCGGGTCCTTCTCGAAGACCGTGTTGCCGCCTCGGTCGCGGGCCGACTCCAGGATGAACGGTTCCATGACCGTGCCGTCGTTGGCGACCGCGGCCGCGACCATGGCCATCTGCAGGGGCGTGACCGCAAGCTTCTCCTGTCCGATGGCGAGCCGGGCGACGTCGACGCCCTCCTCGGCGAGGGCTCGCGCCGTACGCCCGTCGTAGCGGCCCGAGGCGACGACCTCGCCCGGCGGCAGGTCGACGGGGGGCGTCTCGCCGAAGCCGAAGCCGCGCATCGTGGCCGCCATGATGTCCGAGCCGACGGTGGTGCCGATGCGGGCGAAGGTCGTGTTGATGCTTCGGGTCAGGGCGGTCGCGAGCGTGTGTTCTCCGAACCGCGCGTTGCCGAAGTTGCGAATGGGCCCCCCCGGCGTCGCGAAGGTGCCCGTGTCGTCGAAGACGCTGCGCGGTGACAGGCCGCCCTCGCCGAGACCGGCCGTCGCGGTCACGACCTTGAAGGTCGAGCCCGGCGCATACAGCCCGGACGTGGCGCGGTTGAACAGCGGCGAGCCGTCGCGTCCGCGGATGGCCTCGAAATCCGTCTGGACGTCGCTGAGGTCGAAGTCCGGCCCCGAGACCATCGCGCGCACGGCGCCGCTGCGCGGGTCCAGGGCGACAACGGCGCCGGCGCGGCCCGCCAGGGCGCCGCGTGACGCCTCCTGGATCCGGCTGTCAATGCTCAGGCGCAGGTCGGCCCCACGCTTTTCATCCAGCTCCAGGCGCTGGAGGATCGGCTGGATGCCGTAGCTGCCGGCGAGGAAGCGATTCCACTCCGATTCGACGCCCGTCCGGCCCTCGCGGGTGGTCGAATAGCCCACGACGTGCGGTGCGAGGTCGCCCCGTCGGTAGACACGCTCAAAGACCCGCTGGCCCTCGGTGCGTACGGCCCGGCTGGCGGCGAGCAGCTGCCCGTCGGCTGTCGTGATGCGCCCGCGATCGACGAGGCGCTCCCGCTGGATCTGCTGGAGGTTGCCCGCCTCATCCCGGAGCCCCGGCGCGGCGACGATCTGCCAGTACCCCAGCATGGCCACCGCCGCGACGAATCCCGCCACGGCGGCGAGGTACAGACGCCTCAGGGAGCGGTTCACCGCGCGGCTCCTCGCGCGGAGCGATGGCTCACCAGCGCGAGCATCGCGATCAGGCCGAAGTTCACGACCACGCTGGATCCGCCGTAGCTCATGAACGGCAGGGTCACCCCGGTCAGTGGGATGAGGCGCACGATCCCCCCGACGATGACGAGGGCCTGTAGACCCACGACGACGGTGAGGCCCCCGGCGAGCAGCTTCAGAAAACCATCCGGCGCCCCGATAGCGACCACGAATCCCCGCTGGACCAGGAGCAGGAACGTCAACAGAACGCCGACGGCTCCCACGAAGCCGAGCTCGGTCGCGATGGCGGCGAAGATGAAGTCGGTCTCCAGCGTGGGGATGACGGGATTGCCGTTGGCCTGGACCAGGAAGCCCTGGCCGAGACCCGGCCCGATCGTTCCGCCGTCGGCCATCGCGTAGAGCGACTGGACGAGTTGGTACCCCTTCCCGTCGGGGTCATCAAAGGGGCGGAGCCAGGCGTCGACTCTGTCGCCGACGCGGGGAACGGCGGACAGGACGAGCGCGGAGCCGGCTGCGAACAGGGCCCCGCCGATGGCGACGTATGCCACCCGCCCCGAGGCGAGAAAGAGCATGGCGAGGAACACCCCGAAGAACAGGAGCGCCGTGCCGAAGTCGTTCAGGGCGACGACGAGAAGCAGTGCCAGTCCCCAGAACGCGACGACCGGTCCGAAGTGGCGAGCCGCCGGCACGCCCATCCCCAGCAGGCGCCGGGTGGGCACCGCCAGCACTTCACGCTTGTCGCGCAGGTAGCCCGCCAGGAAGAGGACCAGCAGCACTTTGACGAGCTCGCCCGGCTGCACCGTCTGGCCGCCCGGCAGCCGGATCCAGAGCCGCGCCCCGAATATCGTCTCACCGAAGACCATCGTGGCGAGGAGCAGCAGCACGGCGGCGACACCGAAGATGTAGCGGTAGTCCTGTAGCCGGCGCGGGTCCGGGACGAGGGACAGCACGGCGACGAAGATGACGGTGGCGATCGCGATCCAGATCAGCTGCTGGCGCGCCAGCTCGGGATTCAGCCGGTGGATCTCAGCCAGGCCGATGCCGGTCAGCACCCCGACCAGGGGCAGGATGTACGGGTCGGCCTCCGGCGTCCAGCGCCGTAGCGCGAGGTGCATCACCGCGAACATGGCGATCGCGGCGCCCGCGCCCGGAAGGATGCCCAGGTCGAGCTCGCCGGCGCGCGCCGTCGTCACCGACACGGCGGCGAGCAGGCCCAGAATGGCGGCTGGCACCAGCAGTGCCAGCTCGGTTGTCCGCGGATCTCGGATCAGGGCTGCTCCGGCCCGGTGGCTGTCGGGGCGGGTCGCGGCCGGGCGGCGGCGGGGTCCGGGTCGGGTGTGCTGAGGGGTTTCGGGAGCGTGATCCCCCGGCTCCAGATCAGGTCGACGGCGTCGCGCACGGCCTCGCCCCGACCTCGCGTCCCACCGGTCAGCGGGTCGCCCGCCTCCTCGAGGGCCGATGCGGGCACGCCCGTCGGCTGCCAGGTGCGCTGCAGACCGATCGGTAGTCCGCGGGCGACCTCGATCTCGCCGCTCGACTCACGGAGGGTGAAGCTGCGGGAGTCGACCCACGCGACCGCCCCGATGCCGAGGGCCAGGAGCGTCAGGGCCGCGGCGACCAGCGGCTTCAGTCCGCGGCGCGAGCGAGTGCGGGCCTCCTCGAACACCGGCAGCGAACGCCGTTCGCCGCTCCCCGCTCCACCGCCGAGCGGTGGTTCGGCCGGGGCGTCGTCGACGCGACCGATGACTACCGTGACGTTGTCCGCCCCCGAGCTCTCGTTGGCGATCGCCACCAGGCGTTCGGCGATCGCGTCGAGGCCACCACCCCCCGCGATGGTCGCGCCGATCTGTTTGTCGGGGATCGCGCCGCTCAGGCCGTCGCTGCAGATGAGGATGATGTCTCCCGCCAGCAGGCCCTGCTCCGGCGTGTCGATCTCCACCGACGGCGCCGCTCCGAGCGCGCGCGTGATCACGTTGCGGTGCGGGTGGGTAGCCGCCTCGGCTTTGGTCAGCTGTCCGCTGCGGACGAGCTCGGCAACGACGGAGTGATCCTCGGTGAGCGCCTCCAGCGCGCCATCGCGCCACAGGTAGGCGCGCGAATCCCCGACGTGGGCGAGGTACAGGCTGCTGCCGCGTACCACTCCGGCCGTTGCGGTCGTCCCCATGCCCGACTTGTCGGGCTCGGAGGACGCCGCGTGGATGTCCTCGTTGGCCCGACGCAGAGCACCGGCGAGGTCCTCGGCATCAGCGGCGCGGCGCACCGACTCGAGTGAGTCCATGGCCATCTGGGCCGCCACCTCGCCGGCGCGGGCGCCGCCCATTCCGTCGGCCACCGCCAGCAGCCCGTCCGCGGCGAGATACCGGTCCTCGTTGTGCTCACGGGTCGGGCCGGTCTCCGAGCGCGCCGCGAGCTCGACGATCCGCAGCGGTTCGGGCATCACTACTCCTCGTACCGCAATCGGGTGTCCCCGAGGCGGATCACGTCCCGGACGCGGAGCTGCGCATCGGCGTCGAGGCGGCGGTCGTTGAGGAAGGTTCCGTTGGTGGAGCCGAGGTCCGTGATGAAGAAGAACTGACCCCGGCGCACGATCCGTGCGTGGGTGTGGGAGGCGAATTCGTCCTTGAGGCAGAGGTCACTCGCCCCGGCCCGGCCGATCGTCAGGCCGCCCTCCAGGGTGACCTCATCGCCGACGGACAGCCCATCGCCGGCCTCGACCACCAGCCGCGGTGCGACATCGCGCGACAGATCGAAAGCGCCTGTTGACCCATCCGCCGGCGCGGCCGGACCCGTGCGCGCAGGGACCGGCTCGGCGGCGTCCGGCACCTCGGCTGGGGGCGGCGTGACGTCGGCGACCGGCTCCGGTGGGGGGGGCGGCGCCGGCGCCGGCACCGGCGGCGGCTCCGGTTCGGGCGGCGGCTCGGGCGCCGGCGGCAGGTCGC
>JAHEIS010000169.1 GCA_024639225.1 Actinomycetes bacterium | reverse complement strand
TCCGGCGGTCGAGCGAGAGACGCCGCGCAGAACTCCGCCGCCGGCTCCGGATCCCGGCGCGCCTCCGGCTGACGCCGAGTCGCCCCAGGTCGCGGGAGAGGGGCGTGTCCCCGAGCCGGCTCCCGAGCCCCGCGATCCGCTGCCTCGGCCGGAGCCGGCCCCGGAGCTCGAGGATGAGCCGCCGCCGCGTGAACCGGTTCAGTCCGGAGACCCCGGCGGCGGGCAACCGGATCCCGGCACGAAGGACCGCGACGACCCCGGCCGTGACCCGAGCGGGGACCCGGGCAGGGATCCCGGAAACGACTCCGGCAAGGACCCGGGGGAAGACCCCGGCAGAGACCCCGGCAGAGACCCGGGCACGATTCCGCCGGGACCGACAGACATTCTGGATCCGGGGACCCTGCGTCCGCCGCGCCCACCCGGGACCGTGGTCGGACCGGGGCCCGACTGATCAGATCAATGGATTGTCAGGTTTGTCAGGGCCCGTGAAGTTCGGCGCGCCGACCCTATGAGACGATCCCCTCGGCCACGTCGCTCACCGTAGCCTCGCGCCATGCAGTTGCTCAGCGGGGTGCCCGAGGCGTCTGGGCCGTGGTCGGCGTTGTCGTGATGCTGCCACGGGCCGGCACAACTGTCGCCGAGAGGCGCGACCCGCCGAGTCTGTCCGTGCGCTGAGCGCACGGTTGCTCCTCGCCGGAGACGCCGGCGACGAGCGCCCGGCGCCCCGGATCCGCGATGCCCGAACGCGATCCGGGGCGCGACATCTTCAGAGGTCGCACGACGCGTGGTGGTCACGACGGAGAGTCCGCGGCAGCCACCGGGGCGAACGAGTCTCCGCCGGCAAAGCGCCGCTCGATCTCCGCGGGCGGCAGCGGGCCCTCGACTCCGCAGCCCTGGACGGTGTCACAGCCGATGCGCGTGACGGCTGAGAGCGTCCCGTCCTCGGCAATGCCCACGCCGATCACCTCGAGCCCGAGAGCGTGCCCGAGGTCGACGACGTTGCGCGCGACCGCCTCGGCACGGGGGTCGTCCGTCATCGCCGCGATGGCCTTCCGGTCGAGCTTGAGCGCGTCAAGCGGAAGGCTGGAGAGGCTGTTGATGCTGGCCATGCCGGTGCCGAAGTCGTCGATCGTCACGCGACATCCCACGCGTCGGAGCTCGGTGAGGACCACGCGCGTCTGGTCGGGATTGCCGAGTACGGCGTCCTCGTTCAGCTCGAGCTCCAGGTGGCGCGGCTCGAGGTCCGTCGCGTCGAGGAGGTCGGTGACGGCGCGCGGCAGTCGCGGGTCGCTCGCGTCCCGGGCAGTGAGGTTGACGGCAACGCTCGTGTCGAGGCCGGCATCTCGCCAGAGGCCGACCTGCTCGAGCGCCAGGCGGAGGACGTGGTGGGTCAGGTCGCGGGCGATGGGGAGGGCCGCGACCGCCGACATGAAACTCGCCGGGGGGACGCGTCCGCGAGACGGGTGGTTCCAGCACACGATCGCCTCGAAGCCGGTCAGCTCGCCGGAGGCGATCTCCGTCTTGGGCTGGAACTCGAGAGCGAACTGATCCTCGGCGATGCCGGCCCGGACCTCCGCGGCCAGCTCCAACGCGTCGGGGGAGAAATGGTCGAGATCAGGCTCATAGACCTCGAGGACCGAACGGTTCTGCTTCGCCGCGTAGAGGGCGATGTCCGCCCGTCGCAGGAGGCTCTTGGCGTCGTCCGCATCGTCGGGATAGCGGGCGATGCCGACTGAGCAGCGGACATCGAGGTCGATGTCATCGACCTGGACCGCCTCGGTCATGACGCCGAGAAAGCGGTAGGCCACGCGGGCAAGGTCGCCGCCCGACGCGAGTCCGTCAACGGCGATCGCGAACTCGTCGCCGCCGACCCGCCCGACGAGGTCCTCGTCACGGATCCGGCCCGCGAGGCGCCGGCCGACGCGCTCCAGCACAAGATCGCCGCGCTCGCGTCCGACGGTTTCGTTGATGAGTTGGAACCCGTCGATGTCGATGAGCAGCAGTGTGACGCTGTCGTCGTCAGTACGGCGTTCGAGGAGGCCGGTGAGCTGGGTCCGGAACTGCTCGCGGTTGGGGAGTCCCGTGAGCTCGTCCTCGCCGAGGCGTCGGAGCTGAGCGTGCTCGTGTGCCCGGACGCCGCGGGAGGCGAGAACCACGAGGGAGAAGAGCGCGAGGTAGAGGAGAACGAGGCTCGCGCCGACCGCTACGGCCCATGAGACGCCCGCGGCGAGGGCGAAGTTGAGGCCGATGCCGACGAGGCCGAAGACGCCGAGTGAGGCGGCGGCGTAAGTGGCGATCTGGCCCCTTTCTGAGCGGGGGATTCGTGGCAGCGGTCGTCCGCTCCGAGAGTGCAGAGGCATGCCGTCTTCATCGGCAGGGAGCGCCCCCGGATCAAGGAACACCCGCGCCCGCGACGCCGGTCTCTGTTCGGGCCCGACCAACGAGCCTCCCCATCAGGGGGGTATCGCCACGCTCCGATGGCGATTCGCCGGAAGAGTCCATAGCCTCGCGCCGTGGCCCGTCGTGATCACAGCGCCTCCGGCCCGCCTCCGCCCGGGAACGTCGCCGTGCGCACGATGACCGACGATGAGAAGCGCGTCCATCGGCTCCTCTGGCGCGCCGGCTTCGGTGCGCAACGCGAGGAGATCGCCGAGCGGGCGCGGGCGGGGGTGGACGCCACCGTTGACGCTCTCCTCAACCCGGAGGGTGAGGGCGTCGACGGCCCGGGGCCCCTGCTGGTGGACGGCGAGGAGCTCGATCTCGTCGGAACCTACGGTCACCCCCAGTTGTGGTGGCTCGACCGCGCCGTGCGGACCCGCCATCCACTGCTCGAGCGGATGACGCTCAACTGGCATGACCACTTCGCCACGCGCCAGGACGAGGTGCCGAGCCCGCAGCTCATGCTCGACCAGTACGCCACGCTGCAGGAGGGCGCGCTCGGCGCGTTCCGGGATCTCGCCCGGGCGATCGCCGTCGACGGGGCGATGCAGCACTTCCTTTCGATGGTCAATTCCTCCAAGGAGGAACCCAACGAGAACTTCGCCCGGGAGTTGTTCGAGCTCTTCACCCTCGGCGCGAACAACGGCTACACCGAGGCGGACGTGCGCGACGCCGCGCGGGCCTTGACCGGCTACACCTACGACTTCGAGAGCCAGGAGTTCGGCTGGGACGGTGCCGCCCACGACCGCGGCCAGAAGACCGTGCTTGGGCGCCGGGGTCCGTTCACACCCATCGAGATCGTCGACGCGGCCATCGACGACCCGCGACACCCCGAGTTCATCTGCCGAAAGCTCTGGGCCTACCACTCGCCGCGACCGGTCTCCGCGGGCCTGCTGGACGAC
>JAHEIS010000077.1 GCA_024639225.1 Actinomycetes bacterium | reverse complement strand
GTGAAGGATCCTGAGGAGTACTTCTTCGACCAGGAGGCCGTCGACCGGATCCCGTACATGGCACCCGGTCTCCAGACCGACGAGCGCGCGCGTCGCGGGAAGTTGCCGACCGACGTCTGGTGGCACACCATCGTCGCGACGCGGGGCGCGGAGCGCACCGGCTATCCCACCCAGAAGCCCGAAGGCGTGGTGCGCCGCATCGTCCAGGCTTCGTCGCGACCGGGCGATCGTGTTCTGGACTTCTTCGCGGGCAGCGGAACGACCGGCGCTGTGGCCCGCGAGCTCGGGCGGCGCTTCCTGCTGGTGGACGAGAACCCCGAGGCGATCGACGTCATCGCGCGCCGTCTGGCCGACCCGTCCCTCGAGGTGCGACGCCGCGACGACCGCTGAGACCTAGCCCAGCCAGCGCTCCACGGCCTCGAGCACTCCGGCGCCGTGACCTGCGGATGTGACGAAGCTCGCCAGCTTCGCCAGTTCGGGCTCGGCGTCTCGGCCGTTGGCCACGAGGGCCGTCGTGCCCACGGATCGGGCGATCTCCATGTCCTCCCGACTGTCGCCGACTGACAGGCAGGCCGCGGGATCGCAGTCGCGCTCGGAGATGTCGACGGCGACGGCACGCGCCTTGCTCGCCTCCGCCGGCAGCAGGTGGAAGACGCGCGTGTCCCCCGGACCGATCCGGCCGTTGTCGGCCAGCCGCAGGCGTCCGTTGCTCGTCGCGTGCACCCAGTCCGCGGCGTCGTCCGAGGCTCGTCCCCGCAGGACATGGCTTCCCTCGCGACCCATCGCCGACACCGGGTGCGGTTCCAGTCCGCGCTCGCGCTCGAGCAACTTCGCCGGCAGCCCGGTCGCGGCGATCGCCTCGTGCACGGTCTGCCCGGGCGCGACCGGATATCCGCTGTGGAGTGCCCCGAGCTCGCCGAGCGCGCCGTCAGCGCCGAGCATGCGGGCGGCCTCGGCGGTACGGCTTCGGCTCCGGCCACTCACGAAGACGTAGGGGACACCGCGGTTGCGCAGCAGAGCGAGGGCCCTCACCCCGGCATCGGTCGGCGCCCCGTGCTCGTCGGCGAGGAAGTTCCCGGCGGCGCCCAGGAGAGTCCCGTCGAGATCAAGGTAGGCGATGCGCACGCGGGTGGACGATATCGGCTGGGGTCTCACGGCTGACCGGACAACCCACGCTTCCGCCTCACGGGCTCCGGCACCGTGGCCCCGCTACCCCGTTCCGCGCGAACCGGGTGCCGCGGCCCGCCCCGGACGGGCTCTAGCCTTGGCGATCAGGGGGACGATCGCCGCGCCCGCCTGCTCTCATGTCACGTCACGGCCGACGACGAACACTCCTCCCCACCGCGAGCATCTGCCCGGATGGCAACGGTCCTTGCACAGGTTGGGGGTCAAACGGTCGAAAATAGAGGGATGGCTACTCTTCTCGCGCGCACGATCGCTGTCCGTCCCGTCGTCCTCGCCGCCGCGCTCGTCGGCATTGCGGCCGCTCCCGCCGCGGCGGTTCCGCCGCCTCTCGAGCCACCTGCGCCCGCGCCGCTACCGGCCCCCGTCCCACCGGAGCCGGAGACGCCTGCCCCTGCCCAGCCGACCGCCAAGCGAACGATCTTCGTGTTCAACGGTCGCGGCTGGGGACACGGGATCGGGATGTCGCAGTACGGAGCCCGCGGCCGCGCTCTCGCCGGCTGGACGACGGGACGGATCCTACGCCACTACTACCGCGGCACCGCGCTGAGGCGGGTGCCGGCGCGTCGCATCAAGGTCCTGCTGCACACGTCGGTGGCGCGGGGTCAGGTGACCTCCGACGGCCCCTGGCGCGTCGTGACCGAGGGCGCCGGGCGCCGCGCGCGCAATCTGCGGCCCGGCACCGTCTACCGCGTGGTGGTCCGCGGCGGGCGGGTCGAGGTCCTCGGGCCGGGCGGTGGACGGGTTGCCGCCGCTCGCTCCTCACTGCGCTTTGAGCCGCGCGGGCGGAGCATCCTCACGATCCGCCGGCCCGGCGGTCTTCCCTATCGCGGGTGGCTGCGGTTCCGTCGTCGCGGGAACCTGACCGACGTCATCAACGCCGTTCCGCTCACGCAGTATCTGCAGGGCGTCGTGCCCCGCGAGATGCCGTCCGCGTGGGGCGATGACGCGCCCGCGGCGTTGCGGGCGCAGGCGATCGCCGCGCGGAGCTACGCCCTGGCGACTCGCCGCCGCAGCGGCGCATTCGACGTCTACACGGACACGCGGAGTCAGGTATACGGAGGGCTCCTGGCGGAGGATCCGCGCACGAACGCCGCGGTCCGTGCCACCCGTCGGGTGGTCATCGTGCATCGCGGGCAGGTGATCCCGGCGTTCTTCTTCTCGACCTCCGGCGGGCGCACCGAGAACAACGAGAATGTCTGGGCGGGGCAGGCCCGGCCGTATCTCCGCTCCGTCCCCGACCGCTTCGACCGGATCTCACCGCTGCACCGCTGGCCCGACCGACCGGCGTTCACACCGGAGCAGCTCGGACGAAGCCTCGGCCTCGGCGAGGCGGTCACCGCGCTGCGCGTGACCGAACGCGGGAGGTCGCCGCGAGTGAAGAAAGCTCTGGTGGTTGCCCGCTCCGGCCGGCGCGTGACCTTGACCGGCGCCCAGATGAAGGCAAGGCTGGGCCTCCGGGAGACATGGTTCAGCGTGAGCCGTCGTCGTGTCACTCCCGCCGTCGCCAAGGAGCTGCTTGCGGGCTGAACGACAAGGTGTGTCCCTCCCGGTCGCCTGTGGCCTGATCGCGGCGGCCCTGCTCGCCGGGCCCGCAGCGGGCGCCGAACCGATAATGCCCCTCTCAGAGGTGGCGCCGGGGATGACGGGCGAGGTCGTCACCGCGGTCGAGGGCAACGAGCTGGCCACCTTCGACTTCGAGGTGATCGAGGTCGCCGGCCAGGGCCAGGGCCCGGCGCCCGAGGTGGTGCTCTTCCGCGCCTCTGGCGACCTGCTGGAGCGCAGCGGCGGGCTCGCCCAGGGAATGAGCGGCAGCCCGCTCTATGTGACCGACGGGACCGGGCAACGCCGGCTGATCGGCGCGCTCGCCTTCGGGACCGGTGACGAAGGAAGCCTGATCGGCGGTGCGACGCCCATCGAGGCGATGCTTCGTGCCGGGACGTTCATCGGTGAGCCGCGGACGACCAGTGCACGCCCTCGGGCCTTTCGTCGCGTCCGGATGGCCCCGGATCGCGAGAGCGCCGTTCGCCGCCAGCGGCGTGCCCCGAACACCCATGTGCTGCACCCCCTCGTCCGTTGGACCGCCTCCGGCTGGACCTCGCGGCTCGGCCGGAATCTCGGCTCGACCCTGTCCACCGCGGGACTGGATGAGCCGGTGTTCGTTCCCGGGCGCAGCCTCCCGCCGGTCGGCTCGCCGCTGGCGCCCGCCGCACCGATGTCCATCCAGCTGATCGGTGGCGACCTCGCCATCGGCGGCCTCGGGACCATCACCTACGTTGACGGCGCCAAGATCTGGGGCGTGGGCCATCCGGTGCTCGGGCTCGGCGAGATCGACGCCATGCTCGGAGACGGGAAGGTCCTCGCGATGGTCCCGGCGCCGATCACCGGCCTGAGCTACAAACTCGGGGACCTCGGACGCATCCGAGGTCGCGTCACGGGCGACTACTCGACCGGCGTCACCGCGGTCGTCGGCGAGACCTCCGGTATCCCCGTGACCGTCAACGCTCACTATGCCGGGACCGGGGCGCGGGTGAACCTGAACCTCCGCATGGCGCCCGATGAACGCCTGGCACCGGCGCTTGCTGACACGATCCAACGCGAGGGCGTCTCCCGGGTGCGCGACGCCGAGGCCCCCGGAACGGTCTACATTCGGATGCGGATCACGAGTCCGCTGTGGAAGAAGCCCATCATCGCGCGCGGCCGCTACGTTGCCTCCAACGACGTCGTTCAGGAGATCGAACCGATCGTCGGCAGCCATCTCGCGGCCCTCATGCAGAACGACCTGCGCCCGGTGCCGATCTCGTCGATCCGTATCGACCAGACGGTCTCCAAGGGCATCCGAAGCGCGGAGATCATCGGCGCGGGGATCCGTCCGCGCGTGGTCCGCCGCGGTGGGATCGCGACCCTCGTCGTGCGCGTGAAGCCCTACCGGGCGCGCGCCCGCTCCTACAAGGTCCGCTTCCGTGTGCCCCGGCGTATCCCGCTGGGCCGGCATGAGATCGACATCGCACCCAACCAGCCCGCCGACCTCTTTCCCGGTGGAGATCTTGGTGGCCCCGACAACGTCCCGGGCCTGTTGGGCGCCGGCGGCCGGCGCAGCGCGTCGGTGGCGACGCGCATGAAGGCTGCTCTCGCAAAAACGTCCGGCGCGGAGGCCGCGCGGATCCGGCGGGCGCTGCGCGACGTCGTTCCTGTCCGTTTGGACGCGGTGCAGATGTCGTTTCCGGGGCGGGCCGGGGTCCGTAAGACCGCTCTGATCCCCGTCGCGCTCACCGACGGCGAGGCCAGCACCTCGGTCGTCATCCGACCCTGACGACCCGGGGTCGTCGGGAATCCTCAGGCGTTCTCGAGTAGCTCGTCTTCGGGGACATCCCGCCAGATGCGGGCGGGCAGGCCCGCGACCATCTTCGCGGCCGGGACGTCTTTGGTGACGAGGGCCCCGGCCGCCACGAACGCCTCCGCCCCGACCTCGACGCCCGGCAGCAGGATGACCCCGCCGCCGACCCGCGCGCCGCGGCGGATGGTGGCCCCCCCGAACTCGGCGTGGCGCTTCTCGGTACGGCCCATGTAGTTGTCGTTGGTCGTCGATACGCACGGGGCCAGGAACACGTCGTCCTCGAGCACACAGCTCCGCGTGATGTACACGTTCGACTGGATCGAGCAGCGCGCGCCGATGAGGACCTCGTTCTCCACGCAGGTCCCACGGCCGACCACGGTCTGGTCGCCGACGCGGCAATTCTCGCGGATGGACGCCAGGTCGCCGACGATCACCTTCTCGCCGATGGTGGTCCCGGCGTAGACGACCGATCCGGTGCAGATCGTCGTTCCGGCGCCGATCCTCAGTGGTTCGAGCGACGTGACCTTCGACGTGGACTTCGCCCCGACGCGGGGCTGCTTGCCCAGCACGACGTTGTCCTGGATCATGCAATTGTCACCGATCACGGTGCCGTCGTGGATGACCACGTTGGCCCCGATGTCGACGTCCTCGCCGAGCTCGACGCCGTCGCCCATCACCAGGTTCTCGCCGCTCATGTCGCCTCTCCGATAGCGACGGGGGCTCCGGCGTTGCCGAGGCTCTCGGTCATGGCCTCGAGGACCTCGACGACCGCGACGCCCGACCAGGCGTCGGACAACGGACTCGTCTTCTCGCGGATGGATTCGATGAAGTGCGACGTGACGAGGCGCAGCGGCTCGGTGCCCGGGATCTTGGGGATGTGGATGTCGCCGGAGCGGACCTGGATGTACTCGCCGTAGGTGTCTGTCCTCGGGACGGGGCCCTTGTCGTAGACGGTGACCTTCCGTTCGGTCTCCATGTCATCGAAGACGGCCATCTTGTCGGCGCCGATGACGGTCATCTTCCGCATCTTGTGCGGGTCGAGCCACGAGAGGTGCAGGTGCCCGAGTACGCCGGACGGGAAGCGCACCCGGCCGAAGACCACATCCTCGATCCCCGGTTGGAGGTAGCTCTCGCCGCTGGCGGAGGCTTCGACCGGCCGCTCGCCGACAAGGTGGAGCATGACCGAGATGTCGTGTGGTCCGAGGCTCCAGAGGGCGTTCTCGTCCGGACGCACGATGCCCAGGTTCTGACGGTTGCCGTAGAGGTAGTAGATCTGGCCGAGCTCGCCGGCCTCGATCATCGCCTTGACCTTCGCGACGGCCGGATGATGCACCAGCAGATGGTCCACCATCGCCACGAGGCCCTTCTCGTCCGCCGACTCGGCGACGGCCCGGGCGTCAGCGGCGGTGAGGGCGATCGGCTTCTCGACGAAGACGTGCTTGCCCGCCTCGAGCGCACGCAGGGCCAGGGCGGCGTGGGTCGGTACGGGAGTCGCGATGGCGACTCCGTCCACATCCGGGTCCGCGAGCACCTCGTCGAGATCGGTCGTGAAGCGGGCGGTCTCGAAGTTGGGCCGGTGGCTGTCGAGGAGTTCCTCGTCGAGATCACAGCACCAGGCGAGGCGGCTGCCGGGCAGCCGGGCGAAGTTGCGGGCGAGGTTCGGGCCCCAGTAGTTGAGGCCGACCACGGCGATGGAGAGAGAGTCAGACATTGCGCAGACGATCACAGACGCCAGACATTGTCGCCCGCATCGGGGATGACATTGCGCAGGTCGAGCACCAGATCTCCACGGTCGGCCACCATGGTCCAGTCGATCCCGTCGTGGTCGGTCACGATGATCACCAGATCGTGTTCGGCGACGGCGTCGCCCTCGAGGGGCACGCTGCGCAGGCCGCGGCTGGTGAGCTCGGCGACGTGCGGATCGTGGTAGGTGACCTCGGCGCCCTCTTCCCCGAGGAGGTCGATGATGCGCAGCGCGGGACTCTCCCGCATGTCGTTCACGTTGGGCTTGTAGGCGACGCCGATGACCAGGACCGAGCTGCCGTTGAGCGCCTTGCGGCGCGAGTTGAGCGCCCGGGCGGCCTTGTTCACGCAGAACTCGGGCATCTGGGAGTTGACCTTGCCGGCGAGCTCGATGAACTCGGTGTGGAGGTCGTACTCGCGCGCCTTCCAGGTGAGATAGAACGGGTCGATCGGGATGCAGTGCCCGCCGAGGCCTGGCCCCGGTTGGAAGGGCATGAAGCCGAACGGCTTGGTGGAGGCGGCCCCGATCACCTCCCAGACGTCGATCTCCATCTTGTCGCAGAGGATCGCCAGCTCGTTCACGAGGGCGATGTTGACGCTGCGGAAGATGTTCTCCAGGAGCTTGGTGAGCTCGGCGACCTCGGGCGTCGAGACCGGTACGACGGTCTCGCACGCCCGCGAGTAGAGCTCCACTGCCCGCTCCGTGCATTTCTCGGTCATCCCGCCGACGACCTTGGGCGTGGTCCGGGTCGTCCAGTCCTCGCGCCCCGGATCGACGCGCTCGGGAGAGAAGGCCAGGTGGAAATCGGCGCCGACCTTGAGGCCCGAGCGCTCGAGCACCGGCGTGATCTCATCCCGTGTCGTTCCCGGGTAGGTGGTGCTCTCGAGCACGACGAGGTGTCCGGGCCTCAGCCGCTGCGCGAGCTGCTCGGCGCCACCGAGCACGAGGGAGAGATCGGGCTCGCGATGGCCCGTGAGCGGGGTCGGCAGACAGATGAGGATCGCGTCAACCCAGCGGATCGCATCCCAGGAATCGGTCGCGCGCACGAGGCCCGACTCCGTCAGGGGTGCCAGTTCCTCTGACGGGATGTCCTCGATGTAGGACCGGCCTGCGTTGATCGCGGCGACGCGTTCCGTGGAGATGTCGAGCCCGAGGACCGGCACGCCGGCCTGGGCGAAGGTCACCGCGAGAGGGAGACCGACGTACCCCATCCCGATGACTGCCAGCTCGGGCGTCGGGCGCCCGTCATCCGGCGCCTGCCCGGTGCTCTCCGATTCGGTGGTTGTCACGTTCTGGCGGCCCCCCGCGCCGGCTGTGACCCGGCGTTGGCGTTCGACGAATTTCCCTATGGTAATCGCTGGTTCCGCGCACCGGGGCCATTTCGTCGAGGGGGGATATGGAGGACGCGACGCTCGCGGACCTGCCGCGGCTCGTGCGAGTCGGCGATGAAGTCGGTTGGCGGGGACAGCTCGCGATGTCGATCGCCGCGATGGTCGGCGCCTACGGGGTGGCCAGCTGGTTGTTCGGCTCGCCCCTGCGGACGGGTGACGCCCTGCTGATGGCGCTCGTCGCGGCGGTCGTCGGCGGCGGCATCGCCGCCTTCTCGAGCGCCCGTCGCGTCCGCGAGTCCGTGCGCGCGACGGCGTCGCCACCTGCGGCCGCCGTCTACGAGACGACCGCGGACTCGCGCGATCGGCGCCAGCGGACGACCCTGCTGTTGGTCTTCGTCGCGGCGAGCCTGCTCATCGTGGATCGCCTGGTCGGCGGGGGCGGGCTGATCGCCGGCCTGATGATCGGCCTGTTCGGCGCCGTCGGCGCGGTCGACATCGTCGAGGCGCGTCGGTGGGATGTCGTCGAGAAGGCGATCCGCTCGTTCCTCTACGTCCTCATCTCGCCCCGCGGTCTCGCCGGCGGCTACGGAAACGTCGAGCTGTTCGAGATCCCCCGCGAGCAGGACGCGGGGGCCCCGTCCGACGAGGGTCTGGAGCTGTAGCCCGACTCCCGCGCCGGCCGCGGTCAGCTGAGATGGGCGGCGATGATCCGGCTGATCTCGCCGGCTGCGTCGCCGTCGCCGTAGAGATCCGGCGGTGTGAAACGGGGAGGAAGGTCCTCCAGGGCCGCCACCACCCGCTCGGCGTCGAGGCCGGTCAGCCGGTTGACCCCCGCCTCGACGGTCTCGACCCACTCCGTCTCGTCGCGCACGGTGATGCAGGGGACGCCCGCGAACGCCGCCTCCTTCTGCACCCCTCCCGAGTCGGTGACGACGCCCCGGGCGGAAAGGAGCAGGGCCTGGAAATCGAGATACCCGAGGGGCTCGGCGAGAACCAGCCCGGGGACCGCCTCTGCCCGGTCGCTCAGGCCTGCCTCCTCCAGCTTGGCCCGGGTGCGGGGATGTACGGGGAAGACGGCGGGGTGTCCCAGGCTCTCCAGGATCTCCACGACCGCCGTGAGGGCCTGGCGTGTGTCGGTCGCGGCGGCGCGGTGGACGGTGACCAGGAGATAGTCCTCACCGAGATCCCACCTCTCCGCTCCCGGCCGCGCCCGTGCGGCGTCGGCGAACATGAGGTGGGCGTCGAACATCACGTCGCCGACCCGGTGGACACCGTCGGTCACGCCCTCGCGCGCGAGGTTGGCGAGGGCGGCGTCAGTGGGGCAGAACAGCAACTCGGAGAGATGGTCGGTCAGGACCCGGTTCTGCTCTTCGGGCATCGTGCGCTGAAAGCTCCGCAGTCCCGCCTCGACGTGCCCGAGTGCCGTGTCGGTCTTGGCCGCGGTGAGGGCGGCCGCGAGCGTCGTGGTCGTGTCGCCGTAGACCAGCACGAGGTCGGGGCGCGTCTCCGCGATCACCGGTTCGAGCCGGGCGATGATCCGCGACAGCTGCGCCGGCGGCGATCCCGGACCCACCTCGAGAGCGTGGTCGGGTGGGGGAACCCCCAACTCATCGATGATGAGGTCGGCGAGAGCCGGATCGTAGTGCTGCCCCGAGTGGACGAGCACCTCGTCGCACGTTTCGCGCAGGGCCCGGCTGAGCGGGGCGGCCTTCACGAACTGTGGTCGGTTTCCGACGACCGAGAGCACGGACGGCCGTGACATGGTTCCTCCCTGGTTGACGCCGACCGATGCTAGACGCCCGCCCGGCGGGGTCCGGGTCGTCGCTCGTCTAGGATCAGCGAGCCGGCGACAGAACGAACACAGGAGGCGTCAGTGGCGACCAAGACGAGCAAGAGCCGCAAGAAGACCAAGAAGGCGAGTGCACCGGACACGAGCAGTCTCGCCGGGATCGAAGAGCTCCTCGGCGATCGGGCCGAGAGTCTTCTCGGCTTCTCGTCGCCCGCGCTGCGGACCGATCGGCTCGCGCTTCCGGGTCCGAGCTTCATCGATGACGTCATCGCCGACTCCGACCGATCCATTCCGGTCATCCGGTCCCTGTCCCAGCTCTTCGGCCACGGCCGTCTCGCCGGCACCGGCTACATGTCGATCCTGCCCGTCGACCAGGGGATCGAGCACAGCGCGAGCGCGAGCTTCGCCCCGAATCCTGACTACTTCGACCCCGTCAACATCGTCGAGCTCGCGGTGGAGGGTGGCTGCAATGCCGTCACGACCACCGTTGGTGCCCTGGGCACCGCGGCCCGGCGCTTCGCCCACAAGATCCCCTTCATCCTCAAGCTCAACCACAACGAGTTCCTGAGCTACCCGAACACCTACGACCAGGTGATGTTCGGATCCGTCAAGAAGGCACATGAGATGGGCTGTGTGGGCGTCGGCGCCACGATCTACTTTGGCTCCGCCGAGAGTCGTCGTCAGATCTTCGAGGTCAGCGAGGCGTTCGAGGCCGCACACGAGCTCGGCATGGCCACCGTCCTCTGGTGCTATCTGCGCAACCCTGGCTTCTCGACCGACGGCGTCGACTACCACGTCGCCTCTGACCTCACGAGCCAGGCGATCCACCTCGGCGTCACGATCCAGGCCGACATCGTCAAGCAGAAGCTCCCCGAGACATCCGCACCGGGGTTCACGGACATCGGCTTCGGCAAGACCCACGACCGGGTCTACACCGATCTCATGAGCGATCACCCGATCGACATGACGCGCTATCAGGTCGCGGGGGCATTCATGGGTCGCGCTCCGCTCATCAACTCGGGTGGTGCCTCGGGAGACAATGACTTCCAGGACGCGGTCGCCACCGCCGTCATCAACAAGCGCGCGGGTGGGGCCGGGCTGATCTCCGGACGTAAGGCGTTCCAGCGCCCGCGGGCGGAGGGTGTCCGTCTGCTGAACCACATCCAGGACGTCTACCTCTGCGACGACATCGGCGTCGCCTAGGAACGCCCCGCGCAGCCGCCGGACCGCGGTTCCGCGGTCCGGCGGTCGGTCCGTGTCATCCTCGAATCATGCGCGCTCTCCTCACCGTCCTCGTCGTCACTTCCCTGGTCCTCGTCGGGGCGGGGTGCGGTGACGATCCGGGCCCGGACGCCGAGATCACCCCCACGACGACGGCGCCGGAGACGACGGGACCCGCCGCTGCGCCCGAGCCTCCCGGGCGCGGCCCGGCGACGCTGATGACGGTCGGGCAGGGTTTCGATGCCGCAGTCGCCGCAGTCGCCCGCCCCGGGGACGGGCGCCTGTACGTCGTCGAGCAGGACGGCCGGATCCTCGTTGTCGATTCCGGCGGAACACGCCCCGAGCCGTTTCTCGATCTGTCGGCCGAGATCAGCGCGGGCGGCGAGCAGGGGTTGCTCGGGCTGGCCTTCCATCCCCGGCACGTGGACAACCGTCTCCTCTACCTCAACCACACCGGCCGCGACGGCACGACCCGCGTCGTCGAGTACCAGGCCGAGGCCGGTGGCGAGCGGGTTGACGTCTCGACGGCGCGTGAGCTCATGCAGGTCGAGCAACCCTTCGGCAACCACAACGGCGGCGGCCTGGCCTTCGGCAGCGACGGCTACCTGTACATCGGCTTGGGCGACGGCGGAAGCGGCGGCGACCCGTTGGACGCCGGTCAGCGCACCGACACCCTCCTGGGGAAGATGCTTCGCATCGACGTCGACCGGGGCGGCGACGGCCGGCGGTACGGGATCCCGGCGGACAACCCCTTTGCCGGCGGCGGCGGCCGACCGGAGATCTGGGCTCTCGGCCTGAGGAATCCCTGGCGCTTCAGTTTCGACTCCGCCGACGGGTCGCTCTGGATCGGCGACGTCGGCCAGAACTCGGTCGAGGAGATCAACCGGCTGGGGAAGGCCGCCGCCGGTCTCAATCTCGGCTGGGCCCGCTTCGAGGGAACGTCACGATTCTCCGACGGCGACGTGCCGGACCATCACCTCCCGGTCGCCGAGTACTCGCACGACCTCGGCTGCTCCGTGACCGGCGGTCACGTCTACCGGGGCGACGCCGTGTCCGACATCGCGGGCCACTATCTCTACGGCGACTTCTGCAGCGGGAGGGTGTGGGCACTCGCCGCCGGCGAAACGCCGGGCGAGCCGCGGGAGATTCTCGAAAGCGCACGCGGCGACCTCGAGAACTCGCTCACGTCGTTCGGGCTCGACTCCGAGGGGGAGATCCTCGTCGTCAGCCGATCGACGGTCTACCGCGTCGTCTCCGGCTGATTCGCCTCCTCCGTCACGGCGGGGGCGTGGCGGGCGTGGACGTCCTCCATGTCCATGTGCTCGCCGGCGTCTTCGGGCAAGGTCGTGGTCCAGGCGGCGTAGCGCTGGACAAGAGGAGTTGCGGTCAGGCCGTGGAGAACGATGCTGAGCGCGACGGTGAGGCCGGCGATCACGAAGATCTGCTCGCTGGCCGCGACGTCACCCTCCTCGAGGATGATGAGCGCCAGCACGAGGCTCGCGAGCCCGCGCGGCCCGAACCAGGCGAGGAAGAGGACGGTTCGCAGGTCGATGCTCGCCCCAAGCGTGGCGACGGCGACCGGCAGCATTCGGATGACGGTCACGCTCAGGACCGCGTAGACCGCGGCACTCCAGCTGATGTCGTCGATGACGACGGGCATGAATGCCAACCCGAACGCGAAGAAGATGCCCAGCTCGAGCAGATGACCCTCGCTTTCGCTGAACAGGAGCAGCCGCCGCCGCCGACCGGCGCCGCAGAGCCTGCCGAACATCGCGCCACCGACGAAGGCCGCAATGAACCCGTTGCCGCCCAGAAGGTCGGCACCCGCGAAGATGCTCAACGGAAGGGCGATCACGGCGACCCCCTCCCAGAGATCGCCCGCGGCGCCGTGGCGAACGGCCCAGCTCAGCAACACCCCGCCCAGGAGCCCCGCGCCGATGCCGACGAGCGCGCCGATGCCAATCTGTTCGGCGACGAATCGCGC
>JAHEIS010000168.1 GCA_024639225.1 Actinomycetes bacterium | reverse complement strand
GCGCCAACGCCGCCGCATGCTGCGACACACGATGTGGCGACGCGACACTCGTTCGCGGCCGCAACGCGTCGCGCAGACCCGGCGCTGCGATCAGCGCAACCGCGATCAGCGCACCGCTCAAGCCCACACCGAGAAGCACGACGCCGAGGCGTGTCCACCGCCCGCGGCTCGGTCGCCACACCGACCACGCGGCCAGTGCGACGCCGCCCGCAAGCGCGGCTGTCGAGACGACCGGCATCGGCGACCCCGCCGCGACAAGCGACGGTGCGAGACCTGCGACGGCGACGACGGAGCCCATCACGGGACCCCACGCCCCACGAATCAGTCGGCGCGGTCCAACGAGCACGCTGAGGACGGCGATGCCCACCACAAGGGCGAGAACGCCGCCGCGGCTGAGGGTCGCACCGGCGCCAGTGAGCAAGACGCATGTGATCGCCGCCAAGGCCATCTGCTGGCGGCGGCGAACACCTTCCGGGTCGACAACGTGCGCGAGCGATACCACGGCCAGCGGCACCAGGAGACCTGCCATTGCGTTCTCGTACGTCAACGTGCCGGCGGCCCGCCAGACACCCGAGCTCGCGAGCGCGAGGGGTTCGACGCGCCAAACCACGCCGATCCAACCGGCCAGCGACAGCAACACACCGATCGCGACGAGTCCCGTCAACACTGCCGCCCGAGCCGGCGGCGTCGCGCGATGGGCAACGGTCAGACTCGCCAGAGTGCCCGCCAGTACCGCAGCGACGCCGACCCCCTCGAATGCAGCGCCTGCGAACCATGCGCGGACGATCGCCCAGAGCCCGAGCGCGGCAACCATCAGCGCCACAGCGCCGACCTCTGGCCGTACGAAGCGGACGATCCATCGCGAACCGACCGCCGCGCCATCGAGGGTTGACGCGCGCGTGGTCACAACCGCCGAGCAGAAGGCCGCCGCCAACAATGCGCCTACGGCGATCTGCGACGGCCCGCCGTAGGCGCCCCGGCCACCGACCGCGACGGTGACCGCGAGCAACAGCAGCACCTGCGTGGCCCGAAGCGCAGGTGCGTCGTTGTCAAGCGCCGCAACGCCCGCCAGGCCGTGCCCCCCCGCCCACATCTGCCCCCCCATCCGTCCGGGCTATCGCACTCAAGCACTCGTGCGCCGGGCCTGTCAAGGGGAACGTTGTTACTTGCTGTTGGTTGCTGGTTGCTTTCTGCCTGCGGTGAGGCGTCCGTCGAATGTTGGATGTCGAAGGCGTTTAGTGAGGCAAACCAAAGGTTGTCTTCGACGTTCCGTGGCGGAAGTAGTTGAAGCGTCCGGGCTAGCTCGCCAAGACAGACACCGAGGCCACGCTGACCATCCTGTAGCCTTCGGCTCTCCACTCTCCTGAGGTCTTGAATTGCATGCGGGTGCACCTCGCGCCGATTCTATGACCCGCATGGCGGTGTGCTGGCGCAACGCTACGTCCTGCGTGATGTCGACGGCGGAGACACCATCGCGGAAAGACGCCAGATCTGCGTCGATCGCTACACCATCCCCGACGAAGGCCGCCGCCGCCGACGCCGTACCACCAAGGCCAAACACCAGAACGCAGGACGGGACAGCGCAGTCAGGAGTCGACCTCGGCCGCTCCGGCATTCGACGCGTTCCGCCCCGAAACCTATCCCTCGAACGGCTTGACACCCGTCAGGAACTCAGATCGCTCGCATTGCCGCGCCAGTGAGCCTAGACGTCGGGCTGATTCATTGTCTGAGCATGGATTCTGCTGACATGAGCTCGCCGATGCGCGGGGCCCGGCCCGTCAGCGCGACCCGGCTGGACGCAGCCGCGGATCCAACTGGGGACGCAACCTCGATCGCGACCTCTCCGGGGGGTCGGGCTCGACCACCCGGCGGGTCGTCGCCGGTCGAGGCGCTGGCCGTTTCCGCCGCTGTGAAGGCCGGCCGGTTAGGGTCGTGAGCGTGAGTGCGCGTACGGGCGCGCAGGTGCTGGCGGTTGCCTGACGAACGAGATCACCATCGCGTCCACACCACCAGCCGACGTTGGCGTTTGCGGACCGTCCCCGGTTCGAACGTGCCGTCACGATCCCGCGGGACATCGATGTCGACCGGGCCGACGTCGGTCAGCACCGTCTTCGGTTTCGTGCCGTTGCGGGAGTCGCCGCGGTTGCGGCCCTCGACCGCGTGTTTGTCGTAGCCGAGATGCTCGCTCATCTCGACCTCCAGGCCGGTCTCGAGCACCCGTCTGGTCACCTCGGTCAACAGCCCATCCGGGCCGACCAGGCTGCCGCCCTCGACGTGCGCACGGTTGACCAGCTCGGTCACCAGCTGCTGCTGGGCATCCTCAGACATCGACGCCGCCGGCGTCGCGGTCGTGTCATCGGTCATCATCGGTCCCTCCCGGCCGAGCGATCCGCTCAGCCTGTCAGGCCGATCCACCTACACCGATGATCTGACACACCCTGGTCGGTCGCCGACCGGGTGTCGACGGTATGTCGTGCGCCGAGGGGGCTTGGCCGGGTTGCGCCGCGGATAGGTATCGGCCCGCGCGATGCTGCGGCGATCATCGGGAAGCGAGGGTGAGACGATCACGCTGCTGAACCCGCACGATCGACTCGCGTGACACGGACGAGAGTACGAACGACGCATGAGCATTGTCAACGTCCGCCCCGTGCCACGGCTGTTGGCGCTCCGTGTCGGGCGCCAGACGTCGGCGGGCGTCGAAGGACCGCCATCCTCGAACGCGTCGTCGCCCGCCTCGCCGTTCACTAAGCCGTGTCTCTCGAATCATCTGGGTCGAGCGCAACGCGCCGATGTTGCGCCGCGCCCTACGCCCGACCGGAGTTCGGACCGTCAGCACGCGGTGGCACAAGACGCGCAGCACCACCCGAGCGACCACGTGCCGCCCGACCAAGCCCTCGACGTCGAGCGGGACGTGACCGTAGTGGCAACCCCTGACAGCCAGACGCGGTGGCGGTCGACGACGTTCGCGCCGAAAGTGACCACGGGGATCGTCGTCCGCAAGATCTGACCGGCACGGTCAGAGCGGCTTGACCATCCGGCAGGCACGGGAATTGGGCGCAAGGATGATCGATGGCGATTTGGCCACGACCCGCATCCCGCGGCGCTCGTAGAGACGCCGCACAGCCGCGTTCTTCTCCGCGACGTCGAGCACGATTCGAGTACACCCCGCACCCCGAGCCGTGTCCTCGGAATAGTCGAGGAGCGTCGACCCGATCCCGGATCCTCGATATCGGTCATCGACCGCAACGGCCAAGAGATAGTAGTCGCCATCCGGGACGGATTTGATGAACCGCTTCATGCCGCGGCCGAGCACTGAGAGCGCGGCCATTCGCACCATCCGCAACCCGGCCGCCCGCCGCAGCGGCTCGT
>JAHEIS010000167.1 GCA_024639225.1 Actinomycetes bacterium | reverse complement strand
CGCTGACGCCGCGGCTGCTGGCGCTCGGTCGTGTCGCTCGAGCCCGGGCCGTCGAGCTGTCGCCCGTGATCGAGCTCCTCGAGCGGGCACGGATCTTCCAGGGTGCACCGCGGACCGTGATTGAGGGCGTCGCCGCAGCGTTGGAGCGCGTTGAGATTGCCGCCGGCGATGTCGTCGTTCGACAGGGTGACGCGGCCGACGGGCTGTACGTCATCGAATCAGGCGCGTTCGAGGTGCGCTCCAGCGGCGAAGCAGACGGCCCCGCAGTGACGGTCAACGAGCTCGAGGCCGGTGACTACTTCGGTGAGATCGGTCTGCTCGAACGCATTCCGCGCACGGCGACCGTGCGCTGCGACCGCGCGGGTGCGGTGCAGCGCATGGACGGCGACGCCTTCCTTGATGTCGTGACCCGGGCTCCTGTCACGACGGGGCTGCTGCGGACGGGTGCCGCGGCGCGGCTCGCCCGGACACACCCCGGATATCGGATGGCGCACGACAGCGCGACGGCGGCATGACGCGCCGAACGCTCCGCAGGCAGGGAGACGCGGAGGCGTGACGGCCGACGCGCGCGACGTTGCGGCACCCTGGCTCTCAGCGTCGTGACTCCGCCAGACAAGCGCTGCTGATGCTCGGCAACGGCGACCCACTGAGGCCACAGGCAGGCGCGGCGAGGCCGGTGCCACCATGTGGCCCGCACGCCCGCTCGTGTGACGACCTCTCAGGGAATTTCGTGCGGCTGGCCTCACGCGCAACCGGTCGAGACGGCCGATCGGTAACGATCCCGTCACACACAGCCGCGACCATCGTGGTGACCAATCGGTGTGAGCATGAGGAGGGGATGTGCGCCCGCGTACGGCCGGCTGGCTCGGTTGGTCATTGCTGGGCCTGTCGGCGGTGCTGTCGGTCTCCGCACTCGTCCTGAACTTGAGCCGCCCGGAGTACGCGAATCTCGCTGCTACCACGAGCGAGAGCGCGATATCTGCGGCGCTGACGCTGTTCGGGTACTTCGGCGCGCTGATCGTCTGCCGCCGACCTACGCATCCCATCGGATGGATTCTGTGCGCGCTCGGGCTGGGCAGCGCGCTGTAGGCCTTCGCCAGTGAGTACGCGCCGGGCTGGCCTGGTTGGCCGGGTGGTCGGTCGCGATCCTACTTTCCCTGCTCGCGGCGTTGCTGGTGCTGTTCCCCAGCGCCCGTCCGCCGTCCCCCGCTGGCGATGGGTCCTGTGGTTCGCCGGCATCGCGAACGGTCTGACCGTCGCCGCAGCGCTGTCGACGTGGCCACAGCGTGGGGCCGGGATGCTGCCACTGTACGGTGGCGGCGAACCGGCCGGCGTCTTCGGTGCGCTGTACGCCTTTGGCTTCTTCGGAGGGCTGCTTGCTGTCCTGGCCGGCGTGGCCTCGTTGGTGGTGCGGTTCAGACGCGCGCGCTACCCCGAACGCGCACAGGTCAAGCTGCTGCTGGCCGCGATCGTGACCGTTGTCGTGGCCTTCTCCGGCAGCCAGATCATCCTCACGGTGCTCGACATCGGATCGGAACAGGTGGCCGACCTGTTCGGCCTGGTTCTCGTCGTGATCCCCGTTACGGTGGGTGTCGCCGTCCTCAGGTATCGCCTGTATGACGTCGACCGGCTGATCAGTCGGACCCTGGCGTACACGCTGCTCACCACGGTGCTCGCAGCGGTCTACACCGTTGTGGTCGTCGTGTCCGGACAGCTTCTTGGTGGGGTCGACGCCAGCGCGCCAATTTGGGTGGTCGCTAGCGCCACCCTGGCCATGGCCGGAGTGTTCCAGCCCGCCCGACTTCGCATTCAGCGTGCGGTCGACCGTCGTTTCAACCGTCGCCGGTACGACGCGGCCAAGACCATCGAGGCCTTCAGCGCGCAGCTCCGTGACGAACTCGAACTCGATGCGCTCACGGCGCAGCTATACACGGCCATCGCCGAGATGATGCAGCAACGACGAGTGCGTTGTGGCTGCGCTGACGACAGAATCGCAGACCGTCAGAATCCGCGCACACGAAGCCCCCCGGGTCGGTCCTCGCGGGACAACTCAGGTCCATCATGATGCGGGTCGCGGCGACGCCGCGATCGCACGGGTACCGGCCCCACAAGAGGCGAGACGCCCAGCTATCCCGTTGTCGGCGAGTCCGAGGATCGGTACTCGCGACGGTGGTCTGCGGAGAGCTCGACAAGGGCGTCGCGATCAAGTTGATCCGCGTCGGCGACCGCGATCCGGCATGCTGTGACGGCGCGCACGGTCGCGGTGCGGGTGCCCCCCTCGAGCAACGCCCGCTCGCCGATGATCGCGCCGGGCCCGATCTCTGCGGCCGGCTTACCGTCGACCTCAGCCACCAGCATCCCGTCGAGCACCAGGTACAGGTCGTCACCTGGTGTGCCCTGCTCGGTCAACGTGGTGCCTGGCCGGACCTTGCGAACCCGCGGCCGGGCACCGCCTCGCATGATCACGGTCGACAGCTGCCGTTCTAGTTCGGTCTCGACCGTCGACACGATCGCCCGCTGATCTCGACCACCCCACGGCGACCAGTCACCGAAGTTGTCACCGGCCCAGTACGCGAAGTCGGTGAACCCCGACTTGGCGACCAGCGCCCCGACGCCGTCGTAGATCCAATGGCGTGGGAAGGGGCTCGCGCCGACGAGCTCGCCATGCCCAGACCCATCTGCATGCACCGTCAGCGCAAGCGTCGTCCACGCTGTGGGAGCGACTATCTGGACGTACGGCGGACGATTGACGCGTCGAGGAGCTGGCGCAGCCGTCCGGCCACCGGCGGTCTGTGTGAAGCGCACCCAGCCGTCGCCGAACTCCGGGGCACGCTTGAGGTCGGGGAACGCCACATTCGTCAGCGTGATCTCGGCGACGCCGAACCGTAAGGTCGTCCTGCCGAGGTACCCGCGGCCTGCATAGCCGGCTCCGGTGATCTCACCGCCGACCACGTCGATCCAGACGCGCAAATCATTCACAATGCGGACCCGCCCACGCGCCAGCAGGTCGGCGATATCGCCAATGACGTCTGGTGGCGGCGGGTCGTAGTGGTCGATGCCCACGGTGAACGGAACCTTCAACGAACCGGTGACCGCTGACGACGGGATCCACGACACCGACGTGACGGATGAGGTTACCCGCATCATGCCCTCCTCACGAGTCGATACACACACCGAAGCCTGTCGCGGGTGCGTGACGAAGGCGTTACCGCAACGGTGCGGCGCCCCGCGCAATTGTGGAATGTTCACTACTGGCGGATCCGGGTCACGAGGCACGGATGGCCGGCACCCTGACGATCCGTTGAGCCCGCGACGTGCGTCCACGACCGTGCCCGCTGCCGACCGGACGCGCCTCACCGCAGCCAGGTGCGGCCAAGC
>JAHEIS010000005.1 GCA_024639225.1 Actinomycetes bacterium | reverse complement strand
GTCTACGCGGCTCTCGACGCCGGCGAGTCATACGGTGACACCTCCTTCGGCCCGCCGATCATCGCCGACGATCTCGTCCGCCTGAAGGCAGCGGGCGCGAACTATGTCCACATCTCCCACCCCGGGCTGTATCGGGAGCGTGCCCCGTTCGGGCTGGATCGCGGCGCGCAGTCGAACCTCGATCAGATCATCGCCCATGCGACCGCCGCCGGGCTCAAGGTGGTCATCGGGATCCGGTCCGGGCCGGGCCGCAGCGAATGGTCGCTCGAACGCTCGCGCCCCCCGCGCAAGGTGCCGAAGGCGCTCATCAACCGGCGGATCTGGCGCAGCGAGCCCGCCCAGGACGCGTGGGCCGCGATGTGGCGCTACACCGCTGCCCGCTACGCCGACGAGTCGGCCGTCGTCGGATACGAGGTGATGGTCGCGCCTGACCCCGAGACGGCCTACCCCGGCGACACTCCCGCAACCCTGGAGGCCCGCAGTCCCGAGGCGATGGAGACGTGGCAGGCGATCCACTCAGCGAGCGTGCGCGAGATCCGCGCCGTCGATGGCGGCACCCCGATTCTCGTCAGCGGACCGGGAGGCGGTCGGATCGCCTGGATGAGCCTCATCGACGAGGTCCCGGGCGAGGGGATCGTCTATGTCGCCCAGGCGGACGAGCCCGCGGCGTTCACCAGCCAGCAGCCGCGGAGTGGCCCCGCGTATCCGGCGCGCTACGACGCCGACGGTGACGGCGACCGTGAGCTGGTCGACGAGGTCTGGCTGGCGGAGTTGGTGAGCGAGCTGTCAGCGCAGTCGAGGCGCCTCGACGCCCCGGTCGCGATCTCGCGCTACGGGGTGCCCCGCTGGGCGCCCGGGGGCGGCCGCTACCTGCGGGATCTCCACGCCGAGTTCGAGCGCGCCGGCCTCAACACCGCGCTGTGGGAATGGCGGCCTGCCTGGCCCGCGACCCGCCGGCTCGACGCCTTCGACATCCTCAACGGGCCGAGCCAGGGCAACCACACGCCGGTCGAGAATGAGGTCGCCGACGCGGTCGCCCAGCACTGGGATCGCAACAACTAGCGGATCGACCCGGGTGACTCCCCGGTGGTTGGGGGACAGCCCCCATTGCCGGTGCGCCGGGAATTTCCGTAGGTTCTCTCCCGGATCGACGAGCCCGGTTCGCGGTTCGCGATCGTCCCAGGCGATGGAGGACAGAGATGACGAGCCCGGCAAGCGAGGGCCCTGCGGCCCGAGTGGTCGATGGTACGAAGGTGTACGGCGAAGGCGACGCGGAGGTCCGCGCCCTCGACGGGGTCACGATGGACTTTCCCGCACGGGAGTTCACCGCGATCATGGGCCCGTCCGGATCGGGCAAGTCCACGCTGATGCAGTGCATGGCGGGCCTGGACCACTTCACCGACGGCCAGGCGTTCCTCGGGGGGCAGGACATCACCAGCCTCAATGATCGGGCCCTCACCCAGCTGCGCCGCGACAAAGTCGGCTTCATCTTCCAGGCGTACAACCTCGTTCCGACATTGAACGTCCGCGAGAACATCACGCTGCCGATGGACATCGCCGGCGCCAAAGCCGATGGCGAGTGGCTCAACACCGTCGTCGACGCCGTCGGTCTCGGCGATCGACTGACGCACCGGCCGTCGGAGCTCTCCGGCGGTGAGCAGCAGAGGGCGGCCGCCGCCCGGGCGCTCGCCAGTCGCCCTGAGATCATCTTCGCGGACGAACCGACCGGCGCGCTCGACACGGAGACCGGTTCGGCCCTGCTGGCGTTCCTCCAGACGGCCACCAAGGAGTACGGCCAGACGGTTGTGATGGTCACCCACGACCCGAACGCGGCCTCGCATGCCGATCGCGTCATCTTCCTCAACGACGGCAAGGTCGTACGCGAGCTCGAGGATCCCGAGGCCGGCGCCATCTTCGACGCCATGAAAGAGCTGGGAGGCGCCTGATGCTCAAGCAGGCGCTCCGCAGTCTGCGGGGCAACCCCGGGCGCAGCATCCTCACGGGGCTCGCCGTCATGCTCGGCGTCGCCTTCGTCGTCGGGGCCTTCGTCCTCGGCGACATGATCAACAAAGCATTCGACGATATCTTCACTGAGGCCGGCGCCGGCACGGACGCGGTCGTGCAGGTGGTCGGGGCGACACCGGACGACCAGCCGTTGTTCGACGACGACATCCTCGTCACGATCCGCGGTATCGACGGGGTCGCCGCCGCTGAGGGCTCGGTCTTCAAGGATCAGGTCGTGATCCTGGACAAGAGCCGTGAGGGCCTCGGCGGCAACGGGCCGCCCCAGTTCGGCGCGAACTGGGCGACCGATGCCGAGATCAACGCGTTCAGCATGGTGGACGGGCGTCCGCCGGAGGCTCCGGACGAGGTCGTCATCAACGTCGCCTCGGCGGAGGACGCCGGCTTCACGATCGGCGACACCATCGAGGTCGCCCCGACCGATGCCGCCCGCGAGTTCACCCTCGTCGGCACCGCGGAGTTCGCGGCCGAGATCCAGGGCGCGACCTTTGCCCTGTTCGAGACGACAGCCAGTCAGGAAATCCTCGACTCGCCGGGTCAGTTCAACACGATCTCCGCGCGCGCCGACGACGGTATCTCACAAGAGGTCCTCACCCGGCGGATCGCGGAGGTGCTCCCCGACAACCTCGAAGCGGTCACCGGCATCCAGTCGACCCAGGACACGATCGCCAGCATCCAGTCCGATCTCGGCTTCTTCCGCAACTTCTTCCTCGGGTTCGCGGCCGTGGCGCTGCTGGTGGCGAGCTTCGTCATCTTCAACACGTTCCTGATCATCGTGGCTCAGCGCTCAAAGCAGCTGGCACTGCTCCGGGCGATGGGCGCCTCGCGCTGGCAGGTGCGCTTTCAGGTCATGATCGAAGCGCTGATCGTCGGACTGCTGGCGTCGATCGCCGGCATCGTCGCCGGAGTCCTCGTGGCCATCGGACTGCTTCAGCTGTTCAAAGCCACCGGGAACGAGCTCCCCGCGGCGGGTGTCCAGCTCCTGCCACGCACCGTCCTCGCTGCCCTGCTCGTCGGAATGCTCGTGACGCTGGTCGCGGCGCTCGTCCCGGCGTGGCGCGCCAGTCGCGTCTCTCCGGTGGAGGCGATGCGCGACAGCCAGGCCGAGGACGGTGAGATCTCCACCATGGGGCGCATCCTCGGAGTCGGTCTCCCGATCATCGGACTCGCGATTCTCGCGTGGGGCCTCTGGGGTGATTTCGGCAGCCTCGCTCCGCGCATCACCGTCCTGGCCTTCGGTGCGCTGATCATCTTCGTCGGCTCCGCCTTTCTGACCATGATCCTGGCGCGGCCGATCGTGGCCGTGATCGGGGCACCGGCGCGGAGGCTGGCGGGCGTGTCCGGCCGGCTGGCAAGCGAGAACGCCGTCCGCAATCCGGGGCGCACCGCGATCTCCGCCGCCGCTCTGACCATCGGCGTGGCGCTCGTGTCGTTCTTCGCGATCTTCACCACCTCGCTGAACGCGTCGCTGACCGACACGCTGGACCAGCGTTTCCGCGCTGATTTCATCTCACTTCGCGCCGACACCGGCGACACGTTCACGGGTGATCTCGCGGACCGACTGGAGGCGACGCCGGAAATCGGCACCGTCGCGCGCTGGCGATTCGCCGACGCGGTGAGAGGCGAGGACCGCGCCGCCCTGGAGCCCCCCGCCCCGGGAGAGGAGATCTCCGTCGACACCTTCGAAGTCGTCGGCATCGATGCCGCGATCGTCGAGGACATCTACGACCCGGCGCTGGTCGACGGCGGATTCGACGGGCTCGCCGACGACGGGATCATGGTCCAGGAGTCGGAAGCCGATGATCGAGATCTTTCGGTCGGCGACACCATCGATGTGGTTCTGCTCGGCGACGACGGTCCCGCCGCCAACCCGTTGCGCACGCTGACGGTGGTCGGGATTTACGACGACACCACCTGGGGCGACTATTTCGTGTCGCTCGCGACACTGTCGCGGGACATCCCGATCGAGGGAGATGACATCGTCCTGGCACGCGCGGCGGACGGCGTCGACATCGCCATCGCGGACGCGGCCTTCAAGGCGGTCGCGGCCGACTTCCCGCAGGTGGACTCCTTCAACAATCAGGAGTTCCGCGACGATCAGGAGGCTCAGCTGAACCAGCTCCTGGTCATCATCTACGCGATGCTCGTGCTGGCCATCATCATCGCGCTGTTCGGAATCATCATCACCCTCGCCCTCGCGGTGTTCGAGCGGACGCGTGAGATCGGGTTGTTGCGGGCGATCGGCATGGGCCGGCGCCAGGTCAGCCGCATGATCCGGTGGGAGTCCGTCCTCGTGGCGGTCCTCGGCGGACTCGTCGGCGTGGTGATCGGGACCCTCTTGGGCTGGGTGATCATCAGTCGTCTCGAGGAGTTCATCCAGGTTCTGGCCATTCCCTGGATCTCCCTGGGGGTCTTCGTCGCTCTCAGCGCGCTGGTCGGGGTGATCGCGGCGATCTTTCCCGCGCGTCGCGCGGGAAAGATGAACGTCCTCGAGGCGGTCTCGACCGAGTAGGGGTCTAGGCCGCCTGGCGCGGTGCGGTGAGCATCGCGCTGACCGGCGTGAAGGCCAGCACCACCTCGGTGCCGGCCGGATCGCACGCGGTGAATGCCAACGAGTCGGCGAGCCGTTCCATGATGAGCAGGCCGCGCCCGCGGATGTGCGTCGACGGCGGCTCCTCATCGCATGCGACCGGGGTCGCGCTGCCAGGGCGCCCGTGGTCACGGACCCGCACGACGAGCTGATCGCCGGTCGCTTCCAGGGCGATCTCCACCGAGCCCGCCTCGGGCGAACCGTGTTCGATCGCGTTCGACACGGCCTCGGAACCGGCGAGCAGGATGCGCCCGGCCTCCTGTTCGTCCCAGCCGATCGCGTCGAGCGCGGCGGTCATCTCCCGCCGTGCCCCGGCCAGGGCGCTGACGTCGGCGGGGATCGCGAAGGCGCGGAGAAGGCCTGGTGTCTGCATGGTGATACCAGGGTAATCGGCACGTCTGAGCCCTTTCCCAATCCCCCGCACGGGTGTTGTCTTCCCGGGCGGCCGGGACGGGCCGGCGAGGTGAGCCAGGGGCGCCGACCGGCGCATTCGCGCCCGCCCGCGGGTATCGTGTCCCGCGCCGCCAACGACCCGGGATCGACATCAGCCGTGACAGAATTCTCCGCACCCGCCGCCACCGCCCACTACCTCGCCGAGCCGCATGAGGTCCACAAGGTCGTCCTGCTCTACTCGGGCGGGCTGGACACCTCGGTGATGCTGAAGTGGATCCAGGACCACTATGAGGCTGAGGTCGTCGCGCTGTGCATCAATCTCGGACAGCCCGACGACGACTTCGACGAGGTGAAACAGAAGGCCATCGACCTCGGAGCCGTGGCGAGCCTCGTCGTCGATGCCCGCGAGGAGTTCGTGCGCGATTACGTGGCCCCCGCGATCAAGGCCAACGCCCGCTACCAGGGTAGCTACCCGTTGTTCACCGCCCTCGGGCGCCCGTTGCTGGCGAAGATCGCCTGTGACGTCGCTCGCGAGCATGGCGCGGACACGGTCGCCCATGGCTGTACCGGCAAGGGGAACGACCAGGTGAGGATCGACGCGGTCGTCGCGACGCTCGCTCCCGAGCTGAAAGTGATCGCCCCGGTCCGGGAGTGGGGAATGGGTCGCGACGAGGAGATCGCCTACGCGAAGGAGCACGGGATCCCGGTCTCGACGACCGTGGCCCGTCCCTACTCGATCGACGACAACCTCTGGGGGCGCTCGAGCGAGGGTGGTGTGATCGAGGATCCCGCCAACGCACCCCCGGACGATGTCTACGAACTCGTGACGCCTCCCACCCGGGCCCCCGACGTCGTGGAGGAGCTGCGCATCGGCTTCCGCGAGGGTCTGCCGGTCAGCCTGGACGGCGAGGAGCTCGAGCCGGTGGAGCTGATCGGTCGGGTCGCCGACGCTGCCTGTCGGAACGGCGTCGGCATCCTCGACAACATCGAGGACCGTGTCGTGGGCCTGAAGGTCCGCGACATCTACGAGGTGCCCGCCGCCGAGGTGATCCTGACGGCGCACAAGGAACTCGAGAAGCTGGTCATGACGGGTCGGGAGAACGCTCTCAAGGCCGAGCTCGACCTGCTGTGGGCGCAGCTGGCCTACGAGGGCCTGTGGTACGAGCCGCTGCTCGACAGCCTCAACGCCTTCATGAACCGCTCGAACGAGAAGGTCGACGGTGAGGTGACGGTCCGCCTCTACAAGGGCTCGGCTGTCGTGTCGCAGCGCACCTCGCCCAACGGTCTGTACGACCAGGCCCTCGCGACCTTCGATGCCGACCCGACCTTCAGTCAGAACGCGTCGCCCGGGTTCATCGAGCTGTTCAGCCTCCAGAGCCGCATGGCCCACCAGATCTCGAAGGGGCGGTCCCAGGGATGAGGCGGGGAGGGCCGCCTCCCGGGCTCCGGATCGACCGCGGGAACATTCCCGCCTGGGCCCAGGTCGTCGGTGGCCCCAACGGCCTGCGACTGGCCGAGGCACCTGCGCCCGAGGGGTACGAACTCGCACCCGCACCGCCCGTCCGCGTCGAGCGTGGTGCACCTATCGGCGTCGAGACGCTGAGTGCGGCAGCCGCCGGTGAGCTCCTGCTCGCGATCAGCGCCGGTGTCGCCTGGTCGATCCGAACGGTCGACCTGTCGGTCATCCACGACCGGCGGCCCGCCGGTCTCGACGCGGGCCGGGCGACCGGCCTGGCCAACGCCGCCCTGCTCCACGCTGATGACGGCTGGCGGGCCGTCGTCATGCCGAGCCTCGGCGACATCGCCGCCGATCTCGGCCCGGGCCCCGTGGCACTGCGCGGGGACGGACGGCGGATCGCCGTCGCGGTCGCCGACGGCGTCGACGAGGTGACGCTCCCCTCCGGGGGCGACCCGGCTCACCACGACGGCGCGGCCGATGCGCTGGCCTACACCGCCGGGGGTCGCCTCGTCGTGGCGCGCGGATCCGACCTCGGCATGCCCGGCATCCCCGCCGGTGAAGGCTCTCCGATCCACGCCCTGGTGTCCGCCGGGCGCGCGGAGCTCCTGGCCGCCGACCACGCCGATGGCAGCATCGCCCTCTGGAGCACCGACGGCGATGCTCTGCGACAGGTCGCGGTCCAGAGCTGGCCGGCGGGGCCACGCGCCATCTCGCTCAGCCTCGACGGTGAGTACCTCGCCCTGGCATACCCCAACGACGCGAAGGACGAGTCACCGTTCGTGATCGTGGCCCGGACCGCTGACGGCGCTCTCGTGCGCCGGATCGACGGCGCTCGGGCGATCGCGCTCGGCCCGGACGGGATCTCCTGCGCGGTGGGTGGCGACTGGGGTGTTGCCTGGCTGACACAGATCGAGGAGGACTGATGTTCCAAGGACCACGCAGCGGACCGGACACCGTGATGGCCGAGGATCCGGGGCCCTGGTCCGTTGCCATCCCGGTCTTTCGCATGCGCTCCGGTCGGGCCGACCGGCGCCGCGCCATGCCCCCACTGGGATTCACACTCGCTCCGCCGCCGGAGACGGGCCTCGAGATGTCCGGACTCGACCCCGAGGCGACGACGGTGGGAGCGGGGCCACTCACGTTCTCCCTCGGTGTACGCGAGCCCGCCCGCGCTCTCGAGTTCGAGGGCGACCGGCTCACGACGGTCTCGCCCTTGGTGGCGCGTAGTTACGCGCTGCCCGGTCTGGATGACCTCATCGAGGAGCGGCCGGCGACCGACCCCGCGGCCGACGTGCCGGAGCCGGTGCCGCTCGCTGAACTGGCGGGAGACACCGAAGCCGGCTCGTTGTCCCCGGACGGCCTGCTGCGCGCCGTCACCGTCGCCGAACGGGGCGCGGTCGTCGTGGCTCTGATCCGGACTGCCGACATGTCCGTCGCGCGGTGGATGCGCGGGTGCCGGTGCGCCGGCTGGTCCGCCGATGGCACCCAGATCGCCATCGGAGGGGACTGGGGTCTGGTTCTGGCCACCCGGACCGCAACATGAGCGTTCTCTAAGAAAATGGGGGAAGACGGCAACGCCATCCTCTTCCCCGGCGTCTTACATCGTGAGGAGGCGACATCGCACCCGTCGGCCGCCTCGTACACGAATCGCAGGGTCCGGGACGATGTGGCGTGCCGGGCCCCGCGATCTCACCCGGGCTCACGCCCGCGACATGTCGTACCGTGTCCCCACAGCGGTCGGAAGCGGGGGACATGAGCGAGGATCAGACATTCGGCGATCGGGTGATCGCCTGGATGATCGAGAACAAACCGCGACTCGATGAGCTGATGGCCCAGGAGGGGTCGAAGGCCATCCACGAGGAGTTCATCCTCGCCGAGGGCGGGACGATGCCCGGGCGCGATGAGCGGGTGGAGCGGGCCCGCGGCGCCAGCGCCCGCGCTTGGCTGCGGCACCTGGCCCATGCGATCGGCGCGGAGTGGGCCGATGCGCCGGACGGGCTCGGGGAGACGATCGAGGCGTGGCTCGTGGTCAACCAGGAGCGCCTGGAGGCCATACGCATCGACGAGGAGCCCCAGCTCGAACGCCTCGGGCGAAGCGGCGATGCGGAAGCCGACGAGCGCCGGCTCGCCCTCGCTGCCCAGCGGCGATTCTTCGCCGAGGCCGTGGGGACCGCGACGGCGACGGACGACCGCGACGGCCCAACCCTGGGTCGGGAGATCTCCGCGTGGGGCTGGGGCGAGAACGACCGGCTTCGGGAGCTCCAGCTCGAGGCGTTGACCGCCTCCGGGATCGAGGTCGAGGCGACCACGGAGATCGAGCTCCTGTGGGAACGCTCGCCGGAGACCGCTCGCCAGTCGGAGGCGGCGGTCCAGTGGGCCAATCTGCGCTTCCTGATCGAAGGCCTCGAGGTCGCGCTCGAGACGTGACCGACAAGTACGCACCCGGACTGTTCTCCGGGATCATCCCGGGTCGGGGCGTGGTGGCGGGCCTCCTGGTCGTCATGATTGTCACGGTCGCGATCGTGCTGGCCGTCTCACAGTTCACGGCTGATGATGGACCAGCCGGCTCCGACCCCGCCGCGGCGCCGGTCGACACGGCGGCCCTGGTCCTCTCCGGCCGGGCAGGCGATTCAGGCTCCGGCTCGGCCGTGGTGGACGAGGACGTGATCCGCCTGTCGGTCGAGGGGCTCGACCCCACGCGCGCCGGCGAGCACTATGCGCTCTGGCTGGCGAACAGCGACGACGACCTCCTTCCGCTCGCCGCCTTCCGCGCCGGCGATTCAGGGGAGGCGGAGGTCTCGGTGCCTCTTCCCGGCGCCCCCGCGGACTACCGGCGGCTTGAGATCAGCCGCGAACCGGACGACGGCGACCCGACCCGCTCGGGCCCGGTGGTACTGAGCGCTCCAACGCGCTGAGCGCCCAACGCCTCAGCTGTGGGCGTCGGGGGTCGCCAGAGGCATGGGGTGGGTCGAGGCGGTGATCGTCAGCGAGCCGACGACCTCGCCGGTCTCGGTCAGCGTGATGCCGAGCTGCTCGTTGACGTGCCGCGACAGCTCGCCGGTGAACACCATCGGGATGACCACCGTCATCTCGCCCGGCTGGTCAATGCGCTCGATCGTCGCCGGGTCGATCCGCGAGCCGATGAACGAAGCCGAGCCGGTCGACTCCGGGAACACCGCCATCGAGCCGCTTGTCAGGTCGATGCGGGCACGGCGCAGCTCCACACTGCGGTCGCCACGGCTGAAGCGGATGCCGCCCCGTGTACCGATGACCCCCTGGCTCAGATCGCAGTCCACCCGAGTCGTGTTGCGCACCATCAGCGCGTGTGCGCCGGTACCCGCCGGTTGAGCGGGACGGATTGAGTCTGTCGCGATGCCGATCGCCGCGAAGGCCTCTCCCGTCGCCGGGTCGGACGCCATGATGGCCTGGTTCACGTGCACGTGGCAGTCCTCGGGGAGGGGCAGCTTCCGGGCCGCCTCGACCATGCGGTCGCCCGCGTCATCGATCGGCGACTTGGGGCTGGCGTCCGTGGGCTCCGGCGCGCGCGTCCGCTCGGTCGACTCCGCCGGCTGAGCCGGGTCGGGATCCGACCCGTCGCTTCCCGACCCGGCGCCCGTCGCCCAGAACAGAACGGCCGCTCCCAGGAAGATGATCGCCGCGCCGGCGGCGACCGTCGCGATGCGGCGATCGAGGTTCGGATCCTTGCTCATCATGTGTCTCCTGGTGGGCCCGGCGGCGTCGGCCTCCGAGGCGGGTCGAAGCCCGACCTACTCGAGGGGCCGCTTGGCTCCGACGATGGTCAGGGTGGCGTCTGTGGGCAGAGTGCCGTCGGACAGCACAGCTTTCTGGAGGGCGTCGTCGAGGGTGCCGGCCTCGTTGCTCAGCAGGCTGATCGGGATGATGTACATGACCTCGCCGCCACGGTCGAGACCATCGATGGCCCCGGTGTCGATCACGCTGCTGACCACTCCCTCGAACCCGGGTGAGCGAGTCTCGGCGACCACCGTCTGTGAGTCGAAGTCGACGACGAGATCGGTGATGTCGGTCGCCTGACCGGCCACGTCGAATCGCAGGCCGCCGTCCGTGACGATGCGGCCGGTCGTCAGCCGGCAGCTGATCATCGTGGCGCTGTCGACGGGCACGGTTGCGGCGCCCTTCCCGAGGTCGCCCCCGGGCGGGAGGGCGGCGATCGTCGCGCCCGACGACGTCAGCCGGTCCACGGCCCCCGCGCGCATCGCAAGGGTCGCCCGCTGCACCTCGAGGGCGCAGCGGTCATCGATCGGTCCACTGGCCGTTGTGTCCGCGCGCGCGGCCGGGTCATCGGCATCGTCGCGGGCGAGGCCCCAGGCGACACCCGCGACGAGAGCGAGGACCACCGCGGCGCCGGCGATGATGCCGATCAGCCGGTCCGCCCGCCGGTCGTACCTCATCGCGTGAGCTCGGCCTCGTCGGGCGCGGTCTCCGCTTCGCTCGGCTCGGCATCCTGGAGACCCGGCAGCAGCTCAAACACGACCGATCCCGCCTTGAGGTCGGGGTATGCGAGTCGGCCGGCGCTCAACCACGCCTCGGCGTGGCCGTGGCCGGGGCCGCCACTGCGGTTGGCCCACCAGTTGCGCTGGCTCGCCGCGTGCTCCGGAAGCGGGACCGGGCCGAGGGCGTCGATCTCCTCGAGGCTCATGGTGAAGACAGCGTCGCCCTGTTGAGCGAGCCAGGCCGTGAGCCCGGAGAACCCTTCGGGGTCGTCGTCGGCCACCGTGTCGCGGGCCTGCTGCTCATCGAGCAGGGCGGCCGCCATCCGTTCGGCGATACCGAACTGATCTGACCAGGTCCGCAGGCGGCTCGGGCTGCTGCGTCCGATGACGTAGGGCAGCGGAAGGTCCATCTCCTCGGACCGGCGCTTCATGGGCGTGCTCACGAGCGCGCCCGCCTGGCGGGAACGCGCACCCAGCAGGGCGCCGAGATCGTTCGAGTCGATCGAACCCTCGCGCGCCAGGGCCCAGAAGAGCGTGAGGGCCCGGTCGAGGACGTCGTCCTTGAGGCCCTGGGCGAACGCCCGGCAGGTGTCGTCGGGGTAGATCGAGTTCCCCGGCGAGGTGACCTCGGCCGGCTCGTCCGATCCGATGAAGCGGCCGAACGGGTCGGATGCACTCTCCTCGACGGGAGGGGGCTCGGCAGCCGCGGAGATGCGGGCATCGAAGACGTCGGAGCCGGCGACGGCCGGTACGGACGGCGCGGGCTCCGTCGCGCGTTCGTCCTCCTCGTCCGGCGCGGGGCTCTCCTCGACCTCCGCCGCGGGGTTGATCCGGCCGGCGAAGACATCGTCGCCCGGCGTGGCCGGGGCGGGTTGAGGAGCCTCGATCGACTCTGGCTCCGGCGCCGGAACGGCCTCCTCCTCGATGACGGCCTCCGTCGCCTGCTCGTCGACGGGCGCGCTCAGGTGCGACGCGAAGACATCGGCGTCCGCGGGGGTCGCGACCCGGGGCTCGGGGTCGGACGGGGCCGAGCCGGCGTCCGCCGAGATGCGGGCGTCGAAGACATCCGGGCCGGCCACGGCGGGCGCCGGCGGCTCGACCGGGGTCGGCTCGTCGACGGCCGGCGTCGGCGCGGACGCCTCGCCGCTGATCCGGGCGGAGAAGACATCGTCTGCCGGCGTAGCGAACTCGGCCGGTGCCTCCGCCGCGGCGGCCGCTGCCGTGGGCTCCGGGCTGACGTGGGATGCGAAGACATCCCCGCCGACGACGGCCGCGCGCTGCTCGCGCTCTTTCAGCATGCGCCGTCCGATCAGCGCGAGCGCCACGACGGCGCTCGAGCCGGAGAGGATCAGTGCGATGGCGACGGGATCATCCATGAGGCGCCTTCATCAGATTGTGGGCTTGGGCCGGGGCATGGGGGAGCCCGGCACGGGGTTGGACGCCACTATGCGCCCCGGGTGGTCGTAGGGAAATCCCGCAAAAGTCGTGGTTCCGGACCCCACAGCTGTCCGAAGGTGTGGTGAATCGATGCTCCCGACAGAAGGATCCACAGGAACCGAGGGAAGAACGGCGGTCCTCGGCGCCGATCGCCGACCTAGACTTGGGTCGTGGTGAGAAAACTCCAGGTCCTTCCCGCGGGCCGACGCGGCAAATGGCTCGTGCTCGGCGTCTGGCTCGTCGCGATCATCCTCGCGGCCGGCTACGCCCGTGGCTTCGAGGACGCCCAGGAGAACTCCCCCGACAGCTTCCTTCCGGCCGGCGCGGAGTCGGTGGAGGTCCTCGATGCGGTGCGGGAGTTCCCGCGGGGTCGGGTCGCCGACGCGGTCATCGTGTTCCGGCGCGATGCGGGGCTCACGCCCGCCGACCGCGCGCTCATCTTCGAGGTGCTCCAGGGACTCAGCTCTGATCCGCCGGAGGGTGCCGGTGACCCGAGTCTCCCGGTCCCGTCAGACGACGGCACCACCGTCCTCCTCTCGGTTCCGATCACGGCCGACGGCGAGAACGATGTCCTGGTGGACGCGGTCGAGGAGATCCGGGACCGCCTGCCCGCTGACGATGACGGCGGCCTGGCGACGGCGGTGACCGGCGGCGCCGGCGTCGCCGCGGACTCGATCGTCGTGTTCAACGGCATCAACACCACGCTGTTCCTCGCGACCGGTCTGCTCGTGTTCATCCTCCTCCTGCTGATCTACCGCTCGCCGATCTTCTGGGCGTTGCCCCTCCTGGCCGTGGTCGGGGCTGAGCTGTGCAGCCAGGCGGTCGCGCGCGGCATCGCCGAGGCGGGTTTCACGGTCAACGGGCAGTCCGCCGGGATCATGCTGGTGCTGGTCTTCGGCGCGGGCACCGACTACGCGTTGCTGCTGACCGCCCGCTACCGTGAGGAGCTCCGCCGCCACGCCGATCACCACGACGCCATGGCCGCGGCGCTACCCCACGCGATGCCCGCCATTGCGGGCTCGGCGGGGACGAACATCGCGGCCCTCCTGGTTCTGCTGCTCGCCGCGCTCAACGGCACGGTCGGGATCGGCATGCTCGGGGCGCTCGGGATCCTGCTGGCGATGCTGTCAGCCTTGACGCTCCTGCCCGCGCTGCTGGTGATCTTCGGTCGCTGGGTCTTCTGGCCCTTCATCCCGCGCGAGGGCAGCCGCGTGGGCGAGGAGAGCGGCATCTTCGCCCGTCTTGGCGAGTTCATCGCACCCCGACCACGCCCCGTCTGGATCATCACGGCCATTCTCCTGGGCATCGGCGCGCTCGGGCTTCTGCGCCTCGACACGGGTCTCACCGCCGCGGACGACTTCCGGACCGGGGCAGAGTCCATCGACGGGCAGGCGCTGGTCGCAGCCGGGTTCCCCGGCGGGACCTCGAACCCGGCGACCGTCCTCGTCCGCGATCCGGCCGCGGTCGAACCGGTGCGTGCCGCGCTCGCAGCCGATCCTGCCGTCGCCGGAGTCGGAGCGCCCGTCCCGGGGCCGCCGGGTTCACTGATCGATGTGACCCTCGTCGCCGATCCGCTGTCCTCGGAGGCGTCCGAGGCGATCTCCGACCTGCGCGATCTCGCCGACGACGCCGCAGGTGGGGACGACATCGCGCTGATCGGCGGGACCACCGCGGAAGACGCCGACACCCGGAGCGCCGCCGCCCGGGACAATCTGCTGATCATCCCGCTCGTGCTCCTGGTGATCCTGTTGATCCTCGCGGTGCTCCTGCGAAGCCTCGTCGCCCCGCTGCTGCTCGTGGCGACCGTGGTGCTCTCCTTCGCCTCTGCGCTGGGCATCAGCGTTCTGGTGTTCGAGTTCCTCTTCGAGTTCGAAGGCGTCTTCACGGCCCTGCCGCTCTACGCATTCGTCTTCCTCGTCGCCCTCGGCGTCGACTACAACATCTTCCTCATGGTGCGTGCGCGGGAGGAATCCGCCCGTTCAGGTACCCGCGACGGCGTACTACGCGCGCTTGCGGTGACCGGCGGCGTCATCACGGCTGCCGGGATCGTGCTCGCGGGCACGTTCAGCGTGCTCGGCTCGCTGCCTCTGGTTTCTCTCGCCGAGATCGGCTTCGTCGTGGCCTTCGGCGTCCTGCTGGACACGCTCATCGTCCGCTCGATCCTCGTGCCCGCGCTGGTCCGCGACATCGGCCCCCCGGTGTGGCGCCCCGCCGACGTCGAGCCACGAGGGGTGTGAGTGGCGCACATCGCGGTCATCGGAGCCGGACTGTCGGGTATGGGGGCAGCCCGTCGACTGGTGCGGGCGGACCACACCGTGACCGTCTTCGAGAAGAGCCGCGGAGTCGGAGGCCGCATGGCGTCCCGGCGGGTCGGTGACACCGTCATCGATCACGGCCTGCCGGCGCTCTGGCTCGACGGGGGGGCTCTTTCGGAGCGGGTGCGCTCGCTGCCGTCGCAGGCTCTGGTGGAGATCAGTCTCCCGGTGGGCGGCCGGGGGGAAGGGGTCACATGTGACTCAGGAGCGCCACCCGTCGCCTACCGGCCCGGCCTGACGACGCTGGCGAAGATGATCCTCTCCGACGCGGGGATCTCGCCGGTGCTCTCGGCGCGCATCGCCATCATGCGACCCGCCTCGGGCGGAATCGAGCTCGGGGACGAGCAAGGCAACGGCCGCGGAGTATTCGACGCGGTCGTGGTGTCCGCTCCGGCGCCCCAGGCCGCGGAGTTGCTGGCGACCCACCCTGACGGTCAGGCTGCCGCGACGCTCTTGGGCGACGTGAGCTATGCGCCGGCGCTCGTCGTCGCCCTCGGAGTTGATCTTCCCGCCCGGCCTCCCTGGTTCGGCGTTCGCGGGGGACCCGACGATGCGCTGTCCTGGGTCGGGGTCGAGACGGCCAAGGGTCGTGAGGCCGTCGACGGGATCGTTCCGGTGGTCGCCCACCTGTCTCCCCGGATCAGCCGCGACCTCTACGACGTCAGCGAGGACACCGTGCTCGAGGTCGCCCTTCCCGAGATCGAGGAGATCATCGGTGAGTCGGCCCGTGAGCCCGAGTGGGTCCAGGTCAAGCGGTGGCGCTTTGCCCGGCCCGAGGGCACCCGGGACTTCGCCGCGCTGAACCCCCCGGGCAGCCGGCTCATGGTGTGCGGCGACGCCACGACTGCCGACGGTGCCGAGGCCGTCTACGCCTCGGGAATCGCCGCCGCGAACGGCCTGTTGGCCGCCTTCGCAGGCTCCTGATTCGCGCGCTGAGCGCGCAGATCTGGTCCCCGGTCGGCCAGTACTGGACTTCTGGGGAGAGGCGCCCCCCATCCGAGTCCTGATAGTCACCAAAACATGCAGATTCTTGTCGCTCCCATGGCTCGTGGGATCGTCCCGCCGAGCGCTCTTTCCATCGCTCGGATCCTCGCTGCTCTCGCGCTGGTCACCGCCGTTTCGCTGATCCTCGCGGCCGCGCCCAGCCGGGCCGCCGCGCCCGTGGAGGCGCTCACGCCCGCGTCCGCGCCCGCGGGCAGCCCGAGCCTCTCGCTGACCCTGCGCGTGAAGACGGCGGAACTACCGCCCGTCGACGATCAGATCAACCAGGGCGTGACGTCCTTCGCGCTGCTCTGGAACGGTAGGGCCCTCACCGCGAGCAAGGCGATCACCGGCGAGCTCACGACGTTCACGGCGACCGTGAAGGCCCGTCGCCTCGACGGCAAGCCCGGCCCCCGGTCGGTCGTCGCGGCCAACTGCTTCGCTGACGGAGCGTGCACGCCGGTGAGCGAGTCGGCCACCTTCACTCTGACGCCCGCGCCGATCCCCGTCATCAGCGCCATCACGCCGGCCAAGGTGCGCGTCGGCAGCAAGCCCCCCCGTCTGGTCATAACGGGCACCGGCTTCAACGCCTCGAGCACCGTCGAGCTCGCCAGGGCCTCCCGCCCGACGACGTTCGTCAGTCCCACTCGGCTCCGCGCGCAGCTGGGCCCCGAGGACATCGACGTGGCGGGGCGCGTGCGTGTCCGCGTCAGAAACGCTCCGAAGCTGGGCGGGATCAGCAACGGCATCAACCTGCGCGTCACGTCGAAGAAGCCGGCTCCGTCGGCGCCGACGTTGACCGGTCTCGCGCCGACATCGGTCGCCGCGGGCTCCGGTGCGCTCGACCTGACCGTGAAGGGGTCCGGCTTCGATGCCTCGAGCCGCGTCCGTTTCGACGGGATCCTCCGCTCGACGACGTTCGTCAACGCGTCGACGCTCATCGCCCGCCTACCGGCCGCCGCTCTGGCCAAGGCCGGACCAGAGGCGGTCACCGTCGTCGGCTCGGCGGGCGGCGCCACCGGCTCGCGGACCTTCCTGGTGATTGCCCGCCCGGAGATCCTGTCGCTGACCCCGGGGACCGTTCAGATCGACGGCTTCAGCTACCGGCTCGCCGTGACCGGCGTCGGATTCGAGCCCGGGGCCACCATCCAGTTGGACGGCATCGCCGTCCCGACGAGCGCCGCGAATGCCGGGACGCTCACGACGATCATCGGCCCGGCCCAGCTCACCGCACCCGGCGCCATCGCCGTGCGGGTCGTCAACCCGGCCGGCAAGGGTGGCGTGAGCGCGGCGAAGACCCTTGTCGTGCAGCTGGCACCCGAGCCCGTGGTTCCCGCCGTTCCGCTCGAGCCACCCGTCATCAACCAGGTCGACGACGACGGCATCGTTCCCGGTGAGGTCGTGAGCATCGTCGGCGCCCACTTCGGCCGCCTCCAGGGCGATGCCGAGGTTCTGGTCGGCGGCGTCCCCGCCGAGCTGGCCGGCGAGTGGGGCGACTCCCGTATCGACATCCGGGTTCCCGACCTGCCGGAAGGTCCGACGAGCATCGTCGTGCGCACCGTGATGGGCCAGGTCGAGGCACCCCTGATCGTTGCCGAAGAGCCGGTGGCTCCGCCGATCGGGAACCCCGTCCTGCTGCCGGGTGCGGACGCGAGCATCACGTTCGACGCGACGATCGCGCTCGACCCCGCGACCGGAGCCGGAGCCCCGGGTGACAACCGGGCGAACGCCGTCGGGCTGACCGGGATCGCCGCGATTCTGTGGCGATTCGGCGACGGGTCGACATCGAGCGCGGTCGCCCCGACCCGGGCCTACAGCGAGCCCGGCACCTACCGGCCGTCCGTCACGGTCACGACCACCGACGGCCGCACCTCCACGGTCACGGCTGGCACCGTCGTTGTGCGCCGCACGCGCGGCGGGCGCCTCGTCGCCACTCCGCCGCCGGTCAACTTCTCGGTCCCGTCGAGAGTGGTCTTCGATGTCGGCTCGAGCACGCTCCGGCCCGAGAGCCGGCCGTACCTGCTCCGGCTCTCGGCGCTCGTCAAGCGCGTCGGCCGCCGCACCGAGGTCGGTGGCCACAGCGACAGCTCCGGCTCGTTCGAGTTCAACCAGCGGCTGTCCACCGAGCGGGCACGGGCCGTGCGCGACTTCCTGATCAGGAAGGGCAAGGTCCCGCGGGGTCTGTTGACGGCGATCGGCTACGGCGAGACACGACCGCTGCACTCCAACGCGACGCCCCTGGGGCGCCAGCGCAACCGCCGGGTCGAGCTGCGTATCGACCGGAGTGACACGCGGATCCGTCTCACTGCCCGTCAGCTGCTCATCAACCAGCGCATCTCGCAGGCGGCGATCGCCCGCGCGAACGCGCTGGAGAAGCGCCTGACCGCGGGTCTCAGCTCGCGCGACATCCGTGACGGCTCGCTCATGCCGCAGGACTTCGGCCCCTCGGTTGCGATCGCCGGCAATCCCGAGCTTCCCACCGGTGCCGCCACCGCCCCGCCCCGCCTCGTGGTCAAGGCTCCCAAGCGGAGCCGCACGCGCCTTGAGGTCTCCAAGAAGCAGCTGCTCATCAACCAGCGCATCTCCCAGGCCGCCGTGCGGCGGGTCAATCGCCTCGACGAGGTCCTCGATGCCGGACTCACCGGGGCGGCCATCCGCGACGGTGGCCTCAGCGATGACGACCTCGCTCCGAACATCTCGGCCGTGCGCGACGGTGAGGCTCCCGCTCAGGGTGGTTTCGTTCTGCCGGCACTGAGGATCGCGGCCGTCGCGAGCGGCAGGGTGAAGGCGACCCAGGAGCAGCTCATCATCAACCAGCGTGTGTCGCAGGCGGCCATCCGGCGTCTGAACCTCGCGATCGCTCGCTTCGAGAAGGGCCTCACCAGCGAGGACTTCCGCGACGGCTCGCTCAGCGCGGCGGATCTGCCGCGCTGAAGCGTCCTCCTCTTGATCCTCGCCCTGTCCATCGCCGACGCGGTCGACGTCGAATCGGGTGAGGCGCCCGCAACCGACGGCGACCACGACGATGAAACACCCGCTGGTCCATTGGGCGACTCGGCGGATTCGGACAACTCACCAGCCGATGCGGCAGATGTGTTCGGCGACGACGCTTAAGGATCTCGTTGAACGTCGCGCCGAGCAACGACACACCGATCGCGAGATACACCACGGTGAACAGCTTCGAGGTGTCGGTCGTCGGCGAGAGATCGCCGTACCCCACGGTGGTGAGCTTCACGACGCTGAAGTATCCCCACCGAGCCACCGGCTCCCGCTGCCGGTGACTCGGGTCAGTCGAGCAGGGGCGATTCCTCGGAATCGGCGTGTTCGAAGGGGCGGACGGCGAGGAGCACCAGGGCGAGGAACTTCAGACCTTCCAGCGCGGCGTAGGCCGCATGCACCGGCGAGTCGCGCAGCGGCGCCCCGTCGATCACCGTCTGAACACGCTCATTCAGTTCGGGCAGCAGCCAGGTGCTCTGGACGGCGACGCACGTGATGAGGGTCGCGCTCACAACGCCAAGTACCCGACCGAGACGTATGACACCGGCGAGGAGCTGGCGGAGGTCCGCGTCGCGGCGATCGTCGCCAGCCAGGACGCCCCCCAGTGGGTCGTCGCGCTCAAGGAGTCGGGCTTCATCGCCCTCGTGGACTACTCGGCCGAGGACTTCCCGATCACCAAGATGATCGAGGCTCAGCGTTTCCTCCATGACGGCGGTTTCGATCACACCGGCCGCTACTTCGCGATTGCCGCGAATGACCGGAACCAGATCGTGATCGTGGACGTGAAGGAGGGCAAGCGAGTTGCCCGGATCGACACGGGCATCAAGCCTCATCCGGGGCGCGGCGCGAACTGGGAGGACCCGGAGTTCGGCCACGTGATGGCGACGACCCACATCGGTGAGGGGAAGCTGACCATCTACGGCTCCGACCCGGTGAACAGGCCCGAGCACGCCTGGAAGGTCGTGCGCGAGGTCGAGTTGCCGTCGGCGGGCACGCTGTTCGTCAAGACGCACCCGAAATCACCCTGGGTGTGGACCGACGCGACCGTGAGCACCGACCCCGAGGCCTCGCGGACGATCTGCGCCTACTCGAAAGCCGAGGCAAAGCTCGAGAAGTGCTTCCCGATCAGTGACCACGGGCGAGCAACCCACTTCGAGTACAACAAGCAGGGGACCCAGCTCTGGATCTCCAACTGGGACAAGGACGGAGAGGTCGTCATCTACGACGACAAGACCTTCGAGGAGGTGGGGCGCGTCACGGGCCTCGAGACCCCGACGGGCAAGTTCAACGTCAACAACACCGCCAAGGACGTTTACTAGGGAGGCGACGGGGCTGCCGACTCACCACGTCGGCATGCCCCGACCGGGCGCGGGTGCCGGGCGCGGGTGCCTGCTCATCCTGTTCGTTGCGCTGGTCGCGGCTGCCGGCTGCGCGGATGGCGGCGAGACGACCGGCCCAGGGGGGGACGAGACGATGCCATCGGCTCCGAGTGGGAGCGCGATCGCGATGTGCATCCGCCAGTGCGAAGTGGACCACCCGGTTGCCCCGGCGGCCGCGGGCAGTCGGGCCTCAGCGAGCGAGACGGCGGAGCTCGTCGAGTGCTGGCAGCGTTGCTCGACGAAACTCAACCACTGAGAAACCCGTCCGGCTGACGGGAGTCAGCGCCCGGCGGCGTCCTTCGCCTCGGCGTAGCGCGCCAGCGCGCGCTCGCGGGCCATCGCGTGGTCCACGATCGGCTCGGGGTAGTCGGTGCCGATCGCGCATCCCGCCGCGGCCTGCTCGTCGGCGTCGAGGGTCCAGGGCTGATGGATCTTCTTACCGGTCACGCCGGCCAGTTCGGGCACCCAGCGCCGGATGTAGTCGCCATCCGGATCGAAGCGTTCGGACTGACGGATGGGATTGAAGACGCGGAAGTAGGGGGCGGCGTCGGCGCCCGTGCCGGCGGTCCACTGCCAGCCGAAGTTGTTCGCCCCGGGGTCGCCGTCGATCAGGTGACGCATGAAGAAGCTCTCGCCTCGGCGCCAGTCGATCAGCAGATCCTTGACCAGGAACGAGGCCACGACCATCCGGGCCCGGTTGTGCATCCAGCCGGACTCGACGAGCTGTCGCATGCCCGCGTCGACCAGCGGGTACCCGGTGCGACCGGCGCACCAGGCCTCGTATCCGGCCTCATCGTTCTCCCAGGAAATGTCTCGCAGCTCCGGCCGCATGGCCGCCGTCGCGACGATCGGCCGTCGCGCCATCAGGTGGTGAGCGAACTCCCGCCAGGCGACCTGGCGCCAGAAGGACATGCGGCCCGTGGAGATCTTCCCGGGCAGACCGAGGGCGCGTCCGATCGCGGCGGCGGTGGTCATGCCGAAGCGCAGGTAGGGGGACAGGACCGACGTCGCATCGCCGGACAGATCGTTCCGGGCGTCTCCGTAGGCGTCGGCGTGGCCGTCGGCGATGAACGCGACCAGTCGCTGCCGGGCGGCGTCGGGTCCGGCAGGGAGGAGTGGCTCGTCGCGGGGCAGGTCCCCGAGGTCGAGTTCCGGCAGCGCCGGCCCATCGATCCGCTCCGGCGCGGGGAGGTGGTCCGGCAGCGGCACCTCGAACCAGGCTTTGCTGAACGGTGTGAACACCTGGTACCCCTCGTCGGCAGACCCGGGTATGTCCTCGGGTTCGGCCACGAGATCGCCGGGCTCGGGGTCAAACGCGACTCCCGCCGCGGTCAGGGCCCGGAGGACGCGCTCGTCTCGGTCGCGACCGAGAGGGGTGATCTCGCGGAGTGCCCGTACCCGCTCGGCGCCGTGCTCGCCGGCGAACTGGGCGAGGCGCTCGGCGGGATCTCCGTGGAGGATGACGAGCCCGCTGCCGCGTTCGCGCAGGGCCCGGTCCAGCGCTCGGAGACCGGCGGACAGGAACGCGAGGCGGTTGGGGCTGTCGTGGTGGCGACGACCGAGAATCGTCGGATCGACCACGAAGACGCATGCCACCGGACCGGCCGCGGCGGCCTCGTGCAGGGCCGGGTGATCCGCCAGGCGGAGATCGCGGCGGAACCAGATGACCTGCGTCACAGCGTTACCGCGAGCCGCGGTCGACTGCTGGCGCCCCGTTCATACCGGAAGCCTCGATCGGTCAGGTTTCGCCTTCTCTCGGGGATCGCGGTCCCATCCGTGCCAGCGATCGATCTCGATCCAGACGCTCACGCGCGGAAGCTTCCGCCTCGGGTAGGGCTTGCCGGTGTAGCGCCGGGCGAGCCGGTCGATGTCCACGCGATCCTCGTCCTCGTAGATCTCGACGACCCGTCCCATGATGCTGACGTGCCGATAGAAGGTTTCGGGGTCGATCATCGTCATCGCCACCCGGCCGTCGCGCCGCATCCAGCCCAGACGGGGACGCACGTCGTCCATGTTCACGAGGATGCGATCGCCGTCCCAGAGGTACCAGGTCGCCGTCGTGTGCGGAGAGCCGTCCGGCCGCAGCGTCGCGATCACGGTGTTGTTCACCTGCTCGAGGAACGCCGACACCTCGGGCGGAACGGGTGCAGGTGGCATCGGTCTCCAGTGGTCGTGTTGCGCGGGGCGCTCTCGCGAAGGAGGCGTCAAGCGGATGCTAGCGACGCCGGAGCCGGCCGCGCGTAACATTCCTCGGGTGAAGAGTCAGACGCCCCGACCTGCCTGGCACTGGTACGCGCTGGCCGGCGTCCTGCTGGCCATTCTGCTCGCCCTCGAACTGTCCGGCGCCGCCGCGCCACTCGGGCCCTGATGTGGGTCCGGCGCGAGATTGCGCTGGACCCGCGGTCCCGGGGCTTTCATCTGATCACGGGCGAGGTCGTCGCGGCTCTCCCGGAGCTGTCCGGCGTGCGCGTCGGTCTGCTCCACGTGTTCATCCGCCACACGTCGGCTTCGCTGTCACTCAACGAGAACGCCAGCCCTGGCGTACGAGCGGACATGGAGTCCTGGGCCGATGCGGCGGTCCCGGAGTCCTTCCCGGCATGGACACACACGTCAGAGGGTCCCGACGACATGCCCGCTCACGTCAAGAGTGGTCTGTTCGGCCACGCGGTCTCGGTGCCCGTGGCCAATGGGCGCCTCGACGTCGGCACCTGGCAGGGCATCCATCTGGGTGAGCATCGCGACCGCGCGGGTTCCCGACGGCTGACGCTGACGCTCTGGGGTGAGTAGCGGGGCTCCGTGGCCGCGCTTCTGACCGGCTTTCTCGCCGGGTTGGGCCTGATCGTCGCGATCGGCGCCCAGAACGCCTACGTGATCCGCCAGGGGTTGCTCAGGCGCCACCATCTCCCCATCGCCGCGCTCTGCTTCGTGATCGACGCGGCGCTGATCACGGTCGGCGTGGCGGGGCTGGGAGCGGCGATCGCCGGCTCGGACACGCTCACCCGCGCCGCCGCCTGGGGTGGCGCCGCCTTTCTGCTGATCCTCGGGCTCCGGGCCGCGCGACGCTCGCGGCGTGGCGGGCACTCGCTGGATGACGGCCCGGCGGGTTCTGAGCGGCTGGGTCCGGCGCTCGCCACGGCGCTCGCCCTGAGCCTGCTCAATCCCCACGTCTATCTGGACACCGTCGTCCTTCTCGGAGGCATCGGCGCGCAGTACTCGGGGGACGGGAGAACCCTCTTCGCCGCCGGAGCCGTCATGTCGTCCGCGGTGTGGTTCTTCGGCGTTGCGCTGGCCGCCTCCGTGACCGCGCCGCTGTTGCGGACGCCGCGGTCCGTACGGGTGCTCGACGCGGTCATCGCGACCATCATGATCGGCCTCGCCGTCGCGTTGGCGGGCGGCGCCGTCTCATAACGGATGTGGGGATCGCGATGCCGGATTCTGTTGAGAACCGATCCGGTCCGTGGGCGGGCCGAATCGGGCGCTCGGGGCGCGTTGACTCCGTCACCTCGGATGGGCCTTCCGGACACGATCTACCTGCACCGAGCGGTGAATGCCCCCTTTAACCCTTACGGGCGGTGCGGTCGCTCCGAAGAGCGGCCGCACCGCCAAGAGGATTTTTACCACAACCGGCCCCGTCCATGTCCAGTGAATAACTCGTCGGCTTTTCCACAGGGCTCGGGCCGACACGGATGTACCGGTGACACCCGGCCCACCCGCGGCGCCCCGCGGCGTTGGTACCATCTGACGCGATGGCCTCGCGACTGCGATTCGGAATCGCCCTCGCCCTCGCTACCGCGCTGGGTATCGTCCTCGTCTGGACGGCCCTCGGAGGCGCTCTGGAGACCTACTCCGGCCCCGGGGAGCTCGAAGCGGGCACGACCTACCGGCTCAATGGCGAGGTCGCGCCGGGCGCACCCGTCGACGCCGCCGAGCGGGCCGCGTCCTCCGAGGGTCTGCGCTTCCAGCTCATCGACAAGGAGAACGCCGGCCAGCGGGTCGAGGTGCTCTACCGCGGGTCGATTCCCGACACCTTCAAGGTCGGTCGCGAGGTCGTGATCACCGGCGAGCTCGGCGCGGACGGCGTGTTCGTCGCCGAGCGCAACACCCTGGTCACCTTCTGCCCGTCGAAGTTCGACGACGCGCCGGGAGACCAGAAGGGGGAGCTCGACATCCCCGAGATCTCTCCCGCCTCCTGAGCCCATGAGCCTGATCGGGCGCGCCGCACTGCTGCTCGCGCTCGGCGCGGCCGTCTACGCGATCGTGATGGCGATCGCCGGGCTGCGATCCGGTCGCCGCGACTGGATTGCCAGCTCGCGGAGCGCCGTCTACGGGACCTTCGGCATGACGAGCGTCGGGATCGTGACCCTCTGGGCCGCGTTGCTGACCGATCGCTTCGAGCTGCGCAGCGTCGCCGAATACTCCAACGCGGCCCTCGAGCCGTGGTTCAAGGTGAGCGCGCTGTGGGGCAGCCAGGCGGGCTCACTCCTGCTGTGGGCATGGCTCCTGACGGCATTCGCGGCGCTCGTCGTGGCGCGCAACCGCTCCACGCACCGGGAGCTGATGCCGGTCGTGATCATCACGCTCATGGTGATCGGGGTCTTCTTCCTGGGCCTGCTGAGTTTTGTGACGAGCCCGTTTGAGGTGCTCGCCGTCGTCCCCGATGACGGCCGCGGCCTCAACCCGCTTCTGCAGAACCCGTACATGGTGTCCCACCCGCCGCTGCTCTACCTCGGGTACGTCGGGCTCGCCGTCCCCTTCGCCTTCGCGATGGCGGCGTTGGTGACCGGCAGGCTCGACACCGCCTGGATCGGCGCCGTGCGGCGCTGGCTCATCCTCGCGTGGACGTTCCTGGGTTTCGGCATCATCCTCGGCTCGCGCTGGGCGTACGAGGAGCTCGGGTGGGGCGGCTACTGGGCCTGGGACCCGGTCGAGAACGCGGCCTTCATGCCCTGGCTCGTGGCCACAGCCCTTCTCCACTCGGTGATGGTGCAGGAGCGCCGGGGCATGCTGAAGGTCTGGAACATGTCCCTCGTCGTGCTGACGTTCACGCTCGCGCTGTTCGGGACGTTCCTCACGCGTTCCGGGATCATCGCCTCGGTCCACGCCTTCGGCGAGTCGACGCTGGGCCCGTGGTTTCTCGCCTTCATCGCCGCGGTGATCATCACCGGAACGACGCTCATCCTCATGCGCCTCGACGAGCTGCGCTCCGTTCATCGGCTCGAGAGCTTCATCAGCCGCGAGGCCGTGTTCCTGTTCAACAACCTCCTGCTGGTCGGGCTGGCGTTCGCGGTGTTCTGGGGAACGATCTTCCCCGTCATCTCCGAGGCGGCGCGCGGGAGCCGGATCACGGTCGGGGAGGGGTACTACGACCAGATCGCCGTTCCGATTGGAGTCGCCCTTCTCATTCTGACCGGCATCGGCCCACTGATCTCCTGGCGTCGGGCATCCGGCGCCCAGCTGCTCCGGCGCTTCGCGGAGCCGGTTTTCGTGGCGCTGGTAGCCGCGATCCTGATGCTCCTGTTCACGTCAGCCTGGGACAACTGGGTTGCCGGGCTCGTCTTCACGGCATCGGTCTTCGTGGCGATGAGCGTGATCGGCGAGTTCCTCCGCGGCGCCCGGACGATCCACGCGCTCGGCGGGGTGAGTCTCACCGGGGCCATGACCCGCCTCGTGGCGCGCAACCGGCGGCGCTACGGCGGCTACGTCGTGCACCTGGGGGTCGTCCTGCTGTTCATCGGGTTCGCCGGCTCGACGGCCTTCACCCAGTCGGGCGACCTGCTTCTGGACCCCGGTGAGCGCGCCGACGTCGGTGGCCTCACGTTCGTGAACGAGAAGACGGTCCGTGACGCCAACGACAACCGGATGATGGTGGGCGCACAGCTCGGCGTCTTCGACGGTGAGGAGCGGATCAGCACGCTCACGCCCGCGATCAACTTCTACACGGCCAGTCAGCAGCGCTCGACCGAAATCGCCATCGACACCGGGCCGCGCCGCGACATCTACGTGACCCTCGTCGGTCTCAACGAAGCCGATCAGGTGCGCGCATCCGTGTTCATCAATCCCCTCGTGATGTGGCTCTGGGTAGCCGGTGTCCTGATCGTCATCGGCGCGCTCATCTCATCGCTGCCGTTGCCGGGGCGCCGGGTTCGGGAGGCGACGGTCCCCTCCTCGGTCGGCGCAGGCCGCGCCGCCGGCTAGCCCGTGCTGCCGGCCATCCTGGTCGCGGTGCTGGCACTGCTGCTGGTGCTCGCTCTCGCTCGCCCACTGGTGGCGCGCGCGGAATCCTCGCCGGCACCGGCCGCCGAGGAGGTCAGCGAGATCGACGCCCAGGTTGCCGGCGCTCTCGCCGAGATCGAGGAGATCGAATTCGACCGCGCGAGCGGTCACCTCTCCGAGGAGGATTTCTCCGAACTCGCCGCCGATGCCAAGAAGCGCGCGGTGGAGCTGATCCGGCGACGCGACGCGGCCGACCCGTCGGCGTCCGACGACGCCTGATGTCCCGGGCTGGAGACGGGGCCGAGCGTATGGATCGACAATCGGGAGCGCGCCGCGCCAGATCGTATGAGAAACGTTTGATGTGACCTGCAACAGAGGCATACCCGGACCGTTGACCATCGGCGCGAGGCGTGCATAAGATCCCTGTTACGGAACCACGCCTCCCGGCGTCGGCCTCACCCCACGCGCGTGGAGAACGCGCAGCGCGGCTCCTTGGCCGCCATGGAGCCCACCACGTCCCAGCACCACACACCCGTGAGGTTCCGTCGCGTCGCGGCCGGTCTGTCGATCGCCGTGGCATCCGTGATCGCCGCGTCGAGCGCGGCGGCGTTGGAGTTTCCGGACCCACCACGCCCGCTCCTTCCGTCCGCCGCTGCACCGCTGGCATCGCGGTCGGACGAACCGGCCCGCTTCCGGATCCTGAGGGAGGGCATGAGGGGTCAGGATGTCACCGCGCTGCAGCGGGAGCTGGCGCGCAGGCAGATCAGCGTCGCGGCGGACGGCGATTTCGGCCCGGGCACGCGTCGGGGGGTGCGTATCCAGCAGAACCGCTTCGGAGTGCGGGCGAGCGGCGTGGCGAGCGCCGGCTTCCAGCAGCGTCTCGGCCTGGCGCCGACGTACCGCGACGGGGCTGCCGACGTGCTCGAGGGGGCCCGCTATCTGCGGGAATTCCCGGTGATCGGCGAGTACCGCTACAGCGACGACTACGAAGCGCCACGCCCACAGGGCCGACACGACGGCAACGACATCATTGCCCCGAAGGGAACGCCCGTGGTGGCCGTGGCCGATGGCACCATTCAGCGCGTGACCCCGATCGAGACCTCACGCGGTGGAATCTCCGTCTGGCAACTGGACGAGGAGGGCAACAGCTATTTCTTCGCCCACCTCGATGGCATCGTGACGGGCCTGAGCGCGGGTGACCCCGTCCGGGCCGGCCAGCGGATCGGCAGCGTCGGCAACACGGGAGACGCCCGCGGGGGCGTGCACCACCTCCACTTCGAGATCCATCCCGGCGACGGGCCGTCGATCAACCCGTATCCCGAGCTCCGGGCCCTGGACCCCGCGGTCGATCCTCTGGGCGCGAGCCTGGCGCGGAGCGCCTCCTGATGCGCGGTCGCATCCTCGCCACCGCGGTCATCGTCGGCCTGGCCGCGAGCGGCACGGTCCTGGCCGTCACCGATGCGGAGCGCAAGGCTCAGATCGACAGCAAACTGTCGGAGGCGAACAGCAGTGTCGCCGACGCGAGGGCCAAAGAGTCGGCCCGGGTGGCCGAGGTCGAGGCCGCGCACAACAGGGTGAAGGCCGTCGCCGCTCGCCTGGAGCCGCTCGCTGCCCGCCTGTCCGGGCTGGAGCGTGAGCTCAAGGATCTCCGGACGCGGCTCCAACGTCTCGAGAATCGCCTGCTGATCGAGCGCAAGCGTCTCGAGAAGGCGCAGGATGACCTGCGCTCGCGTCGGATCGTCCTCGGCCGCCGCCTGCGCGATCTGTACGTCTCACCTGAACCCGACCCGGTGCTCGTCCTGCTCGAGTCGGGCTCGATCAGTGACGCCCTCGAGGTCAACGAGCTGATCGAATTGACCGCCGAGCAGGATCGCTCGATGGTGATCACCATCCGCGAACGGGTCGCCGATGTACGCGCGACCCGCGAGAAGATCGCCGAGGTCCGTGACAACGTGTCCGCCTCGGAAAAGCGGGTGCGCAGCGCGACCGCGGCCGCCCGCGACGCCGCTGAGAAGGTGCGGGCCGAAAAGGCCGCCTACGACAAGGCGCTCTCGGCGCGCCGCAAGCTGCTGCAGTCCGCTTCCGCCACCCGTGAGGAAGCCGAGAGCCACGCCGCCGCTCTCCAGCGTGAGTCCGACGCGCTGCGGGCGAAAATCGTGGCCGCAACCCCGGTCGCCACCAGCGCCGCCCCGGCGGTCGGCGCCGCGTCATCTTCGGGCTTCGTCTGGCCGACCGCCGGCACTCTCACCTCGCACTTCGGTTGGCGCTGGGGCCGGCCACACGAGGGCATCGACCTGGCCAACGGCATCGGCACCCCGATCGTCGCGTCCGCCTCGGGCACCGTGATCATCGCCAGCTGGCAGGGCGGTTACGGGAACATGGTCGTCGTCAGCCACGGCAACAACGTCACCACCGGCTACGCCCACCTCTCGTCGATCGGCGTCTCGGTGGGGCAAACCGTCGGCCAGGGCTCGGTCGTTGGCGGTATGGGTTCGACGGGCAACTCCACCGGATCCCACCTCCACTTCGAGGTGCGCCTGGGCGGACAAGCGGTCAACCCGCTCGGCTACCTCTAGGCCGGGCAGCTTCTTCGTCACGTCGCCGACAGGTCGGACGGGCTCTGCGAGGTGACGACGCCCAGAGCTGATCGGCCTCGGCCGATGTCGGGCGGCGCGGAGATCGCACCCGCCACAGCCACCGCGTCGGAATACGGTGCCAAGCTCGCCGCCATGGACGGCAGGCACAGAGGGCAGCCCACCCGATCGCCACTGGTGATCGGGTGGGCTGCGGCCCGTCTGGGTCTCCAACCACGGGGACGACCTGACTGATCACTCTCCCCGCACAGGCTCCTGACCACTCGACCCGAGCATCGTCACACACCTGTCACATATCTGGTCTTGACTATCGTATTTTTTGGGCATAGAAGCCCGAAAAGCTACTAGCGAGTCGGGTGCCACGAGCGTCCGACATGGATGACGTGCGTGGAGATCGAGATGGCGAAGTGGCGTGCGATGGGTCTTGTCGGCTGCGGACTGGCCGTTCTGCCCGCGCCCGCTCTGGCGGGTCCGACCGTCGACGTCGCGGCGCCGAGTCCGGCCCCGTCGGCGCGGGTGGGCGCCTTCTACACCGAGCCCGGGGCGATCAAGGGCGCGCGCGGGGCCAATGTGGTGTTCCAGGCCGGTGACCGCGCGGGGCACAGCTACTGCAACGCCTACGGACCGGGCACCCGGATCGTCGGCGCGAAGTACCTCGCGCGGCGGTGGCACACGCAGCACATCACGGGTCGGCTCCGCATTTTGGGCGAGGCGGGCGAGGCCTGGGCCCGCACGAACAACGACCTGGCGCACGGGGTCACCTTCACCAATTGGGCGCCCGCGACGTCCGCGGGCTGCGTCGCGATCGAGTGGCACCAGACCGGCCGCAGCTCGGGCGGCCCGGGCTGGAATCCGATCTTCACCGCGGAACTGACCCACCTGCGGATCGAGGACCTCCGGGGCCCGCTCATCAGTGCCGTACGGGGGCCGACGGGCTGGGTCACAGGCCCGAGCACCACGGTGAGTTGGAGCTCGGACGACAACCGGCTCTTCCGCGGTGCCACAGGTGTGACCGTCGGGGGTCGAGAGGTCTCACGCGGCGATGCACCGAACGGTCCCGTCAGCGCGACCCTCGATCTCTCGCACCTCGGCGACGGCGAGGGCCACGTGGCGACCGTCTGGCGGCGCGGCGCATCCTGGCCCACCGTGACATCGCATGTTCGTCTGAAGATCGATCGCACCCCGCCGGGCGTCCCGACCCCGGGCCCGCTCGCGGGCTGGTCTCGCGCCCCTGGTCTTCGCGTCGACGCCACCCAGGACGCACTCTCGGGCTTTCGGGAGATCCAGTTGCGTGTCGACGGCGGGGGCTGGGAGCGGTTGACCTCGCGCTCGCTGTTCCCGGACGGTATCCACCGGGTCGCCCTGCGGGCGGTCGACGTCGCGGGAAACGCCTCAGCGCCCGTCGAGCGCACCTTTCGCGTCGACACGACACCGCCGATCGCGCGGATCGTGGCGCGGACGTCGGGTCCCGGGACGGCCACGCTCGACGTGTCAGGAACGACTGACCGATCGAGCGGCGTCGCCCGGTGGACCGTCCGTCGCGGGGGGCCGGACGGTACCGTTGTCGCCCGCTCTTCCGATCCGCGGGCTCTCCGCGAGGTCCGCGCCCCGAACGGGACCCACCGTTTCCACCTCCGGGTCGAGGATGAGGCCGGCAATGTCGGCCACGCGTGGTCGTCTCCGGTGCGATTCGACGATCGGGCGCCGAGCGTGCGTATCTCGCATGTGCCGTCCGGTTGGATCGACGGCTTCCGCGTCGTCGGCAGGCGCGACAACCGGCTCGGCATCCAGCTGTCCGACGGGACCGGCGAGAGCGGGATCGGCCCGGTTCAGGTCCAGCTCCGCCAGCGGGCGGGCTGGAAGGTCGTGGACCGCTACAACGAGGCCGGGGCGCCGCGCATTCGGGCGGGTGCCCATTTCCTGACCATTGATCTCGACGTGCCGGGCATCAGGAGCGGGCCGGCGGACGTGCGCGTCGTGGCGATGGATGCCGACCATGCGGCGTTGCGCGGCGTGACCCGATCACGCCGTGTGCTGCTCGACCTTGACGGCGTCGACTACCGCGCTCTCGGCATCCCGAAGACCGGCGTGGCGGGGGCGCGGCTCGATCCCACGAGCGGCATTCACTTCTGGGACGTGGCCTCTCCCGGGGGAGTGCGCTTCCTCGTGTGGGATCTCGAGGCACTCGCCCTGCCGCGCCTGCGGGTCGCGGGAGCGCGACGCACCCAGCGATTCCGGGGCCGTCGCATCCCCCTGAAGCGCACGGTCGTCGGGCGACCGGTCCGCGTTGCGGGCCGGGTCGCCGGACCGACCGGCGCCGGACTCGAGGGCGTGGTCGTCCTGTTGCGTGATCCGCAGCGTCGGACCGTCGCGCGAACCACGACCGGACCTCGCGGCGGCTTCGCCCTGAGCGACCGGGCGACCGGGGGCGGCATCTGGTCGACCGAGGCGATCGGCCGAGGCCGGCTGGTGAGCCGCTTCGCGCTCCGGGTCCGGCCCCGCCTGCGGCTCAGCGCGAACCGGCGCGAGGTCCCCGCGGGCGGGCGTGTGGTCCTGCGTGGGTCGGTGCGGCCGCGGCGCGGCAGTTACGCCAAGATGGTTCAGCTCCAGTTCCGCGACGGGCGCCGCTGGCGGCCGTTCGCCAACGCGCGGATCGGCAGGAACGGCCGCTATCGGTTGACCTACCGCTTCCGTCGAGCGGGCGGATACAGCGTGCGCATCCGGGCGGTGATGCTGCGTCAGGCCAACTGGCCGTTCACCCCCGGTGTCGCGAGGCCGATCACTGTCCGAGTACGCCCCTGAGCAGGAGTTCCAGGAGGTTCTGGGGCTACGCCGACTGTCAGGCGGTGTCGCGTCAGAGACTCGTAAGAACCGGGCAAGGGACTCGACACCTCCCGGACCTACCGTCGTGGGCGCATCTGAACGCATCACCCCTGGAGCGCCACATGACACGCATGAATTCCATGAAGTCGAAGGTTGCACTCGGCGGCGCCGCGGCGGTCGTCGCCGGCGGTCTCGCCTTCGCCGGTTTCGCCGGCGCCGAGTCGCACGACGACGCAGCCTCGCACGGCCCGACCACGTTCGAGATCACCGTCGAGAACCTCAGCGGCCCCGACGCCATCACGACGTCGGCGGGCACCGCTGTTCCGAACCCGCTCTCACCGCCGGTCTGGGCGGTCTACCGCGGCACGAACCCGCTCTTCACCGCCTACCGCCGCGCCGATCAGGGCACCGCCCGCATCGCCGAGGACGGTTTCCCGGAGAAGAAGGTCAAGATGCTCTCCCGCACCAAGCGGGTCAGCTCCAGCGGCGTCATCCTCCAGGAGGGCGGCCCGCTCGGTCCGGCCTTCGAGCCGGGCTCCAGCGCCACCGCGGAGATCACCGCCAGGGACGGCGACTGGTTCCAGTTCGAGGCGATGTTCGTCCAGTCCAACGACTACTTCTACGCGCTCGGCGGCGACGGCATTCCGCTGTTTTCACCCGACGGCACCCCGATCTCCGGCGACGTGACGAAGTACGTCAACGTCTGGGACGCGGGCACCGAGCTCGACGAGGAGCCCGGCAACGGCCGCTTCCAGAAGCCCAACCAGGGCCCGGAGCAGACCAACTACGGTCCGAGCACGCGCGAGCCGGTCGTGCCTCAGGCCTATACCGGTGACCCGTGGGAGATTCCCTCTCCGACGGACCTGATCAAGATCACGATCACGCCCAAGGGCTAGGCGCCCCTCCTCACAGGGCCCGCGCCACCGAACCCGGCGCGGGCCCTCGGGGCCGGCTCAGCCCGCCAGCTCGCGAGCTCGCCCAAAGACCGCGTCCATCATCTCCGGCGTCAGCCGGCCGGTGAACGTGTTCTGCTGACTGGGGTGGTAGCAGCCGAGCAGCGTTCGGCCGGCCACCTCGGTCTCGGCGCCGTGGCCGAACGTCGGCCTCGGTCGTGGGCCGCCGAGAGCATCGACAGTCGCGTTCCAGGCGATCCCGCCGAGCGCCACGACGACGCCGGCCCGTCGGCACAGCTCCAGCTCGCGGCGCAGGTAGTCGGCGCACTCGCGCCGCTCGTCTCGCGTCGGCGTGTTCTGTGGGGGAGCGCAGCGCACGGCTGCGGTGAGCCGGCAGCCGATCAGCTCGAGACCGTCGTCCCGATCGACGCATTCGGGCTGGTTCGCCAGGCCCGCCCGGTGGAGCGCGGCGAACAGGAAATCGCCGGAACGGTCCCCGGTGAACATGCGCCCCGTGCGGTTCGCCCCGTGTGCGGCGGGCGCGAGGCCCACCAGCAGGATGGCGGGCTCGTTCACGCCGAAGCCGGGCACCGGCCGCGCCCAGTAGTCCTGATCGGCGAAGGCGGCACGCTTGTCGCGTCCGACCTGCTCACGCCAGTCGACCAGGCGCGGGCAGCGGCGGCAGTCGATGATCTCGGCGTCGAGGGCTGCGAGGTCGCTCATGCGCGGAGGTGCTCCACGAGGAAATCCGCGCTGCGTCGCTGGGTCGCCGGATCGTGCTGGAGGCTGCGGTGATCGCCGCCCATCTCGATGCGCAGCCGGACGGGTGACGGGCTCATGCCGGCGAGCTGCATGCTCTGCCCCCAGGGGACGACCTCATCACCCCGCGCATGGATGTAGAGCCGCGCGCGACCGGTTGACCGGGCGGCGGCACCGAGGTCTGCCTCGGCCGGCCAGTCCTCTCCGAGGCGCCGGGCGATCGACGCGCCCCGGGCGGTGGCGATGGCCACGATCGCGCGGACCCGCTCGTCGGTACCGCCGACCAGGACGCTGAGAAAGCCACCCAGCGACGAACCGCGCAGGCCGAGCGGCCCGTGGCCGAGTTCGGCGAGGTGGTCCAGCGCCGCGCTCACATCGCCCGGCGTTCCGGCGTCCAGCCGCCCTGCGCTGTCGCCGTGTCCGCGTAGATCGATCGTCATCGCCGTGAGACCGCGGCCGGCGAGGAGGCGGGCGAAGTCGTGATGGTTGTCACCCCGGCTGTCGAGCCCGTGGACGATCAGCGCCGCCGGACCCGGCCCGGAAGAAAAGACCGCTCCGGCCAAACGGGTCCCGTCGGCAGAGGTGATGCTCAGACGCTCCGACTCCACCGGGCGAGGGTACCGGCGGGGGAGGCGGACGCGGGGGGACCGGGCGGCGCTAGGGTGGCAGCCGCCGGCGCATGGGCCCGGTCGAAAAGGGGAGATCGATGGGTGAGACGAGCGCGCAAGCGGCGCAACGGGTCGGGGCGGGATTCACCGCCACGGTCGAACAGTACGAGGGGGCCCTGCGGTACAACCTCGATGGAGTGCGCCGTCTCGTGGCGTCGCTGCCGGACGGGTCCTACGAGGAGCTGCTGGACGTCGGATGCGGGACCGGCTGGGCCACCCTCGCGGTGGCGGAGCGATTCGGCACCCGCCGCGCCATCGGCGTAGATCCCAGCCGAGGCATGCTCGAAAAGTACGCCGCCGCGGTTGAGGCCGTCGGCGTCACCGCCGAGACCCACGCGGCCGACGTCCTCGAGATGCCGGTCGCCGACGGCAGCGTCGACGCCGTGATCTCGACGATGGCGTTCCACTGGTTCGTCGACAAGGCCGCGGCCACCAGGGCGATGGCGCGCACGCTGAGACCCGGCGGAGTCTTCGCCCTGCTGGCCGGCGGTGAGGGCGTCGAGCGGGAGTATCGCGAGCTGCTGGAGTCGCTCACCCCGGCCGTGCCGGAGCGCTGGATCGCGACCTACGACCGCGGGCCGACGGGCCTGGCCGAGATGCAGGACCACCTGGAGCAGGCCGGCCTCGAGCCCATCGACATCTGGCTCGAGGTGCGCCGTCGCCAGACGCCGTTCGAAGACTTCCTCAAGCGGATGGAGGTCATCGGTGGTCACCTCAACGAGGGCGTCGATCCCGAGATCCTCGAGGGGCATCGCCGGCGGGTCTGGGAGGCGACGAAGGCGGCCTCCGATGCCCAGGGCCGCTACGAATACACCTTCAGCAAGCTCTTCGTGATCGCACGCCGGCCGACGGTAGGCGTCGCATGACGCCGGCTCCGATCGTCGCCCTGCCCCCGTCCCTGGTGGAGGGTCATCTCGCCTGGCGCGGCGTCGGCTTCGAACAGGACCGGGAGCTCTACGCGCGCCTCGCGAGCGAGGGGCAGCGTCCACCGACGCTTCTCGTGCAGTGCAGCGACAGCCGCGTTGACGGCGTCGCGCTGTTCGGCGCCGCGCCCGGGGAACTGTTCGCTGTTCGTAACGTCGCCAACCTCGTGCCTCCGGCCGAGGCCCGAGACGGGATTTCCGCGGCGATCGCCTACGCCGTGGGCGTGCTCGGCGTCGGCCACATCGTCGTGCTCGGGCACTCCGGCTGCGGTGGCGTCGCGGCGTGTGCCGATCTCTGCGCGGGTCAGGATCTGGGCGACCCGATGATCACGGAATGGGTCAGCCACCTGCGGCCGGCGTGGGAAGGCGCGGGGGCCGCTGACCCGGTAGCGCTCGGCCACGAGGCCGTGCGGCTGTCGCTGCGCAATCTCCTCGGGTACCCGGCCGTCGCGGAGGCCGTCGACCGCGGCGCGCTCGTTCTGCACGGCGCCTGGATCGACATCGCCTCGGGCACGCTCCACGCAATCGATGACGACGGGGCGTTCGCGCCCGTCTGAGTCGACTCAGACAGCGGGTCTCCGCGCCTCGATGGCGCGCGCGACCTCGGCCGGATCGCGGCGGGTCCCCCTCAGGTCGATGTGCCCCGGAACGAACGGGGTGAACCACGGGTTGCCCGGGCCCGGCATGGGTTCGTTCCCGCCGTAGTCGTAGACGATCCGCCGGCCGCCGTCCGGGGCCGCGCGGAAGTGCCGCGCGTTGGCCCAGGCGACCGTCCGCGCCGGGCGGAGAGATCCGCGTACGGCCACGCCGACCCGGTCGGTGCGCACCAGCTCGACCGGGATCAGCCCCATCAGCATGGTGAGCACGACGCCGACGGCCGCGGGCAGGAGCACGGCGATGCCCCAGAGCCGCCCGGTGTCCACGAGCCAGGCTCCGGCGACGGCGAATGCCAGGCAGCCGCCGAGCATGATCACCAACTCGAGGAGGCTGCCGAGAACGCGTCCGCGGATCACGACCTCAGGGGTCTCGTGCCCGCTGCTCTGCAGGGGTTTGTCGTCGCCCGGCGTGCTAGCGTCCCGCGCGCTCATGTCGCTGTTTTCCGAGGTTCTGCCGCCGTCGGCTGAGGTGTCCCCGGCGGGGCACCTGAGCGTTGGCGGCTGCGATCTGGTCGAGCTGGCCGCGGAGTTCGGCACTCCCCTGGTCATCTACGACGAGGGGCTGCTCCGCGCCAACATCACGGCCTACCGCAACGCCTTCGCCGCGGAGCCCGGCGAGACCGAGGTCGTCTACGCGAGCAAGGCCTACTGGGGTCGGGCGCTGCTGCGGCTCATCGAGGCCGAGGGCCTCTCGATCGACGTCGCATCGGGTGGCGAGCTGTACGTGGCAGTCGAGGCGGGCTTCCCGCCTGAGCGAATCTATATGCACGGCAACAACAAGGATGCCGGGGAACTGACCGAGATGCTCGACGTGGGCGTCGGTACCGTCATCCTCGACTCCCATGAGGAGATCGGCCTGCTCTCGCGCCTGGCCTCCGAGCGGGGCATGCGCCAGCGGGTCCTCGTGCGCGTGACCCCCGGCGTCCGCGGAGACACCCACGAGTACATCTCGACCGGGCAGGTGGACTCCAAGTTCGGCTTCCCGCTGGCCGACGGCCAAGCTGCCACCGCCATTGCCGCGGCGCGAGAAGCCCCGGGTCTCGAGTTCATCGGTCTCCACGCCCACATCGGCTCGCAGTTGCTGGACCTCTCCCGCCTCGCCTCCGCGGCGGCGGTGATGGCCGACCTCGCAGCGGAGGTGGGAGGCGAGGACATCGCGGTGATGAACATGGGCGGCGGGTTGGGCGTCGCCTACACGCGCGAGCACATCGTCCCGCCCATCGCCGAGTACGCCGCAACGATCGTCGGCGCGGTCCGCCGCGAATGGGAGCGGGTGGGCCTGCCGGCACCCCGGGTCCTCGTCGAGCCCGGTCGGAGCATCGTCGGTCGGGCCGGACTCCATCTCTACACCGTGGGTGCGGTCAAGAGGATCCCCGACGTCCGCACCTACGTGTCGGTCGACGGCGGGATGAGCGATCTGCTGCGCCCGATGCTCTACGGCGCCGAGTACGAGGTGATCGTCGCCAACCGTGCCGCAGAGAACGGCGGAGAAGAGGTGCGGGTCGTGGGTAAGCACTGCGAGAGCGGCGACGTCCTGGCGGCCTCGGTGAAACTCCCCCAGCCGATTGCGGGAGATCTCCTCGCTCTCCCGGCCAGCGGCGCCTACGGTATCTCCATGGCATCCAACTACAACGGTCAGCTGCGCCCGCCCGTGGTCTTCGTCGACGGGGGTGAGGCGCGTCTGGTGGCGCGTCGCGAGCACTACTCCGAACTCGTGGCCCGCGAGCTGTGAGCGCCCGTTCCGCAGCGCTGATCGAGCGCTACGCCGAGTTCCTGCCGCTCAGCGACGCGACGCCGATCGTCACCCTCGGCGAGGGCGCGACCCCACTCGTGCCCCTGCCACGCCTGTCGGACGAGCTGGGCATCGATCTTCATGGCAAGTTCGAGGGGGCCAACCCGACGGGCAGCTTCAAGGATCGTGGCATGACCATGGCCCTGAGCAAGGCGGCCGAGGAGGGCGCCGAGGCGGTCATCTGCGCCTCGACCGGCAACACGTCCGCCTCGGCGGCGGCCTACGCCGCGCGCGCCGGCATGCGCTGCGCCGTTCTGATCCCCGACGGCAAGATCGCGACGGGGAAGCTCGCCCAGGCGATCGTCCACGGCGCCCGCGTCATCGCGCTCGATGGCAACTTCGACGACGCGTTGCGCATGGTGCGCGAGCTGGCTGACAAGACGCCCATCGCGCTCGTCAATAGCGTCAATCCCTACCGCATCGACGGCCAGACCACCGGGGCCTTCGAGATCTGCGACGCCCTCGGCGACGCCCCCGACGTCCTCGGGATCCCGGTCGGGAACGCCGGGAATATCACCGCGTACTGGCGTGGTTTCCAGACCTACCGTGACGCGGGCCGCTCGACCCGACTCCCGCGGGCCTATGGCACCCAGGCGGCGGGTGCCGCGCCGCTGGTGCATGGACACGTCGTCGACGCGCCGGAGACGATTGCCACCGCGATCCGGATCGGGAATCCCGCCCGGGGCGAGGAGGCGCTGGCCGCCATGAACGACTCCGGCGGCGACGTCGCCGCGGTGAGCGATGAGGAGATCCTGGCCGCCTATCACCGTCTCGCCTCCGGCGACGGGGTGTTCTGTGAGCCGTCCTCGGCGGCCTCGGTCGCGGGCATCATCGCCAGGGTGGAGAGCGGACTCATCACCGCCGGTGAGACGGTCGTCTGCGTTCTGACCGGCCACGGCCTCAAGGACCCCGACACCGCGATCGGCGATGGCGGCGCGGTCCAGCGGCTGCCCGCCGACTACGCATCCATTGAGGCGGCCATCCTTGGCTGAGCGTCCTGGAGAGACCCTCGTCGTCACCGCCCCGGCGACGTCGGCGAACCTCGGCCCGGGCTTCGATGTCCTGGCTCTCGCCCTCGACCTGTCGAATGTCGTGCGCATCACACCACGACCGGGACCACTCGCCGTCTCGGTCGAAGGAGAGGGCGCCGGCGAGCTGCCCGCCGACGCGTCGAACCTCTTCTGCCGGGCGCTCGAGTCGGGCATCGGCCCGCTCGAGGATCTCGAGATCGTCTGCACCAACCGGGTCCCGCTCCGTCGAGGGCTCGGCTCGAGCTCGACCGCGGTGTGCGCGGGGCTCGTCGCGGCGAATGCCATCGGCGGCCTCCGCTGGACGCCCGATGACCTGCTCCAACGCGCAACCCGCTTCGAGGGGCACGCCGACAACGCCGCCGCCTGTCTGAGCGGCGGCCTGGTCGCCGTCGCACCGGGGCCGCGTGCGATGCCCGTTGCGGTCCCCGAGGACCTGGGCTTCATCCTCGTGATCCCCGACGGTCAGGTCTCGACCTCTGACGCACGCGGCGCCCTGCCGCGCGAGGTGCCCTTGGAGGACGCGGCGACGACGCTCTGCCATGGGATCGGCTTGGTCATGGCGCTCACCGAATCCCGCCTCGAGGATCTGCCGGCCCTGCTCGAGGACCGCCTGCACGAGCCCTACCGTGGTCAGGCGATGCCCGGTCTGGCCGACCTGCGCAGCCTGACCGGCACCGACGGTTGCCTGGGCGTCACGATCTCGGGCTCGGGGCCGGCCGCGTTGGTGTGGTGTCGCAGGGACGCCGCGCCGCCACTGTCGGGTCGGATCGAGGAGCTCCTCAGCGGGGGGACCCGCGCGCGGATCTCGCAGCTCGCGCCGACCGGCGTGCGGGCCCGATGGGCCGGCAACGAGAGCACCAAGCTCGAGCGGGCCATCGGTTGAGCGCGGCGGCGTGGCGCTACCCGGGCGGCGCGCTCGACTGCGCGCGCGGCCATCTCGTCGGGATCGTCAACGCCACGCCCGATTCCTTCACGGACGAGGGTCGACACTTCGGGACCGATCGCTCCGTTGAGCACGGCCTCGGCCTGGCCGCCGCCGGCGCGAGCGTCGTGGAGGTCGGCGGCGAGAGCCTGCGCTTCTCCGAGCCGACGCCGGTCGACGAGGAGATCCGTCGCGTCGTCCCCGTCATCGAGCGCTTGAGCGCGGAGCTGGATGTCCCGGTGGCCGTCGACAGCTACAAGCCTGAGGTCGCCAGGGCGGCCTTCCGCGCAGGTGCTCGAATCCTCAACGACCCCACCGGTCTCCGGGAGCCCGCCATGCGCCAGGCGGTGGCCGAGGCGGGCGTCGGCGTGGTGCTCACCCACTTCTTCGGACCGCCCAAGGTGCGCCCGACGAGCTTTCCCGACATCGACGTCCCGGCCGTCGTGGCCGAGTGGGCGCGGGCCGAGATCGCGACGGCGGCCGAGGCCGGGATTGCGTTGGACCGGATCGTCATCGACCCGGGAGTCGGTCTCGGGAAGTCGCCGGCGCAGGATCTCGAGCTGCTCCACCGGATCGATGAGATCGTGGCGGTCGGTCGCCCGGTCTTCGTCCCGATCTCCAACAAGAAGGTGATCGGCGCGGTGACCGGCGCCGCGGCGCCTGACCGCCTGGCGGGCAACGCCGCCGGCATCGCCTGGTGCCTCACCCGGGGCGCGCGGATCTTCCGGGTGCACGACGTCGCGTTCCTGCGCCAGACGCTGCTCATGGCCGAGGCGCTCATCGAGGGCGCTCCGCGCGCCTGGCACGACGTCATCAAGTAGACCGCGGCGCGTCGCATCCGGCCCGCGCCTCCCGGTTGCCCCGTGCCCTGCTGCTAGCCTGAAACGGCCCGTCCGCCGGGTGCCATACGCCGAGTTATTGTGACGGGAGAGGCAATGAAGCTGTTCGTCGACACTGCCGATCTGAACGACATCGAGACCATCGCCTCGTGGGGCGTCGTGGCCGGTGTCACGACCAACCCGACGCTGCTGAACCAGGTCGAGGGTGACCCCGACGACATCTACCGCCGCGTGTGCGAGCTGGTGGACGGGCCGATCTCCGCCGAAGTCGTCGCCGACGCGCGCGGCGACATGGTGACCGACGGCCGGCGCCTGGCGGCCATCCACGACAACATCGTCATCAAGCTGCCGATGGGGGCCGAGGCCCTGGCCGCGACGGCGAGCCTTCGGGCCGTGGGGATCCGCGTCAACATGACCCTCGTCTTCACCGCCGCCCAGGCGCTGCTCGCGGCGGCGTCGGGGGCGGCGTTCGTCTCGCCATTCCTCGGCCGCTTCGACGACATCGGCCAAGACGGGATCGAGAGCCTGCGCGAGATCGTGGAGGCGCTGGCGATGAGCGACTACAACACCGAGGTGCTGGCCGCCTCGATTCGGAACCCGGTCCACGTCGTCGAAGCGGCGCGGATGGGCTCAGATATCGCGACCATTCCGCCGAAGATCCTCTACCAGATGCTCAACCACCCACTGACCGCCGCGGGGATCGAGACCTTCAACGCCGACGCCGCCGCGCGCGCCGAGCGGGCCGCCTCATGAGTGAGGCTTCTCCCGCTGAAAGGAACGAACTGCCCGTGGTAACCGATTCCGAGACCACCGAAGTCCACGCGATGGAGTTCCTCCGCGTGACCGAGAAAGCTGCCCTCGCCTCCTCGCGATGGCTCGGGCGCGGCGACAACCACGCCGCAGACCAGGCCGCGGTCGACGCGATGCGCACCGTCTTCAACGAGATGCCCATCAACGGCACGGTTGTCATCGGCGAGGGGCAGAAGGACGAGGCGCCCGAGCTGTACGTCGGCGAGGAGCTCGGCACCGGCGGAATGCCCTGCGAGATCGCCGTCGATCCGCTGGAGGGCACGGACCTCGTCGCCCGGGGCGACTCCGGCGCGATCGCGGTCTGCGTCGTCGCGGACCCGGGCGGCATCTTCTCCGCGCCGGACATCTACATGCGCAAGCTCTGCGTCGGTGCGTCCTGCAAGGGCCGCGTCGACATCAACGCGCCGCTCGAGGAGACCCTCGAGGTCGTCGCACGCTGCTACGAGCGGCGGGTCCGCGACCTCACCGTCATCGCCCTTGACCGCCCGCGCCACGCGGAGCTCATCGAAGAGGTGCGCGAAGCCGGCGCTCGCATCAGGCTCATCGCCGACGGTGACATCACCGCCAGCATGTCCGCGGCGGTCCGCGGGACGGGTGACCACCTCTACGTCGGCATCGGCGGGTCCACCGAGGGCGTGATCACCGCAGCCGCCCTGGAAGCGCTCGGCGGCGAGATCCAGGCCCACATGTGGCCCAAGGACGAAGAACAGCGCCAGATGTGCGCCGAGTTCGGGATCGTCGACCCCAACAAGATCATGACCAACGGCGACCTGGCCTCGGCCCCTCGCTACGTCCTGGCGACGGGCGTCACCGACGGCAACCTGCTGAAGGGCGTCCGCTTCTTCGCCGATGGCGCCCGGACCCACTCGATCGTCATGGACCTCACAACGGGGACCGTGCGATTCATCGACACTATCCACGTCCAGTCCCGGACCCTGATCAGCGAAATCCGGCTCTAGGAGACCCAGTGAGTGACGACGATTTTCCCTTCAACTTCGCGTTCGGCGAAGGCGCCGGCGACGAGTTCAAGGAGCGCCTCAAGGAGCTCATGCGCGCCCAGAAAGAGGCGTTCGAGGAGATGCAGTCCGAGGCCGGCGGCCAGATGGGCAGTGCCGAGACCTGGCAGGTCATCGGTCAGGCCGTCACGCTGGCCAACGCCGGTCTCTCGACCTTGGCGCCTCAGGCGACGCCGGACGAGGCCGCCGACGCCATGGGGCTGATGTTCGCCCGGGCGATGGCCGCGGTTCAGGGTGCGGTGCGCCCGACCGACTGAGGTCCGCGGCCGCTCCGTCTGGTTCGGCGTAGCGTGTGCGGGTGAGAACATCCACGGCGGGCGA
>JAHEIS010000166.1 GCA_024639225.1 Actinomycetes bacterium | reverse complement strand
AACCTCGACCTCGGGACCAAGGAGAGCGACCGTGCCGCGAGCCTGGCCACGTCCTCGACGACGCGGTCGGGGCGTCGTCTGCTCGGCGCGAGGTCGATCCGCCGCTGGTGGCGGATCTCGCCTCCGAGCCCGACGGCGGCGGCGGCCAAGGAGTCCACGCCGATGTCGATCGCCAGTACCGCCGGTCCCGACTCAGAGAGGCGGACCTCGAGGGACGGGCGCCCGGGGCCGCGGGGTTCCTTCGGCGGCCGCTCGATGACGATCCCGCGGTCCACGAGCTCGCTGACGAGGACGGCAATCGTGCTCCGGTTGAGTCCCGTACGTCTGGTCAGCTCAGACCGGGACTCCGAGCCGGCGGTGTGCAGCCCCCCGAGCACTGCGCTGAGGTTATGGCGCCGCAACTCATCGCTGGAGAGCCCCTGGCGTGCGGGCCGTTGGGATCCGTCGGGCAGTTCGAGGTGGTCGCGCATGGTTTTGCTGTGTAACAAAACAAACTCTCGGCGAGGTTACTTCCGGCGACGGCGTAGCGTCAACGGGGCATCAATCGACGAGAGGAGTGCTGTGGAGCGGTTCGTCGCGGGCATCGACAGCTCGACCCAGTCCACGAAGGTCGTTGTGGTCGATATCGAAACCGGCAGAGTCAAGGCCGCGGGACGCGCACCTCATAAGGTGACGGGCGGCGGCGGAGCACGCGAGAGCGACCCGCGCATGTGGTGGCGGGCTCTGGCGGAGGCCCTCGCGGCGACAGGCATGGCCGGTGAGGTGTCCGCGGTCTCGATTGCCGCCCAGCAGCATGGGCTCGTGGTGCTCGACGCCGACGGCGAGCCCTTGCGCGATGCCGTGCTCTGGAATGACACGCGCGCGGCGCAGGACGTCCACCGCCTGGTCTGCGCGCTCGGAGGGCCGTCGCGCTGGGCGGAGGACATCGGGTCGGTTCCGGTCGCGGCCTTCACCGTGAGCAGTTGGGCCTGGCTGCGCCGTACCGACCCGGACATCGCCGACCGAGTCGTCGCGGTGAGGCTGCCGCATGACTACCTCACCGAGCGCCTCACGGGCAGCGCGGTGACCGATCGCGGTGACGCGTCGGGCACGGGGTGGTGGTCGGTCCACCGGGAGGCTTACAGCGAAGACGTGCTCGGCCTGCCGGAGGTCGCCCTGGCGACATCGGCACTCCCACGGGTCCTTGACGCCGGTGACCTCGCGGGAACGGTCACGGCGACGGCGGCGCGGGAAACGGGTCTGCGTCAGGGCATTCCGGTTGGGCCGGGGACCGGGGACAACATGGCGGCCTCCCTGGGCATCGGACTCGCGCCGGGTCAGGTGGCGATGAGTCTCGGGACCTCCGGGACGGTCTTCTCGCGCGCGAATGCGCCGACGGCCGACCCCGACGGCGTGATCGCCGGCTTCGCCGACGCCGCCGGCCTTTACCTACCGCTCGCCTGCGCTCTGAACTGCACGCTGGCCGTCGATCGGATGGCCGCGCTGTTCGGAGTCGACCGGGAGGCTGTCGCTGACAACACGGAGCTCGTCGTCCTCCCTTATCTCGATGGAGAGCGCACCCCTGATCTCCCCCGGGCGGGGGGGACCATCCTCGGCCTGCGGCATGACTCGAACGCGGGCGAGATCCTGCTCGCGGCGTACCGCGGCGCGGCCGCGTCGCTGTTGCGCGCGACCGAGCGGATCACGGAGTACGTCGACGCCATTAGCGAGTCATCGCCGCTGGTCCTGATCGGCGGCGGCGCCCGAGGTGCGACCTGGCAGCGCACGGTCCTCGAATTGTCGGGGAGGCCGATCGTCGTGCCGGAGCCGGAGGAGTTCGTCGCCAAGGGCGCTGCCGCGCAGGCCGCGGCGGCGCTCGGCGGCGCGACCGCTGACGCCGTCGGCGCCGCTTGGGCGGGGACGTCGACGCGGACCGAAAGGGCGCCGGTAGCCCGCGACGATGCGGCTCTCGGCCGGATCGACGCGGCGATCGAGGCGGTGTCTGGGCTCTACGGCCCCGGCGCTGACTGAGCAGCGGCGAACACCGCGTCGATCGTGCGCATGTTGGCGACCGAGTCCGCCCCCGCGATCGGGGGAGGCGTTCCGGCGCGCACGGCTTCCGCAAAGGCCGCGGCCATCGCCGCGTACGCGTTCTCTGCCGGAAGCTCGATGGTCTCCCGGGCAGGGTCGACGGGAGGAGACCCACCGGCATAGATATGGAACCGTGTGGGGCGGTCCGGGGGGATGTTGAATGGGATCTCGATCTCGATGCGCCCCCGCTCTCCCCAGATCTGCACGTGCTGGTCGGGCTCGGCGCGGGTCGAGCAGCTGAAGACGGCGTGCCCAGAGGGGAAGTCGAGGGTCGCCGACGTGAGGATGTCCGTCCCCGATTCCGGATCCCATGTGATGGCCGCACCGGCGACGGTCGGCTCCTCATCAAAGAGCAGCCGCGAGAGGCTCACGCAGTAACAGCCGACGTCGTAGAGGGCGCCGCCGCCGAGGCTCGCGATGTTGCGGATGTCGCCCGGATCGTCGTTGAAGTAGCCGAAACGGCTGTGGACCGCGCGCAGTCGCCCGATGCGACCCGCGCGGACCTGCCGCACCACCTCCCGCCACGACGCGTGCAGGCGGTACATGAAGGCCTCCATCAGGCAGACGCCCGCCGCGTCGCAGGCGTCCACGATCGCCGAGGCCTCGGCCGCATCGCGGGCAAGGGGCTTCTCGCAGAGCACATGCTTGCCGGCACGAGCGCCGGCGACGGACCATGTGGCGTGCAGGTGGTTGGGGAGTGGGTTGTAGATCGCCTCAACACTCGGGTCGGCCAGCAGCTCTTCATAGGAGCCCATTGCGCGCGGGATCCCCAGCGACAGAGCCGCCGCCTCGGCGCGGCGCAGATCGCGCGAGGCAATGGCGACAACCTCACAGGAACCGCCCGCCTGGACGGCGGGAATCACGTTCTCGATCGCGATCTTGGCGACGCCGAGTACGCCGATTCTGAGCAGGCTCTCCACCGTCCCACCGTACTCCAGGCGCACGGTGGCGGTGCCCGGAGTACCGTCTGCGCAATGGGTCACGAGATCGATCGCCACCATTTCGACCAGGCCGACTTCGCGCGGTTCGAGCAGCGGCTGCGCCTGGGACTCGAAGCTCTGGCGCTCGTCCTCGAACGACCCGGATTCGGCGGTGGGGTGCCAACGCTCGGTGCCGAGCTGGAGATGTCGCTCGTCAACCCCGAGGGTCGCCCGTTCACGGGCAACGAGGCCGTGCTGGCCGACCTTGACGACCCGCGGGTCGAGTTGGAGCTGGACCAGTTCGCGATTGAGTTCAACGCCGATCCGCTGCCGCTCGCGGGCGGGAGCCTCCGCGCACTCGCCCGCGACCTGGACGCCGGCCTGCGCAGCATCAACGCCGCCGCCCAGAGCCACGGCGCGCGCATCACGCCGATCGGGATTCTGCCCACA
>JAHEIS010000076.1 GCA_024639225.1 Actinomycetes bacterium | reverse complement strand
TGTCCCTGGCTCTCACCGCGCTCCTGCTCAGCGGCGACAACGCTGCCCACGGATCCGCCGCCGGCCCGCCGGCCCCCGACCGGTCATCGGCTCCGCTCGAAGTCGCGGTCGCCGCGCCTCCGGGCGCCGCGTCCATCGGCTACCGCGCGACGTTCGCTGACCCCGCCCCCGCCGCGACGCCCGCCGCCGACGCCGGCACCGGCTCACCGTCGGACGCGGTGGACGAGCCCGCCCCGACGAACCCGATCTCGATCGCGATCGAGCGCGCGGTGATCGAGGAGCGGCCGGCACCGACACCGCCACCGGACGATCCCGAGCCGAGTTTCGAGGCCGGCTTCGAGATCGTCGATCTCCCCGCCGCGGAGCCGCAGCGACCGGACCCGTCCTCGCCGCGCCCGCGTGTGGTCGACCCCGCACCCCCCGCCGAGCCACCGGCCCCGGCCGCGCCGGTCACGACGACGGTCGTCGAGGCCCCGGCCGACGCGGAACCCCCGGCGTCTTTCGCCGTCGGTAGCGAGGATCCGGAACCCGCCTCCGTCGCCGAGGCGCCGGTCGACCTCGAGCTCGCAGTTCCGGACGCCGTCGGCAGCGCGCCCGACCCCGAGCCGATCGCCGACCCCGCCCGCGACGGTGTCGATGTGTTCACCGCGGATGCCGAGGTGGGGAGCGTCCCGGATCCCGAACCCGTCGCCGTCCCCCCGGACCCCGAGGTCGGCAGCGTCCCCGATCCCGAGCCGGCCTCCCTCACCGGCGAAGGTGAGGCGACCGACGGAGTGGAAGACTTCGCCGTCCGCGACGAGTCGGACGGGGACGACCCGCGGGACGAGGACTCCGAGGACGCCGAGGCGCCCGACTCCGAGCCCGAGGTCGGGAGCGTGCCCGATCCCGAACCCGAGCCGGGGTCGACGTCGTCTGACGAGATCGCGTTCGATGGCGAGTTCGCCGTCGACTGCCCCGTCGATCCCGCCACCTGACGGCGGTCCGAGGCCACACCGGCGCGTCATTCGGGCGGCGGCTGCAGCTTCTCGGGAATCGGGACCCGTTTTTCGCGTGAACGTGTAACCCGTGGTAGAAACGGGGCGTCTGAAGGGGGAGAGGGGCACCCCCACCCACAAGATCTGCTTCGGAGCTGAACCTTTGGCAACCCGCGAGGTCGAACATCGCGCACCGCCCGCGGGGCGGTCGCTCAGCTTCCTGCCGGATGAGGCGCTTGCGCGCCGCGTGGCCACCGGCGAGGTTGCCGCCTTCGAGGTGCTTTTCGAGCGCTACCGCAGTCCGCTCTTCCGGTTTTGCCGTGCTCTTCTGCGGACCTCGGACGATGCCGAAGAGGCATTCCAGGCGACCATGACCAACGGGTACAGCGCGCTGAGGAGCGGTCCGCCGGAGCGACTCCTGGTTCGGCCGTGGCTCTACCGCATCGCGCGCAACGCCGGCGCTGCCGTGATCAGCGGCCGCGCGCCGATGCATGACGTCGTGATCCGCGAGCCCCTGCGCGCCGACGGTGCGGCGATGCGCGAGATGTCCGATGAGATCGGGCGACTCGAAGCGGATCTGCACACTCTGAGCGAACCCCAGCGCGCCGCGCTGCTCCTGCGCGAGATGAGCGGGCTCCCGCACGAGGCCGTCGCTGAGGCGATGGGCATGGGCCCGGGTGAGGCGAAACGACTCATTCACCAGGCGCGGCACGAGTTGTCGGCCTATCCGGTCGGTGACGACCTCAGCTGCCCCGCCGTCCGCGAGATCATCTCGGCCGGGGACAAGCGGACGCTCAGCTCACGCCATACCGCGACCCACCTCGCCGGGTGCGGCTCCTGCCAGGGCTTTCTCTCAGAGCAGGAACGCCTACGGGTGCGGCTGGCCGCCTTCCTTCCGCCGGTCCCCGCGCTCGTCAGCGAGCGCGTGCTCGCCGAGATCACCCGCACCCCCTCCGCCACCACGGCCTTCTCCGAATGGGGCTACTCCCCATGGTCGCCCGCGACGAAAGGCGAGAGCTCTGCCTGGCCCCCGGGCGCTCCTGCGCCTGCGGTCGAGCTGGGGTCGGCACCGGCTGTGACCGCGGCGTTCGGGTCCGGTTCACGCACCGCGCCTGAGGCCCGCCGCTGGGCGGTCGTCGGCGGGGTCGCGGCCGCCGTCGCGCTGTCGGCGGGCGCGCTCGCGGTCGTCGGCAGTATCGCCTTCGACGACGGCGGAGCCGGGACGGGGTCGGCCCCCGCGGCCGGTCCGGCCGCAGAGGGACCGTCTCCCGAGCAGCCGGCCGCCGCCCGTTCCTCCGAGCAGTCGGCCAGGCCGCCAGCCGCCCCTCCATCCGCCGCCCCCGCTCCGGCCGCAACCGCGGCGTCCCCGGCGCCTCGCACCGCCACACCGATCGTGCTCGTTGCGCCGCTGTCCCCGGCACCCGCGGCACCCGCGGCGCCCGCACCCGGCGCTCCCGGCGCAGACCGGGAAAGCGCGCCTCCCGAAACCGTGTCCGGGTCGGGTTTCGAGTCCGGCCAGCCGACGTCGAGGCCTCTGGTCGAGGCTCCTTCCGCGCCCGGCCGAGACGCCCCGCGCTCGGGGCCCGAGCCGGCACCTGTGCCGGAAGTGCCACCGGCCGCCGTTCCTGCCGACGACGTGTCGGGTCCGACCGCCGGTTCCGAGGTCGGCGGCGTTGAGGACACCGTCGGCGGCTCGGACACCGAACCCGTGGATGCGACGGTCGCCGAGACGAGCGATCCCCCGGACTCCGGACCTGAGCCGGGCGCCGAGCCCGCCGACCGTGGGTCGGGGCCTCTCGATACGCCGATCCGCGACATCGCGACGGCGGTGACGACCGACGACGGTGGGCTGGCAGGGTTGCCCGGACTGGTGATCAGCGCGGTGCCCGCCATCGGCAGCCGGGCGGGTTCCGCCCTGCGCGACCGTGACGCGGACCCCGTCCGTGAGGGCGAGTCCCAGGGCACGGGCGATCTCGGGATCGGCGGTATCAAGATCGGCCGACCACCCACGACCCTCGGCGCCGCCGCCGGACTCAGCGTTCCCGCCCGCCGGCCCCGAACCGACACCGTCCTCTGGACGGTCCCCGGCTCGCTGTTCGACCTCATCCGCGATCCCGTGCGGGGATTCGTCCGCGGGGACCGGAGTCGGATCCCCACCGCACGGGTGGCTGAGCTCGGGTGGACCCTCGGCGGGCGTCTGCCTGCGCCGCCGGAGTCGCCGCGCGAGCCCGAGGGCTGAGGCGCCCTTTCAGATCTCGATCTGGTCGATGACCTCGTGTCGGCCCTGGCCGGTGCCGATCAGGGTGATCGGGACCCCGACCGATTGATGGATGCGATCCACGTACGCGCGGGCCGCCGCCGGTAGCTCGTCGAGCGTGGTGACGCCGGCGATGTCCTCATCCCAGCCGGGGAGATCCTCATAGACGGGCTGGGCCGCGTGGAAGGTCGACTGGTGAAGAGGGAACTCGTCGATGACCTTGCCCGAGCGGCGACGATAGCCGACGCAGAGGCGCAGACGCTCGAAGCCTGACAGGACATCGAGCTTGGTGAGAGCCAGCTGGGTCATGCCCGAGAGCCGGGCGGCGTATCGGAGCGCGACGAGGTCGATCCAGCCACAGCGCCGCTGGCGGCCGGTTGTCGTGCCGAACTCGTGGCCCCGCTCCTGCATCTGGCGCCCCTCGTCGCCACCGAGTTCGGTGGGGAAGGGCCCCTCGCCGACCCGGGTCGTGTACGCCTTGCTGACGCCGAGGACCGAGTCGATCCGCGTCGGCCCGACGCCCAGCCCGGTGCACGCGGCACCAGCGATGGGGTTGGATGAGGTCACGAAGGGATAGGTTCCGTGATCGATGTCGAGCATGGTGCCCTGGGCCCCCTCGAAAAGCACGTGCCCGTCGCCTTCGAGCGCGTCGGCGATCAGCAGTCCGGTGTCGACGACGAACGGGCGCAGGCGTTCGGCGTGGGCCAGGATCTCGGCAGCGATCGCGCCGGCGTCCATGGGCTCGAGGTCATAGATACGCGTCATGATCGCGTTCTTGAACTCGAGGGCGACCTCGAGCTTGCGCACGAGGATGCTTTCGTCGAAGAGGTCCTGGACCCGGATCCCGACCCGTGCAGCCTTGTCCTCGTAGCAGGGGCCGATCCCGCGTCCGGTCGTGCCGATCGAGAACTGGCCGAGGGTCATCTCCGACGTTCCGTCGAGGGTGATGTGGTACGGCATGATCAGATGGGCATTCGCGCTGATCCGCAGGCCGGAGATGTCGACCCCGCGCTCGTCCAGGCCGTCGATCTCCGCCCGCAGGACTCCCGGATCGATCACGGTTCCGTTGCCGATGACGCAGGTCGTTCCCGGATAGAGGATTCCGGACGGGATGAGGTGGAGTTTGTAAACCTCATCGCCGGTGACGATCGTGTGGCCCGCGTTGTTCCCACCCTGGTAGCGCGCGACGACGTCACTCCGCTCGGCGAGGAGGTCGACGACCTTCCCTTTGCCCTCGTCGCCCCACTGGGCACCGATCACGACGGTCGCGGGCATGTCAGCGGTCCTCCCGCGCGAGGTTGCCGAACTTGGCGTAGGTGCCCATGAACGTCAGGCGGACGCGGTCGGTTGGTCCGTTGCGGTGTTTGACCACGTTGACCTCGGCGACGCCCTTCTGCTCGGAGGCGTCGTCGTAGTAGTCGTCCCGGTAGATCATCATCACGAGATCGGCGTCCTGCTCGATCGCCCCGGACTCGCGGAGATCGCTGAGGAGAGGTCGCTTGTCCGGGCGTGCGTCGGGCGCGCGGTTGAGCTGACTCACGCAGATGATCGGCACGCCGAGGTCGCGGGCCATCATCTTGAGCCCGCGCGAGATCGTTGACAGCTCCTGGGTCCGGCTCTCGTCGCGGCGGGTGCGGGCACCCTCCATCAGCTGGATGTAGTCGACGATCACGAAGTCGAGCCCCTCGCGGCTCTTGAGCCGCCGCGCCTTGGTCCGCATCTCCGAGACGGACATGCCCTCGGAGTCGTCGATGAAGATCTTCGCGCTCGAGAGCTTGTCGGCGGCGTGGCTGACGCGCGGCCAGTCCTCCTGGGTCAACCGGCCGGTGCGCATCCGGCTGGCGTCGACCATCGCGCTCGAGCACAGCAGACGCTGGATGAGCTCCTCAGAGCTCATCTCGAGGCTGAAGATGGCGACGGACTTGCCCTCGTTGAGCGCAGCGTACTCCGCCATGCCCAGCGCGAGGGCGGTCTTGCCCATGCTGGGTCGAGCGGCTACGACGATCAGGTTGGCGTCACGCAGTCCGCCGGTGAGGCGGTCCAGATCATGGAAGCCTGTCGCCAGGCCGGTGATCTCCGATCCGCGCTCGCTGGCGGCGACGAGGCTCTCCATGCTCGACACGACCAGGTCGTGGGCTCCGCGGAAATCACCACGCACGCGTTTCTGGGTGAGGTTGAAGATCAGGTCCTCGGCCGACTGGAGCATCTCGCCGGTCTCACCCTCGCGCTCGGCGACCATCTGCTCGATCTCCTGGCCGACCTGGAGAAGCCGGCGCTGGCTGGCGGCGTCACGCACGATCTCGGCGTAGCTCTTGAAGCTCGCCGCGATGAACGGTGACTCCATGACATCGAGCACCGCGACCCGCCCCCCGGCCGCCTCGAGGGCGCCGCTCTTGGTGAGCTGTTCGACCACCGTCAGCGGCTCGACCGGCTCGCCGCCGTTGACGAGATCCATGATCGCGGCGTAGATCCGGCGATGGCCCTCACGGTAGAAGTCGTCCTCCCTGACCAGCGTGGCGGCCTCGGCGGCGTACGTCGGGGCAGCCATCAGCGCGGCGAGGAGCATCTCCTCGGCTTCGAGATTGTGGGGCGGTGGCACCGTTTCGGCCATCGTGCGCTCCGCCGCCGCCCGGGGCGATTCAGTCGTCGTCAGAGATCGCGCTGACGATCGTCTTGACCTCGGCCGCGTGCTCCGGCGTCAGCCTGACGGAGACGGTGTAGGTGCCGACCGCGCGGATCGGGGGATCCACGGTGATCTTGTGCCGGTCGACCGGGATCTCGCGAGCCTCCATGATCGCCGTGGCGATGTCCTGCGCGGTGATCGATCCGAAGAGCTGGCCGTCCTCGCCGGCGGTCGCGGTGAGGGTCAGCACGGTCCGGTTCAGGGCGGACGTCCATTCGGCGGCCTGGGCGGTGAGCTGCTCCTCCGCCTCGCGGGCGCGCGCCTGTGCCGCTTCCACCTCGGCGATGCGACCGGCGGTCGCCTCCTCCGCAAGACCCTGCGGCAGGAGCTTGTTGCGCATGTACCCGCGCGCGACGCTGACGACCGCGCCCGCTTCGCCCAGTCCGGGCACGTCCTTGAGCAGAACAGCTTGCATCTGGGTCCTCAGAAGGGGATGTCGTCGTCGGCGCCACCGGCCGGCTGGGCCTGCGGCGTCGCGTCGGTGGTGTCGACGGGGAGATCTCCGCCCTGGCGGGGCGCCTGCTGACTCCAACCGCCGGATGAGGCGCCACTATCGCCATCGCCGCGGCTGTCGAGGAAGTAGATGTCGCGCGCGCGGACCTCGACGGCTTGGCGCTTGTTGCCGTCCTGGGCGGTCCACTCGCGCCATGCGAGGGCGCCATCGACGCCGATGCGCCGGCCCTTCGCCAGGTACTGACCGGCCGTCTCGGCCTGGCGACCCCAGACGCTGACGTCGAAGTAGTTGGGCTTGTCCGCCCAGTTGCCCTGGTCGTCGCGGCCACGGCTGGACACGGCCAGACGGATCGAGCAGATGGGATCCCCACCGGCGGTGTGCCGCAGTTCGGGGTCGCGGGTAAGGCGCCCGACGAGCGTGACGCGGTTCAGATCGGCTGGCATGCGGTCTTCCTTCTCGGCTAGCGGGGGCGCCGGCGCGGGCCGCGTGAGCCACGGCCGCCGCGGGAGTCGGCCTCGATCTTCTCTTCGACCGGCGCGGGGGCGCCGTTCTCCTTGGCGTGCTCGGCCTCGACCCGGGTGAGCCGGACAACCTGGGAGCGCAGGACGACGTCCTTGCTGATGGACACGACCCGCCGGAGCTCGCCGATCGCCGTCGGCTCGGCGTCTGCGGTCAGGACGAGGATCCGTCCGGCCCGGGTTCCGCCGATCTCGTAGTTGAGCTTCTTGCGGCCCCAGTCGTTCACGTGGTCGACCGACGAGCCCAGGATCTGCTGGACGCGTTCGATCATCTCGGACTGCCGCTCCTCATCCGCTTCGGGATTGAGGATGAGCATGATCTCGTAGGTGCTGACGGTGACTCCCGGGCTGTCGAAGGTGGTGCCCGCTCAGGTCGCGAGCGGCGGCCACTATAGCAGCGGTGGGTGTTCCGGAAGGCCCATGGGTGGACACAGGCGACGCACGCGACGGCGTCCGTCGGCGCTACGATCTACTGGTCGATGACGATCCGGAGGAGCGCGGGATGTCCCTTCTGCGAGTAGTGGGTTCAGTGGCAGTCGCCGTCGGAGCGGGTGCCGCCGCGGCGGCCTGGAGGAAGCGCAACCGCGAGACCCTCGCGTTGCCGGCGCCCGGCGAGACGACCGCGGAGCCCGCGGAGGAGGCGACACCCGACGACCCCGACGTGGACGCGGCGCGGGCGCGTCTGCGCGAGGACGCCGAGCAGCTGCGCCGGGAGCTGGCGGACGATCCGGATCCGGCCTGAGGGACTGCTGCCGCTGGTGCTGCTGACTGCGGCGCCCGCGGCAGGCGCACCCCTGGACTTCGCCGTCAAGGGCGACTGGGGTCACGCCACGCCGGCCCAGGCGCGGGTGAGCGCCGCCATCTGCGCAGTGCACGACGCCCGCCCGCTGGCGTTTGTCGTGACGACGGGTGACAACTTCTCCCGCCCCGCTGGGGTGGCGACGGCGGACAACTGGGGCCGGCCGGAACGCTGCCTTCGCGCGCGTGGCCTCGACTACGTCGCCAGCTGGGGTAATCACGACCTCGGCGGGGACGCCACGCGGACGGTGCTCGGCGCCCCGGCGCGGGCGTACACGCTCCGGCGTGGGCCGGTGCGGTTCGTGGTCCTCAACGGCAACCGGCCGGAGTCGGCCGCCGGCCGACGCGACCTGATCCGCGCTCTCGCGCGCCGCGACGCCCCCCTCACCGTCGTCGTCGTCCACCAGCCGATCGAGACCGCCGGCATCCACCGTGGCGGCCCGGCCCGCTGGAAGAGGATCGTCACCGCGGGCGGCGCCACACTCGTCCTGCAGGGGCACAACCATTTCTATGAGCGCATCCACCAGGACGGAGTCACCTACGTCACGACCGGCGGGGGCGGCGCGGTCCTCACCCCCTGCCTGCTGGCGCGCCGGGGCCAGGCGGTCTGCCGTCCGCGCCATCACTTCACCCTCATCAGGGCGGATGAGCGCCGGCTCGCCCTACGGGCCCGGACACCCGAGGGCACCCGGCTCGACCGGGTGAGCATCGCTGCTCGCGGGGGTCCGGACGATCCGCGGCGCCTCGCGGCCGCGGGGGTCTTCTAGAGCGGTTCAGGCCTCGCGGCGCCCGGCCCGACCGGCGACGGCGGCGGCCCAGGCGGTCGCCACGCGGACGGTGAGCTGACCCATCGCGGCAACGACCTCGCGCCGCTCGTCCTCGTTGATCGCCTGAGGCGTGCCGGCCAGGGCGAAATCCATGCCGCGCTCGAGGGCGAGGCTCCCGCCCAGGGTGACCTCGGCCGAGGAACCGGCGAGCCCGTGGGCACGACCGTAGGTCTCGGCGCGGTCGAGAGCGTCGCTCAGGCTTCCCGACTCGAAGCCCTCGGCGAGCGCGTCCACCCACGCCTTCACCACGTTCCGGCGTTCGGCGGGAGGGAGTCGGCGGTACGCGGTCTCCGCGGGACCCTCGACGAGTCCCTCGACGGCGTCGGAGACCTGGGCGGAGTGCGCGCGCAGGGCGGCGGCGAGCCGGGGACGGACGTCGGTCGACGTGTTCGGGCGGCGCGCAGGCCGGCCGGGGCGCGCGGGCTGGCGAGCGAGCCACTCCTTGAGCTCCTCGGGGTCGAAGCGGCGATGTCCGCCGGCCGTGCGGACGTGCGGGATCCGTCCCTCGCTGGCCCACAGTCGGAGGGTGCTCGGGCTGACGCCGAGGGCACGCGCGGCGGATGAGACCGACAGCCAGGGGCCCTCGGCGCGGCGGGCTGAGGGCGTGCGGGAAGTGCTCACGCGTCTCCGGTCGTCGATCGCATGCGGGCCTGTACGCCGTCGGCGTAGCCGGAGGCGACCCTCACCACGAGGCGATCGAGCGCTCGTTGGAGAGTCCGTCGTGTGCCACCGGTGTCGTCGGTCTGTTCGACGACCACCCGGTCAACCGCCCGCCGAAGCGCCAGAGCCTCGGTCACCGGCGCGTCGCCTCCGCTGCCGGCCGCTCCGTTGCGGAATCCCTCCCACTCGGCCTCGCGGAATGCGGGCGACAGGTCCCCGACCTCGAGCGACTCGGCCAGGACGTCGAGCGTTCCCCGCACGCGGCTCCGGCGCGTCGCCGAGCCGCGGGAACTTCCCGGACGTCCGCGCTGCAGCTCGGCCTCGAAATCGTTGACGATCTCGACCTTGCGCGTGCGGATGGCGGCGGCGAGATCGGCCATCTGGGGCACCCGAGTGGGGACCAGCTCCTGCGGACCACTCTTCTCGGTGGGCGGCCCGCCGCCGCGCTCCGCGAGCCAGGCGACGAGGGCGTCGAACTCGAAACGCCGGTGCCCGCCCTGGGTCCGCCGGTGGGGAACGCGCCCGGCGGCGGCCCAGGCGCGCAGGGACGAGGGGCTCACCCCGAGCATCCGGGCCGCGGCGGAGACCGAGAGCAGCTCGCCACCCTCGGGCGCTTCGGGCGGCTGAGCCTCGATCCGGTTCTCCTCGCTCAGTTCCGGTCTCCTGGGATTCTCAGGCTGGCGCCTGAGCGGTACGACGATTGGGTTGGTGGTTTTCGCCATCTTCCCTTCACAGCCCTGCCCGGCGACGTTGCACGGTTTGTCACAGAACGTGACAGGCATCTCGGCCCGGAGCCATTGGGGGCGGCTCTCGACCATGATTGCCCCACGGGTCGGTGGGGGTGCAACTCCTCAACTGCCAGAATCAGCGGAGAAACGCCCGAATCATCCAGTCGCGATCGGGGTCTTCATTCTTTCCTGACAAAAGAGGGCGACCGCCCTCATGAATGGACGGGCGTCGCCTTCGCGCTCGTTGCGGACACGGACCGGGCCGCGCGAGGCTCCCGCTCCTCGTCCGCGCGGGCCAGGAGCACCTGGTAGTCCAGGAGTAGCCCCTCGCGGAAGCCCGCCTCGCAGAACGCCAGGTAGTAGTCCCAGGCCCGGATGAATTGATCGCCGAAGCCGAGCGCGCGCACGTCGTCGAGCCGGGCCAGGAAGCGCTGCCGCCACGCGGCGAGCGTCGGGGCATATCCCGCTCCGATCTCCTCCGCGTTGACGACGGCGAAGCGCGAGGCCTCGGCCACCGCCGAGAGCATGGCCTCGAAGGAGGGGATCAGCGCCCCGGGGAAGATGTACTCCCGGATCCAGTCATTCTCGCGCCGGTAGCGGGCGTACTTCTGCTCGGGCACGGTGATCGTCTGGATGCAGGCGCGCCCGCCGGGGGCCAGAAGCCGATCGCAGGTGGCGAAGAAGGTCGGGAACTGCTTCTCGCCGATCGCCTCGAACATCTCGATCGACGCGATGTGATCGAAGGAGCCGGTCACGTCGCGGTAATCGACGAGCTCGATCGCGATCCGGTCGTCGAGGCCGGCGTCGCGGATGCGGGACAATGCTTCTGCCCGCTGCTGGGGCGACAGCGTGATGCCGGTCACCCGGACGTCGAACTCGCGCGCGGCGAAGATCGCGAATCCGCCCCAGCCGCAACCGATCTCCAGCACGTGGTCGCCGGGCCGCGGATCCAGGCGCTCACAGATACGGCGGAACTTCGCCCGCTGAGCTGCGGCGAGGTCCGGGCACCCGTCCTCCCAGATGCCGCACGAGTATGCGAGCGTCTCGTCGAGGAAGATCTCGTAGAAATCGTTTCCGAGGTCGTAGTGGTACTCGATGTCGCGTCGGTCGCGGTTCCGGTCTCCGGTCCGTGGCAGGTAGGGGCGCAGCGCCCGCACACGACGAGCGAGGCGACCGGCGCGGTTCTCCCCGAGGCGCGAGGCGCCCCGCGCGAGGCGCCGGAGAAGCTCGGGCAGATCGTCCGTGTCCCAGTCCCCCGCGGTCCAGGCCTCGCCCAGGCCCACCGTCCCGCGGCGGCCGAGCCGGCGAAACAGGTCACGGCTGCGAATCGTCAGGTCGAGGGTCGGGCCGCTCGCCGGGTCACCCAGCAGGCGCCGGGTCCCGTCGGGGGTCGTCAGCGCGATGGCGCCGCCGTCGAGGCCGGCGAGAAAGCGGGGGGTCAGAGCCTCGAGGACCGGCGTAAACGGCCCGCGACGGGCGGCTGGCGTGAACGTGAGCTCGCGTCGCTCATCGGCGTTCTCAAGCGCCGGGGGCAATGAACCGACCTCCGGGTCGAAGCGTGGCTTGCGGTGGAACGGGACCTTCTTCAGGGCCAGGCGGGCCGCCTCGAAGTGAATCCCGCCGATCACCCGTACCGGCATCAGAGGATAGCCGAGCAGATAGCGCGCCAGCGCCCGGTCGGTCAGAGGCTGGGCGTGGCCCTCGACCTGAGCCCAGAACGGACGCTCCCCGTCCTCCCACACGTCGATCCGGGCGGTGAACCGGTCGCCCGGCTCGCGCAGACGGAAGCGGTACTCCTGGTCGGTGGGGAAGAACGGCGAGACGTGGAGCCGCTTGGGCCGGGCGGAGAGGAGGCTGCCATCATCCTGGCGTTCGAGGTCGTCCAGCACGTAGGTGTGCCGCTCGCCGAAGGTGTTGTTCACCTCGGCCAACGCGCACGCCAGATCGCCGTCGCCGGCGTACAAGAACCAGAAGCTGACCGGGTTGAACACGTAGCCGGCCGTCCGAGGGTTGGTGACCACGATCACCGGTCCGCCGAGATCCTCACAGCCGGCGCGTCGGGCCAGGGCACGGGCATTGGCGGCCGCACCGCGCCCACGGAGCCCCAGGTGGTCGGCGTCATTGAAAGCGACCGGGCCCCGGGCGTTGTGGGCGAACAGGCGCAGCCGGCGGGCCTCATCATCGATCCGGTCCAGGTCGAGCGCGAGCATCGCCAGCGGATAACGGAAGATGTGGTCGGCCGGGCTCCGGCGGGCATGAACGGTGTGACCGCGGTAGAGGCGCGAGCCGCGATTGTTCACCACGTCGCTCCCAGCCAGCGGGCCGCGGCGATCCCGGACACCAGTCCGTCTTCGTGGAAGCCCCATCCCTGCCAGGCGCCGCAGAAGGCCGTGTTGTCGGCGTGGCCGAGCCCGGCGAGCTCGGCCTGCGCCGCCACGGACTCGGTGGTGAACAGGGGGTGTTCGTAGGGGATGCGCCGCAGGATGCGCTCGGGCGCGATCCACTCCTCACAGTTGAGGCTCACGCAGTAGGGGAGCGGCTCATCCAGTTTCTGAAGGCGATTGAGCAGGTAGGTCACCCGCGGCCCCTGGCCGGCGCCGGCCGGCAGGAAGTAGTTCCACGACGCCCGCACACGCTCGCGGCGGGGCAGGATGGCGGCGTCGGTGTGGAGGATCGCCTCGCTGGCGGTGTACGTGAACGCACCGAGAAGCCGACGTTCCTCGGGTGTGGCATCGGCGAGCAGGGCCAGCGCCTGGTCGGGGTGGGTCGCCACGACGACCGCGTCGAACTCCTCCGGCGGTCGCCCGGCGGCGGTGATCTGGACCGTGCCGTCGGCGCGTGCGACCCGGGTCACCGGCGTCCCGGTCCGGATGTCGTGCGCACCCAGGCGCGCCGCGATCTCGGCGACGTAGTTCCGGCTGCCGCCGGTCACCGTGCGCCAGGAATGGCGCCGGAAACCCAGAAGAGCA
>JAHEIS010000004.1 GCA_024639225.1 Actinomycetes bacterium | reverse complement strand
CGAGACAGACGACGGGCTCCGCGTCATCACGGAGCCCGTCGCGGGCGCCCGCTCGCTCGCTCTCGGCGCCTGGATCGGCGTCGGATCCCGCTTTGAGCAGCCGGGCGAGGCCGGGATCTCGCACTTCCTCGAGCACATGCTCTTCAAGGGCACCTCGCGGCTCAGCGCAGCCGAGATCGCCCAGGGCTTTGACGGCATCGGCGCTGAGGTCAACGCCGCCACCGGCCGTGACTACACCGTCGTCTACACCCGTTTCCTGGACCAACACATCGACCACGCCTTCGGTTTGGTCGCGGACATGGTCAGCGACCCCGTCATGGCCGAGCTGGAGCCCGAGCGCGAGGTCGTGCTCGAGGAGATCGCGATGTACGAGGACGACCCGTCCGATCAGGTGCACGATCTGATCGGCGAGGCCGTCTTCCCGGGGCAGGCGCTAGGTCGTCCCGTCATCGGAACGGCGGACATCGTCGGCGCCTTCGACCGGAAGGAGGTCGGCGCCTACCACCGGGGCCACTACACCCCCCGGAACATGGTCATCGCCGCCGCGGGGAATCTCGAGCACGATGACATCGTGGCCCGCTCCCGGGCCCTTGCCGCCCGCCTGACCCCGGCGGTCGGCGACACCGTCATGGATCCCGGCGAGCCCGGGGCCCCACGCGCCGTGGTCAAGGAGAAGGAGACCGAGCAGGTCCACCTCACGCTCGGGGGCCCCGGGCTGACCCGGGGCGACGACCGGCGCCACGCGCAGGCGGTCCTGGACAACATCCTGGGTGGAAGCATGAGCAGCCGGCTGTTTCAGGAGGTCCGGGAGCGGCGCGGTCTCTGCTACTCCGTCGGCACGTACACCAGCGGCTACAGCGACTGCGGGCAGGTCGGCGTCTACGTCGGCACACGGGCGGCCAACATCGATGAGTCGTTGGAGGTCATCGCCGCCGAGCTGCGGGCGGTCGCCGAAAGCGAAGTGCCCGAGGACGAACTGTCGCGGGCGCGGGAGAACCTCAAGGGACGTCTCGTCCTCGGGTCCGAGAGCACGGCCAACCGGATGAACCGCCTCGGCCGATCGGTGCTCGGCGGCAACGAGGTCCTCACGATCGATGAGGTCATCGCCCGGTTCGACGCCGTCACGGCGTCCGACATCGCCGCCCTCGCCGACGAGTTCTGGCGCCCCGAACGCCTGTCACTCGCCGCGATCACGACCGACGGCGACGTCGTGGAGCACGCCTTCGCGCGTCACCTGCCCCACCTGGTGGCGGCCTGATGGCGTCGCCCATCCGCGTGCTCGTCTGCGGCGCTGCCGGGCGCATGGGAGCCGCTGTGGTCGAGGCGGTCAACGACTCCGAGGGGATGTACGTCGCCCTTCGGGCGGACCCGGCCCTGACCACCGGAGAGGGTGTCCACCGGGATCTCGGGGCGGCGCTCGCGGCCGGCGAGGCGGATGTCATGGTCGACTTCACCCGGCCCGACACGGTCTTTGCCAACGTGACGGCAGCCCTCGCGGCCGGTGTCCACTGTGTTATCGGCACCACGGGCCTCACGGACGACCAACTGGCGGAGATCAGCTCGCGTGCCGAGTCCGGTGCCGCGAACGCCCTTATCGCGCCCAACTTCGCGGTGGGCGCCGTCTTGATGATGCGCTTCGCCGCGGAGGCGTCACGTCACATGCTGGCGGCGGAGGTGATCGAGCTGCACCACGACAAGAAGCTCGACGCCCCCTCGGGGACGTCCCTGCTGACGGCCGAGCTCATGGGCGGAGATCCACCGATCCACTCCGTCCGCCTTCCAGGGCTGGTGGCCCACCAGGAAGTGATTCTCGGCGGCCTCGACGAGACACTGACGATCCGCCACGACAGCCTCTCGCGCCGGAGTTTCATGCCGGGAGTCGTCCTCGCGGTGCGGGAGGTCGGGAACCGTGCCGGCCTCACGTTGGGCATGGAGGCGCTTCTCTTCAATGACGGGTGAGGCGTCGGCCAGCGGACTCTGGACCGTGGCTAACGCATTCCCCATGCCTTCGGGATCCTCCGGGCGATGATATGGGCGATCGCCGTTCAGACGGGACACCGGGGCACCCGTCTCCTGCCGCTGCACCGGCAGGAGACGGAAAGGCCGCTCGCCTCAGACCGGCCCGGCGCGATGGGCCCGCGCGAGAAGATCGCGCACGGCCGTCCTGGACATCCGCGGGGCGCTTAGTCCAGCCCAGTGGGCAACTCGCCGCGAGCCCCTTCCGCGCGCAGGGGCATCGTGGGGGATCGATAACAGGCCTTGTCGGCATCCGACCGTGGCCGGCCCTGACCAGGTCCGACCCTGCGGACCTGGAGGTTGGCCGGCGACCTGCGGGTCTGGCTGCCTGGTCGGCCTCGGCGCTGCCGTCGATCTAAGGTCCGGCGTGAGACTGACCGATATGAGCCATGTGAGCGAAAGTGGCCACGGCGGGGAACTCGCTGGACTCAGGGGGCTCGTCGTTGAAGACGACGGTGTTGCGGCAGCGATTGCCAGGGGGATCCTCGAGCGGGCCGGTGCGCGTGTTGAGATCGCTCCGTCCGGATCGATCGCGAAGCGCATCATCGCCCGCGGCGCGCTGGACCTCGTCGTCTGCGATGTCGTGCTGCCGGACTGCAACGGCGTTGACATCGCGGGCATAGCGCGCGAAGCGCGGCCCGACGCAGTCGTCCTCATGGCCACCGGCCAGACGAGTTTCGATACGGCGGTCGAGGCAATCCGCGCCGGTGCCGACGACTACATCGTCAAGCCCATTGACGCCGTCGGTCTGCTCGAAACGATCGAGCGCGCCCGAAGGCGGCGCAGTGCCGGAAACGAACGGGCCAGGGTGCTCGCGATCGGAGCCCATCCGGACGACGTCGAGATCGGCTGCGGCGGGATACTCCTGGCCCATGTCGCCAAGGGCGATACGGTGACCGTGCTGACACTGAGCACGGGGGCTCGGGGTGGCGACGCCGGCGCTCGAGGCGAGGAATCCCGCACGGCTGCGCGGCGTCTCGGCGCGAAGCTGCGGATGGCCCACTTGCCGGACACCGCGATGGAGGTGGGGCGCTCGACAATCCAGCCGATCGCCGAGGCGATCGCCGGGTCCAAGGCGACCATTGTCTACACCCATACCGACAAGGACGTCCACCAGGACCATCGCGCGGTTCATCAAGCGACCTTGGTCGCAGCGCGCGAGGTGCCGCGAGTCTTCACCTATCAGGCGCCCTCCACCTCTGCCGACTTCATGCCAACGCGCTTCGAGGACATCACCGACTTCCTCGACGCGAAGATCTCACTGATCGACTGCTACGCCACTCAGGCCGATCGTCCATACCTCGAGCACGAGCTGCTGAGGTCGACGGCGCGCTATTGGGCGCGCTTCGCCCGCGGCACGCGATACGTGGAACCGTTCGAAGTCGTGAGGGAGGCGTCGCACCACCGCTCTGGCGTCGACGCCGAGGTGCTCCACAGTGTCTAGCCTCCGGCCGCGCGTTCTGGTCACCGGTGCGGGCGGTCCGGCTGGCGTCGGGGTGCTCCGCGCCCTCGCGGCATCAAACCTCGAGCTGTACGCGGCGGACATCGACCCCTACGCGCAGGGGCTCTATGGCGTGCCGGCTCAGCAGCGCCTGCTCCTGCCACGAGGTGACGACCCGGATTTCGCCGCTCGAGTCCACATGGAGTGTGCGGCCCGTGGGATCAGCGTCCTCTTCCCAACGGTTGAGGCCGAGCTGATGCCGCTGGTGGGAGCAAGGACTCGGCTTGCCGCGGACGGCATTACCTTGGTCGCCTGCTCGAGCGAAGCACTCGAGATCTGTCTCGACAAGTGGAGGCTCGCGACGGCTCTGGCCGGGCGTTCGTACCTGCCGCGCACGGAACTGCTCGATGGCCGATTCGCCTCGAGCGGATGGGACTTCCCGGTCTTCGTCAAGCCGCGTCGCGGTAGCGGCTCCGATGGTGCCAGGGTGCTCGACGTTCCGGACGAGATCCGTGCGCTGCCCCAGGACGGATCGCTGATCGTCCAGGACCTGCTCCCGGGCGAGGAATTCTCAGTCGATGCCCTCACCGCGAACGGCGCTGACGGAGCGGCAGCGGTCTACACGGTCGTCCGCCAGAGGCTCAAGATCGATTCGGGCATCGCGGTGACCTCGCGTGTCGTCCGCAACGACGCTCTGTCGACGGCCACGCGCGAGCTGGTGCGCGACGTCGGGGCCGGGCCCATCTGCAACGTTCAGTTCCGTCACGATCGCGACGACGTACCCAAGCTGCTCGAGATCAATCCCCGCGTACCGGGAACGATCGCCCTGAGCGTGGCCGCAGGTATCAACATGCCGGCCATCGCTGTGGCTGACGCGCTTGGGCTCGCCCATGAGCCACCACATGACGTCGTGCCGATCGCGATGGTCCGCGCACTCGAGGATCGCGTGGTGTCGCGTGCCGAACTCGATGACATGGTCGCAATGCGCGACCAGGCGGGTACGCGCGCGTGAGTGCGGGATGGCCGTTTGAGGACATGCATGTGCACTCGACCTTCTCCGATGGGGCGGCCACCCTCGAGCAGAACATCGAGCGGGCGATCGAGCTGGGAATGACCCGTCTCACCTGCGTCGATCACGTACGCCGTGACACCGATTGGCTGCCGGAGTTCGTGTCGGCCGTGGAACCGTGGCGAGGGCACCGGCAGATCGAGGTGCTCTGCGGAATCGAGGCGAAGATCTTGACGCTCGAGGGCGACCTCGACCTTCCGGGTGACACGAGCGGGGTCGATCGCATCTACGTCGCCGATCACCAGATGCCCGGGCCAGACGGGCCGATTCACCCACGCGAAGTAGCCGCCGCTCTCGTCGCCGGAGAGGCCTCGGCCAACCGTGTGGTCGGCGAGCTGGTCGATGCCACGGCAGCGGGAGTCGCGCGCGACGAGCGCTCCGTGATCGCGCACCTGTTCAGCATCCTGCCCAAGCTGGGTCTTGATGAGTCGGCAGTGTCCACGGAGTCGATCGACGCGCTGGCGGACTGCACGGCCCGCGTCGGCGCGCGCATTGAGATCGACGAGAGGTGGCGCTGCCCGGGCCCAAGGGTCGTTCGACCATTCCTCCAGCGTGGCGTGGAGGTCTTGGCAAGCACCGACAGTCACCGCCTCGAAACGCTCGGCCAGTTCGCGTTCGTGCGCTCGACGTTCGACTCGCTCGGCGTTGGCCCGAGCCCGCCCGGTGATGACGCCTAGGAGACCTTTCCGGTCTTCTCGGTCTTGTCCCAGGTCATCGCGCTGCCCCTCAGTTCCTTGACGTAGGAAGCAAAGGTGACCGCGCAGAGGAACGATCCGTAGCCGGCCACCCAGAGCGCCGCCGGCGCCGCCCAGCTCAGCCGCCTGTGGGCCTCGAGGACCTTCGCACCGTACGCCACGACCATGGCGAGAGTCAGCCAGCTGTAGATCAACAGGGTCGAGATCATCACGCTGACACTGCTCGCCTGCGAGGCGACCGAGGCGCCAACCGGTTCGATGAGAAATGGAAAGAGCGCATAGACGTTGATCGACAGGGAGACGAGCCCGGGGAAAGCGAGGCCTTCGACGAACGATCTTCGGGCCGATTCGGTATCGATGGCGAGCGAGGTCAGCGTGATGAACACGTAGACGACGGCCGAGACGACCCAGAAGCTGCGGAATAGGGTCCACGCGGCCTCAGCATCGACGAAGTAGAGCGCACACAAGCCGATGCTGGCGCCGATCTGAAAGAGCGGCATCAGGAATATCGAGAACCACATGAAGGCCATCGACGCCGAGCCCATCGTCGGGTGCTCCCTACGGTTGAACCACAGGTCACGAAAGACCGAGGTGATCTGCACGTTGCCCCGACCCCAACGAAGGCGCTGCTTCCACAGCCCCTCCAGCGTGTCCGGCTCCTCGGCGTAGACGATCACGTTGGGGTCGAAGATCGCCCGCCGACCTTCCAGCTGCGTTCGAAAGGTGGTGAACGTATCCTCGGCAAGCGTGGCGCTGAAAATCTGGCCACCGATCGCCATGAGGTTCCGGCGCGAGTGCAACTGGGCCCCACCGGACAGACAGGCGAGAAAACCGAGTGTGTTCTGAGCCCGCCGGGACGCACCGGTGGCAGTGATGTACTCGAAGGTGATGAAGCGCTGCACGTAGTTGGGCGCGGCGCTGCCCTCCTTGATGTAGGCGGTGACCGCCCCGATATCCGGGTCGGCGAGGTGGCGCGCCATCTTGGCGACGGAGTCCGGCATGTAGATCACGTCGGCGTCCATGATCAGCACCGCCTCGGTCCAGTCGCTGCGCCACAGAACCTGGAGTCCGTAGTTGAGCGTGTGGGCCTTTCCCTCTCCACCCGCGACCCTGCGCAGGTGAATCACGCGCCCCGGATACTCCCGCGACTTATCGATGGCGATTCGGGGCGTTTCGTCGGTCGAGGCATCGTCGATCACATAAACGCGAATCCGGTCCTCTGGGTAGTCGACAGCCATCAAGCGGTCGATCGTGGCCGCGATGACCGCACCCTCGTTCCAGGCAGGGATCAGCACACTCACATTGGGCAGGTGGTCGCGGCTGCGCTCAAGGTGGGTCGCGAAGACCGATCCGCCCACCAAAAGGAACTGCAGCAGGCCGACCAGGATCGGCACGGTCGCGGCGAGCACCAAGAAGGTGCACACGATGATCACGACGTACTCTGCGGCGGCGAGCATCATCCGCGTGCGCTAGCCGGACCGTTCGACGGTCGGGCGATTGCCGCGCTTCCGCATCCGGGAGCGTCGCCAAACGGCAAACGCCAGCGTCACCAACGTCGCCAGTACAGCGACGCCGCCCAGCAGTACGGTGACGCTCACCTCGACAGGTCTCCTGGGTGTAGATGGCCGGGCGAGACGGCTGGTCTCGATTGATCGTCATCGGCATTGTGCGAGTTCTCCTTGAGCCCACCCGGCAACGGCTTGACGACGCGCTGCAACGAGAGGATGAGCAGGCATTTCGTCCGCCGAGCAGCGCTAGGAGGGCGGCGGGTGGCCCCCTAAAATCCCCCCGGTGGCCTCGGACCAGGCAGATGACACGCTCGACGGCCCGGTCGAGCACCGCCGGCAGAAGCTGTCGCAGCTCCGGCGATCAGTGCTCCTGACGCGTCGGACGGTGCTCGTCATCGCCATCGGCGAGTTGCTCGTCGCCGTTTGGTGGTGGGGAGGACCTCTTGGCGGATGAGGCACCGGATAGACGCGCCGAACTGCGCCGCATTCATGCCGAGCTCGACCTCGCGAGGAAGGGCGACTTCGATGAGATCGGGGCCCTTGGCGCTGCCGCGGGGGCCATGAGGAAGGTGCTTGCCGAGTTGCGGGAGGTCCGCGCCGCGATTGCCGAGGCCACCGGCGAGCGGTCGGGGGTCACCCAGCGCCAGATCGATGCCCTTGTTGCACTCGGCGTGCTGGGCGTCGTGTCCAGTGGCGGCATTCAGCAACTCGTCTGGATGCACGACGGCGTGCCAAGCCGGCCGGCCCCGATGCATCTCGTCGCGACGGAGACGGGGACACCGGGGGAGGACGTCGATCGAGAGGTCTTCCGCTTGGATATTGCGATCGACCTGGAGACCGAGCGTCTCCTGCTCTACCGGGTATCTCTCGTGGCGATCGTGGTCATCGGCATGATCATCGCGCGACAGCTCCTGATCGGCGTCGCCTAGGGCCTCGATATGGAGATGAGCCACGATTACATGCGCGAAACGGTCGCCAAGATGACCGGGCACGGTTTCACGGCCGACGAAGAGCATGCGCAGGTACCGCGGCGGGGGGCGGCGAGCTACGCACGCCACACGTACGAGCTGGTGCGCGGCGAAAGCGAGCACTTGGTGCTCGAATGCCTCATCTATCCCGACGGCAGCGAGACGTACTGGCTTGAGTTGCGCCGCATGGGCACGATTCACACCTTCCCTTTTCCGCTCGATTCCTGGAAGTGGAGAGACGACCACGTCGAGTTCAGCTTCTACGGGCGGCACGATGGCAGCGCGCTGTCGTTCGTCTTGCGTCTGTGAACGTCGAGGACGACAGCTCCTGGGACGATGAGATCGCTCGGCTGGCCGCGATCGTCAACGCCCTCAAGGAGCACGGGCGGGTCGCCGACGACCCCGAGTCAGTTGCGGAGCTTGTCGAGCGGGCCGGCAGCGAGCGCATCCGGGTGACCGAGCGCCACATCGAAGCGTTGGTCTCGCTGGGCGTTGTCGATCGCGTTCGCCGCCGCCGGGCGGTCGATGCGACGAGGAGGCTTGTCGCCGGCCTGCACCGGTCGAACCGAAAGATCGCGATCGCGATCGGTGCGGTCGCGCTGATCGCGGGCGCGGCCATCATGCTCGGCGGCGAGCGGGGCGGGCGAGAGATCGCGGGCACGGTCTTCGTCGATTACGACGCTGACGGCGTTCGCGACTCCGCGGGCGTTGCCGGTGGGCGTACGGACGCGCCCGTCGCGGGAGTTGCGGTGGTGCTGCGGGACCGGAATGAAAGTGTGGTCGATCGTGCGGTGAGCGGTCCGACGGGTGACTACGAGCTCACACCCTCGCGGGACGGGCCGTTCCGGCTGGAGTTCTCGGACATCCCCGAGGATCTGTTCCCCACCCCTCGGGTCGGCGACGACGTCGGACCGGTGCAGTTCGTCGAGCGCGGCGCACGCTCGGACCTTGCCTTGATCCGCCCCCTCGACTACTGCCAAGAGGGGCCACCGCTTGCGACGACCTGCTTCATCTCGGGAGACCATTCAACGATCACGGGCGATCGGGCTCCGGGCGCACGTGACGCCGTGGTCAGCTTCCCGTGGGAGGCCACCGACTTCGAAGAGACGTTTCCGCCATCGGACTGGCCGCCGGCGACCATCGTGCCCGCCGCCCGCTGGATCGGCGGTACCGGTCCAGCACCCCTGCACCTGGCGTCCGTCTCCGAGGTCGGGGCAGCGTGGGGCATCGCCCACGACCGGCGTCATGATCGGCTGTTTGCCGCTGCAATGCTCAAACGGCATGCCGACCTCGGCGCGCTGGGGACGGGGGGCATCTACGTGATCGCGGACCCGCTCGGCGGAGGCAACGAGGGGCGGGAATGGCTGGATGTCGAGAGCTTGCGCTATCCGCCGGACATGTCCGGCGCCCTGGCGGGCGCACGGGTGAGGACGGGGCCCGACCCGCGCGACGGCACCCAGGGCAATGAGGAGTTGCCGCCGCGCGTGGACCGCCCGAGCCACGACATCGCCGCCTTTGCGGCGGTCGGCAGACGTGCGTTCGGTGACCTCGACATCGATTCCACGGGCCAGATCCTGTGGGCCGTCAACCTGTTCGATCGCACCCTGCTCGCGATCAACGTCGCGGATCGGCGACTGCGCGACGCCTGGCCCGTTCCCAATCCGGGGTGCGCATCCGATGAAGACGTGCGGCCATGGGGATTGGCCGTGATCGAGAGCGGCGTGTACCTCGGAGTCGTCTGCAGCGCGCAGGAGTCTGGCCAAGCAGAAGACCTCTCCGCTCACGTCGTTCGTCTCGCGGCGGGACGTTTCGAGTCGATCCTCTCGATCCCGCTCGATTACCGGCGTAGCGCGCCGGCTTCGCCGCCCGACGGGAGCCGCGCAACGCCATGGGCGCCGTGGGTGGGGGATGTGGACTTCGCGGATGATCCCCAGCCGGTGCTGTCCGACATCGAGTTCGATGCAGCTGGGATGACCATCGCACTGCTTGACCGCCAAGGGCATCAGTGGGGCCACGCCAACTATGCCCCCGATCTTGGCGACATGACCCCTGACGAATCGCGTGCGACGGCGGGTGAGCTGTTGCGGGCGTGCCTGGTCAGAGGGCAATGGACGCTCGAGCAGAATGGGCGGTGTGGGTCGCTGGGCGCCGCGCCACAAGACACCGGTCGCGGCCCGCCGGGGCCGTTCACCCGGACGCGCGGTTCGGCCGAGTACTTCTTCGCTGAGGAGTTCGTTTCGCCGTTCGTGCGGCACGAAGAGACGGGCCTTGGAAGCGTCGCGGCGCTGGCCGGCTCCGACACGGTGGCGAGCACGGTGCTCGACCCGGTCGGGCTGTTCAGCTCCGGGACCGCGTGGTTCAACGCGCAAACGGGTGATCACACCCACCGGTACGAGGTGCTGGTGAGCGAGGACGTCGATGCCGAGGAGCAGAACGGCACCTTCGGCAAGGCGACGGGACTCGGAGACCTCGAGGTCCTTTGCCATCCGGCTCCCCTGACGGTCGGGGGGAGGCTCTGGCGGGATCACAACGCCGACGGACGGCAGGGCGCGTCGGAAGAACCGCTCGGGCCGGGCCTGGAAGTCTTGCTGCGGCGTCCGGGCGGACCCACGGTTGCGAGGGTCTCCGTGGACGAAGACGGTTACTACGCCTTCCGATGGGATCACACCGCCGCTCCCCCGGCTTCCCTGCCGGGCACGTATGAGATTGCCATTGACGTCGACCAGGAGTCCCTCAAGGGGCTAACGCCGACCCTGGCGGCGGCGGGGAGTACAGCTGATCCGCATGGAAACCGCGTTGGTGCTTTCGTGCGCTTGCCAATCGGCCGAGTCGATTTCGGGCGCAGCGTCGTTGATCTCTCCGTCGGATGGGCTCCTGATACGAGATAAACCCCGCGCCAGTAGATGCCGATGCTCATAGCTGCCACCCGCCGAAAGGTCTTTCCATGACTGACAGCCGTCACGCAGCGATGATCGATGCGGCCCTCGACGCAATTGTCTCCATCGATGCGCACGGGGTCATTGTCGAATTCAACAAAGCTGCGCAAGAGATCTTCGGCTATGACGAGCGGGAGGCGATCGGCAGGGAAATGGTCGAGCTGATCGTGCCTCCCGATCTTCGTGAGCCCCACCGACAAGGGTTCCGGCGCCATCTCCGAGACGGCAGCACCGTAGTGCTCGGTCAGCGCATCGAGATCGTCGCCCAACGCCGCGGCGGGACGGTATTCCCCGTCGAGTTGAGCATCACGCGATCCGATCACGATGTGCAGCCAATCTTCACCGCCTGGGTGCGAGACATCTCGGATCGGCTCGAACGGGAGGCCGAGCTCAAAGAAACCTCCGGGCGGCTCTGGGCGCTGATCTCCAACCTCGGAAGCGGCGTCCTCGTCGAGGACGCCGACCGGAATATCGCACTCGCAAACCAGGAGTTGTGCGATCTGTTCGACATTCCCGTGCCCCCAACCGACCTAGTCGGCGCCGACTGCGAAAAGGCGGCCGAAGATCTCGCTGATCTTGTCGCGACGGATCGCTTTCTCGGGCGTATCGAGGAGATTCTCGCCGCCGATGAGGTCGTCCGTGGTGAGCAAATCACACTCGTCGATGGACGGACGCTGGAGCGCGATTTCGTGCCCGCCTACTCCGAAGACGAACTCCAAGGGCGTCTGTGGATCTACCGTGACGTCAGCGATCGCGTTCGCGCGGCGTCCGATCTGGTTCAGATGCGCGATGCCGCCCTCGAGGCCTCGACGACCAAGTCCCGCTTCCTCGCCACGATGAGCCATGAGTTGCGCACTCCGCTCACCGGCTTGACGGGCCTGATCGATCTGCTTCGCCAGGCCACTCTTGCTGATGACGCGCAGAGCATCGTCCGAATGATGGATGAATCAGCCGACCACATGCTGAACGTGATCGGCGACATTCTCGATATCTCGAAGATCGAAGCGGGAATGCTGGACTTCAGTCAGTCTCGCTTCGTGCCTCGTGAGGAGATCGCTCAATGCATCACCTTGTTCACGGCGAAGGCCGAGGCGAAGGGCCTCGAGATGGTCGCGCGCCTCGATGATTCATCGCTTCGCGCCCCTGTAGTCGGGGACGTGGTCAGAACACGCCAGATCATCCAGAACCTCGTCTCCAATGCGGTGAAGTTCACCGACACAGGAATGATCAGCGTCGACGCCTCACTCGTCACGGATGACGATCTCGAATTGCATCGCCTCACGGTGATGGTCAGCGACACTGGAGTTGGGCTCACCGAGGACGAGATGTCGCGGCTGTTCGAGCCGTTTGCGCAGGGTGAGGCGACGTACGCCAGACAGTCCGGCGGAACGGGGCTCGGCCTCGCCATCTGCCAGCGGCTCGCCGAGGGGATGGGAGGACATGTCGAGGTGAGGAGCGAGCTCGGAGTGGGATCGGTGTTTCGGCTCGATCTCCCCGTGGCGCCTGCGCCCAAGGATCTTCCGAACTCCGCTGCGGCCCCGGAGGAGTCCGGGCGACCGACCGGAAGCGGTGGGCGGGTCGGTGTGATCGAAGACTCCTCGCTCAACCGCGAGGTCATTGCCAGGTTGGTCGAGGGTCTCGGTTACGAGGTTGTAACGGGATCGAGCGGGATGGACGCCGTCGAGATCGCTCGAGAGAGCGAGATCGACGTGTTCCTGATGGACTGCCGAATGCCGGGCATGGACGGGTTCGAGGCCACCTCCGAGATCCGACAACTCCTCGGGGACGCGGCAAGAACCCCGATCATCGCCATGACAGCCAGCACGCTTGAACAGGACCGGCGCAGGTGTGCCGAAGCCGGCATGGACGACTTCCTCTCAAAGCCCCTCCGGCGGACCCAGCTGGAGAAGACGCTGTCAGTATGGTCGGCGAGACGCTCGGACCAGACGAGTGTCGATCTCGAAGGCGACGTGCGGATCGACACGCTGCCGCTTGCCGAGCTGCGCAGTCAGCTCGGAGACGAGGCAGTACGCGCCATTGTTCGCACCTTCATCGATGAAGCCTCCGCCCGTGTGAAGCGGCTCGACAGGGCGGCGGCCCTGCACGACCTCGAACTGGTCTCGCGCGAAGCTCATACGCTGAAGTCTTCCGCCGCGGCTCTTGGGGCGGTGTCGATGGAGGCCAGCTGCGAACAACTGGAAGACAGCTGCAGAAACGGCGACCTTGACGAAGACACCCTGGCAGCGGCTCTGCGGACGGTCGCTCAGGCGATCGATCACTTCAGTAGCGACTCCACCGAATCGGCGCAGACTGCGACGGCACGGCAGGGTCAGTGAGAGTGTCGCCGAGCGTCGGGGGCCGCGCCAAGCCCAATGGAGAAACCCAGTAGCAGTCGCCGTGGGCTTGGAACGGGCCGCGATCCGGCCCGCCGACCTACGCGTTCTCCCCGGTCGCCCGCTTGACATCGGAGCATGTCGCCGAGGTCCGGGTCAGCGTCCGTCAACGGGGCGCGCCGCGCCAGCGCAGAGGATGAGAACGTCCTGATCGCCTCCGGACCGGGACATGATCGCCTCCGGGCCGGGACATGGGTGCGATCGGCCCCGCGACGGCCAGCTCGCCGCAACTCCCGCCCGCGCCCGGATCTCCCCATCCGGGTACGCTGGTACCGTCAGGAGTCGATCGGAGGACACGTGTCAGAACACCCCTTCAGCAAGGTCGCCGAAGGCGACGTCGAACTGCGTGAGCGCAGAGGTGGAGGTGCCGGATCGCGAGACATCTCGGGCGCCCTCGGGACGGAACACATGGTCATCCGCCGCTGGCACTACGAGCCGGGCAACGAGATGGCCTACCACCGCCACGGAACTCAGGAGGAGGTCTACCACCTTGTCTCAGGAGGCCCGCAGACGCTCCAGGTGGGCAGCGAGGACCACGTCATCCAGGACGGCGACTGGATGGCGATCCCCAAGGACACGCCACGCCGCATCAAGAACACGGGCGGCCCGTCGGAATGGCTGACCATGGGAGCGCCTCCGGGCCCCGGAATAACCGACGGCATCCGGCTCGACCCGGAGACCGGCGAGGAGATCCCACGCACATGACCGCCCCGGCGGGCTGAATCCTGGCCCTGCGGCTCTTTCGGCTCCTCGGATTCCTGGGCCGCCGCCAGGGGCGCTTGGCGGTCGCCCTTCTCGCGCTCTCGATCAAGGGCTGGCTGAGCGATCGCAGCGACGATGACGCCCGCGTCAAGCTCGTGGGCCAGCTGCGGAGCTGGGCCGGCCGGGCCGGTGGTCGCGGTGGGCGGGCAGCCGACCGGCTGGCCCGCGACGTGGCCCGTTGGCAGCCGCGGCCCGGCGCCTGGGAGCGGGAACTCGTGGCCCTGCGTCGCGAACGGAAGGAGCTCCCCGGCGGCCCCGTGCGGAGCGCCGCCGTCAACGCCTATCTCGCCCAGCTCGCCGGGGCCGAGGGCCTGGTCGCCCGTGCACGTGAGCCCGGGCGGGCGCGCCGACGCACGCTGCGCTTCCTGGCGTCCGAGCAGGAGGCGCTCGCCCACGAAGCGCGCCTCAGCACCGTCGAGGAGCGCCACATCCTCGCCGCCCTCGATAGCGCCCGCGCCGCCTGTTACCGGGAGTCCGCGCCGCCCAGGGACTACAGAATGAGCGCCTGAGCCCCGACGCCCGCCGTTATACTCGCGCGCGTGTTCGGCCAGATCCTGACTGCGATTGCGACGCCCTTTTCCGAAGACGAAAGCGTCGACGAAGACGCGTTCGCCACGCTCTGTCGATCGCTGATCGACGACGGTAGCCACGGCCTCGTCGTCGCCGGCACGACCGGGGAAGCATCAACGCTGACCGATGAGGAGAAGATCCGGCTGTGCGAGATCGCCGTCTCCGAGATCGGTGACCGAGCGAGCATCATCGCGGGGACGGGCTCCAACGACACCGCCCACTCCGTCCACCTGACCGAGGCGGTCTCCGGCCTCGGCGTCGACGGTGTCCTCGCGGTGACGCCGTACTACAACCGCCCGCCCAGGGCGGGCCTGATCGGCCATTTCGGCGCGATGGCGGCAGTCGGCCTGCCTGTCGTCCTCTACAACATCCCCGGCCGCACCAGCCTCAACATGCCGCCCGACGTCGTCTGCGAGATCGCCGAGATCGACGGCGTCGTGGCCCTCAAGCAGGCGAACGAGGATCTCGACGAGACGCGCGCGATCATGGCGGGCTCGGACCTTGCGATCTATGCGGGTAACGATGACCTGCTGCTGCCCGTGATGGAACTCGGCGGAGCCGGCGTCATCTCGGTCGTGTCGCATCTGGTCGCCCCCCAGCTCGCCGCGATCGCCGAGGCGGTCGAGTCGGGCGATCCCGAGCGCGCGGCCGCCCTCGATGCCGAGCTCGCCGGGCTCTACTCGGGTCTGTTCGTGAGCACGAACCCCATCCTCATCAAGGCTGCACTCGAGATGCGGGGGCAGATACCCTCCGCACGGGTGAGGCTGCCCCTCGTCGAAGCGACGCCCGTCGAGCGGGACATCCTGCGCACCGTGCTCGATGCACAGGGAATCAGCGCGACAGCCGCGGGATGAACGGCGTCCTCGCCGGACGTCATGCTTTCACCGCCCTGAGAACCCTTTTCTGAACCCACAACGGAAGGACGTCCGCGCCACATGGCCGACGCCAAGGACCACGTACGCGTTGCCCCCCTCGGGGGTAGCGGAGAAATCGGGAAGAACCTGTACGTCATCGAGCACGACGACAAGATCGTGCTGATCGACTGCGGGGTGACCTTCCCGAACGCCGATCAACTGGGGGTCGACATCGTCCTGCCGGACTTCTCGTACCTCGAAGAACGGCAGGACGATGTGCTGGGCGTGATCCTCACGCACGGCCACGAGGATCACATCGGGGCGCTTCCATATCTGCTGAAGGCGATCGGGCAGGTCCCGATCTACGGCGCCCGTTTCACGATCGGGCTGGTCCGCAGCAAGCTCGACGAGCACAAGCTCGCCCGCGACGCCGAGTTTCATGAGGTCGGCCCCGACAAGCCCGCTCGGATCGGGCCCTTCGAGGCCGAGTTCGTCCCTCTGACCCACAGCATCCCCGACTGCCTGGCGGTGGCACTCCACACGCCCGCGGGCACCGTGGTGCACACCGGAGACTTCAAGTTCGACCATCAGCCCGTCGCCGGTCCGCCGGCGGACATCCCCGGTCTCGGCCGGCTCGGAGATCGGGGCGTTCTGCTGCTCCTGGCCGACAGCACCAACTCGGAGCGGGGGGGATCGATCCGCCCGGAACGGACCGTCGGCGAGGAGATGCGCCGGGTCTTCGCGACGGCGCCGGGGCGCGTCATCGTCACGACATTCTCCTCCCACATTCACCGCGTGCAGGGCGTACTGGACGCCGCGTACGAGGACGCTCGCAGCGTCGCCCTGCTCGGCCGCTCGCTCAACCGCAACGCCGGCATCGCGATCGATCTGGGCTACCTCACGAGCCATGACGGGGTCCTGGTCAAGAAGCCCCGAGACCTCGAGCGCCTGCGTCCCGACGAGCAGGTGATCGTCTGCACGGGCAGCCAGGGCGAGGCCATGGCGGCCCTCAGCCGCGCCGCGCGCGGGGAGCACCCGCAGATCCAGATCGAGGCCGGCGACACGGTCGTGTTCTCGTGCCGGACCGTTCCCGGGAATGAGATCGCCGTGAACGACACGATCAACCGGCTCATCACAGCGGGCGCCCGGGTCATGACCGAAGAGAGCGACCCCGACATCCACGTGTCCGGTCACGGCAGCGCCGCCGACCTCCTACTGATGCTCCAGCTCATCCGACCGAAGTTCTTCGCGCCGATCCACGGCGAGCCGCGTCATCAGAAGGCCCACGCCGACCTGGCGATGTCCGTCGGCATCACGCCGGAGCAGATCGCGATCATGGCGAACGGCGACCTGCTGGAGGCCGGCAGTGAGTCGTTCGGCATCGTCGATCGCGTGGCGTCCGGCATCACCTACGTGGACCGGATGGGGGGCGGGGACGTCGCCGAGGAGCTCCTGCGGGATCGCAAGCATCTCGCCGAGGACGGGGTGGTCATGATCGTTGCCACGATCGACGGCTCGGACGGAGCCGTCATCGGCGATGTCGACATCGTCGCCCGCGCCTTGGCCGCGGACGACGAACTCATCGAGGAGGTCGCCGTCGATGTGGACAATGCCCTTCAGGATGCTGCCGGCTCGCGGCCCGACATCGCGGCGCTCCAGCACAAGATCCACGACGTCGCCGCGGCGCTGATCCAGAAGCGATCAGGTCAGAGACCGATGGTGATCCCGCTCGTCGTCGACGTCTGAGTCGGGGCGATCGGCTTACCTGAGCGCTGAGCAGGGGGCGCCTCACCGACGGGTGCCCTGGGCGCGGAGCCCGCCCACCGCGCCTCAGTCAAGAGCATGACCGCGTCGTCTCCCCGGGTGACGGCGACCCTGTATCGGCCCTCTCAGCAATGAAGATGGCATCACCGGCCCGAGGGCGACGGTCTCGACGTCGAATTCGACGCTCAGCCGACCCGAGATGACGACGCCGGTGCGGGCCGCGACGCCCAGTCGTCCTCGCCCTGCTCGTGTCTGTGGCCGACGAGGCACAGGGCCGGCATTCCGCCCAAGCCCCGAATCTCACGCAGACCGCGGGGAATGCTTCGTCCACCCGATCGCGGCGAAGCCGACCCGACGCCGATGACCCGGCATCGGCCCGCTCCTCCCGGCGTCCCGGTGCCGGGCGCTGTCGCGCCCGGCGTGAGGCGCGGCTCTAGGCGGCCGCCGCGAACCTCTCCGCGACGGCGTCCCAGTTGACGACGTTCCACCACGCGGACAGGTAGTCCGGGCGGCGGTTCTGGTACTTGAGGTAGTAGGCGTGCTCCCAGACGTCAATGCCCAGGAGGGGGACCTGCCCGGCAGAGATCGGGCTGTCCTGGTTGGCGGTAGACGTCACCACGAGGGAGCCACCCGACATGACCAGCCAGGTCCAACCGCTGCCGAACTGGCCGGCTCCGGCCGCCTCAACCTGGTCCTTCATGTTGCCGAGATTCTCGAAAGTCTCATCGATCGCCGATCGCAGCTCCCCGCCGGGCTCACCGCCGCCGTCGGGGCTCATGATCTCCCAGAAGAGCGAGTGGTTGGCGTGGCCACCGGCATTGTTGCGGACCGGACCCTGGAGCTCAGACGGAAGCTGGTCGAGCGACGCGAGGACTTCCTCGACCGGCCGGTCCTCCCACTCGGTGCCGGCCAGCGCGGCATTCGCCTTGTCGACATAGGCCTGGTGGTGCTTGCCGTGGTGGATCTCCATCGTCGCGGCGTCGATGTGGGGCTCCAGCGCGTCGTGCGCGTAGGGCAGATCAGGCAACTCGAAAGGCACGTTGACATCCTCTCCTCAGGTGGTCTGCAATCAGGCGCGCCCCGGGGAGCACACCCATACCCCCGGAGGCTATCGGCTCACCCGCGGTCGAGCCGAGCGACCCGCTCCCGCGGACCCCGGGGGTCTCGCGCGACATCTGGACGGCGGTGGCCCCGAGCCGCGCGTCGACCGAGAAGGCCCGCTGAGACCGGCCCGACCCCGCGGGGGCACAGCCCGACGGGGGCAACCTGGCAGCAGAACCGTTTCGGCCTGAGGCGGGATGCCGCGCGCGGCCACTGACAGACCCGTCACCCTGCAACGGAGGAGGAACGCGGCCCTCCAGCGGGAAAGGGCACTGACAGAGGTCCCAGACCGCCCGGAGGTTTCATGGCCAGCTCGGCCGCAACACGCCGTTCCACACGCCGCACGCGGCCCGCGACACGACGCGGGCGCACACGTCGTCCCGCGACGCGCTCGACGCGCCCCGCCCCACGAGGCCGCTCACGTAAGCGGTCCAAGGGACGCGCACCCGCCCGGCGGCCGGCGCGACGGAAGCGTTCCCTGCCCAAGCTGCATCTCGGCCGGCGGCTCAAGGCCATGGTTCCGACCGAGCACCGTGGCGACATGTGGGGCCTGCTCCTCATCGGAACCGGACTGGTCCTCGCGCTCGCGCTCTACATGAACGCCGCAGGACCGGTCGGAGACTGGCTGACGGAGGGGATGCGACTCTTGGTGGGCCGCGCGACGGGCTTCGTGCCGGTCGTGCTGGTCGGCTTGGGCCTCGCGCTCATCCTCAACCATCGGGTTGCCGCCTCGGCCCCGATGAAGCTGGGACTCACCCTGCTGTCCGCGGCGGCCCTCGGCGCGCTCGCCGGGGGAGCATTCGGTGGCCCGGAGCGGACCGCCTGGTTCGCCGGTGACTCGGTGTTCGAGCGGGGAGGTCACCTGGGTGAGCTCGTCTGGTTCGCGGCGTCGAGCGCGCTCGGAGGAGTCGGCGGCGCCCTGCTCCTGGGGCTGGTCGCCCTGGCGGGCGGCGTCCTGGTGTCCGGCGCGAGCCTCGGCCAGATCATCGAGGGTTCCGGACGAGGCGCGGTATCCGCATCGCGTGGACTCAAGGACGGGGTCGCCGTCACGACCGCCGCCGCTGTGCGCGAGACCCGCCGCCTGCACGGTTTCCTGCGTGAGCGCCGCGACATCGCAGAGGACCCGACGCTGCCCCGCGAGGCGCTGCCGGTCGGCGACCACATCGATGTCGCCACGATCCACCCGGCGATCCCGCTCGACGGCGAAGACGACTATCCGGAGATCTACGCGGAAAAGGGGGAACTTCCGCCGTCCCCCGCTCTCGGCAACGTGGAGATCGATGACCCCGCTGGTGATCTCTCACCCTCGCTGACGCCGCTGATCGACGCGGACGCCGAGCCCGAACCGGCGCCTCCCGAGGGAGACGTGGCGGAGCCCGCCGCGCCCGACGAGCCGACCGAGAGGGAAACTGACGATGCGACCCCGACTCCTGTCGCCTACCGGCTGCCGCCGGCCCGCCTTCTGCGCAAGTCACGCCGCAAGGGAATCCTCCCGGACTCCGTGGTCGAGCAGACCAGCCGGAAGCTCGAGGAGGCTCTTCAGCACTTCGGCGTCGAGGCGACGGTCACCGATGCTGTCCGTGGGCCGCGCGTGACCCGCTACGAGCTCCGGCTCGCCCCGGGCACGAAGGTCGGCCGGATCAGCTCACTCAAGGACGACCTCGCCTACGCCCTCGCGGCGCGCGACGAGATACGCATCATCGCGCCGATCCCCGGCAAGCAGGCCGTGGGCGTCGAGGTCCCCAATCCCGAGGCCCGCCTGATCACCCTCGGCGACATCTTCACGCCGCTCGAAGACGAGCCGAGCCCGCTCGCGACGTGGGTGGGCTTGGATCTCGGTGGGGGACCGATCTGGATCGACCTCGCCAAGATGCCGCACCTGCTCATCGCCGGCTCCACAGGAACGGGCAAGAGCGTCAGCCTCAACGCCATCCTGACCTCGATCCTGCTCCGGTCGACCCCCGATGACCTGAAGATGATCCTCGTCGATCCCAAGAAGGTGGAGTTGAACCACTACGAAGGGATTCCTCATCTGCTCACGCCGGTCGTGACGAACATGAAGGATGCCGCGGCCGTGCTGGCCAACGTCGTCCGCGAGATGGAGAGCCGCTACGAGATGATGGGCCTGGCCCGCGCCCGCAACCTCCCGGACTGGAACGAGATCCGGGTGGCCGAGGACAAGAAGCCCATCCCCAGCATGCTCGTCGTCATCGATGAGCTTGCCGATCTGATGATGGTGGCCCCCGCAGAGGTCGAGGACGCGATCATCCGGCTCGCCCAGAAGAGCCGGGCCGTGGGTATCCACCTCGTGCTCGCCACTCAGCGCCCCTCGGTCGACGTCATCACCGGGATGATCAAGGCGAACGTCCCGTCGCGGATCGCGTTCGCGGTCTCGTCGCAGGTCGACTCCCGCGTGGTTCTCGACTCGCCGGGAGCCGAATCACTCCTCGGCCAGGGGGACATGCTCTTCCGACCGGTCGGCACCTCGAAGCTCCAGAGACTCCAGGGGGCGTACGTCTCCGAGGCCGAGACCCAGCAGGTGACCGAGTACTGGCGCCGCCAAGGCAAGCCCGAGCTGCGCACGGAGCTGCTCGAGCGTCCAGAGCCGGCGGACTCCGGCCCCGGCAAGGAGGCGGACGAGATGCTCACGCGGGCCATCGAGCTCGTGGTCCAGCAGGGTACGGCATCCGTCTCGCTCATCCAGCGACGGCTCGGCGTCGGATACGCCCGGGCCGGACGGCTGGTCGACGCGATGGAAGATGCCGGCGTGGTCTCCGGCCACGAGGGCTCCAAGCCGCGCCGCGTGCTCATCGGCGAAGCCGATCTCACCCGGTTCACCGGTACCGGCGACGAGGAGGCTGAGGCGTCGGCCGACAAGGCCGACGCCCGGGAATCGCTCGACGTCTGAGGTGGGGCGGCGCGCGCCGCGCTTCTTAGACGCCCATCAGGGCCGCTGGTAGTGTCGCCTCCCCGCTCACACGGTGGGGGCGACGCATGTTTGAGATCGGCAACACGCTCCGGGAAGCCCGGCTCCGCAAGGGCCTCGGCATACTTGAATGCGAGGATCAGACCAAGATCCGCGCCAAGTACCTGCGCGCGCTCGAGGACGAGGAGTTCGATGCCCTCCCCAGCGGCACATACGTCCGCGGTTTCCTGCGCACATACGCGGAGTTCCTGGGGCTCGACGCCCAGCTCGTGATCGACGAGCACGACAGCCGCTTCGGTGGACCCGACGGAGAGACCGGAGCGGATCGACCAGGCCGGAAGTCCGGGGCCCGCAAGCGACGCCGCCATGGTGTCCGATCGGAGGTTCAGCTGCTCTGGCTCGCGATCGGCGGTGTCATGGGGGTCGCGCTTCTCGTGTGGATGGGCGCAGGCGGCTCGGAGACCCAGCCGCTACCCGAGCCCGCCGCCGTCCAGGCGGACGGGGAGATCGTCGCGTCGAACGCCGACGGCGACGTCCAGCCCGCGGCGGCCGAGCCCGGAGTGGCCGGCGAAGGCCCGCGACAGGTCAGCATCCTGCTGCGCGGAACCGGGGCCGGGTCCTGGGTTCAGGTCCGGGGCGGCGACGAGAACGGTCGTGAGGTGTACCGCGGCACGCTGAGCGACGGGCAGGAGCGCCGCTTCGGTGTCCAGCGCGGTCTGTGGATCCGTATCGGCAACACCGGCGGCCTCGATCTCGAGGTTGACGGCGAGCAGCAGACAGTCACCGGGGGCGTCGCCGACGTTCTGATCACGCCTGATGGCCTCCAACAGCTCGCCGAGTACGAGTAGCCTCGCCTCAGGCCGTCGTCGCGCCGCCGTCCTCGTCACCGGCGAGGAGCTGCTGCGCGGCGCCGTCTCCGACGTGAACGGGAATGCACTCGCGGCCTCGCTGACCGACCTGGGCCTCGTGGTGACGGCCATGAGCGTCGTCGGCGACGGCGCGGAGGCCATCGCCGACGAGCTCGCGCGCCTGGCGGCGGGGGGCAACGCGGTGATCGCCGTCTCCGGGGGCCTCGGGGGCACGCACGACGACTGCACGATGGAAGCGGTCGCCCTCGCCGGGGGAGGCTCGCTCGAGTTCGATGACACCGCCCTGAGCCTCTCCCTCGGCGCCTACGAATCTTCCATGGGCAAGGTCTCGGCCACCAGCCGCACCATGGCCCGCAAGCAGGCGCTCATGCCCCGGGGCGCAACGATGCTCCCGCCCGTCGGTACGGCCCCCGGGTGCATCGTGCCCGTGGGCGATGCCCTCGTCTGCGTGCTGCCCGGCCCACCCTGGGAGTGCGAGGCCATGTGGCTCAACGCGCGCTCCACCCAGCCGCTGCGCGGAGTGCTCGATGCCGCGCCCGAGCGGGAGGTGATGGAGATCCGGATCCGCAACGCCGTCGAGAGCGAGTTCGTCGAGTGCTTCTCATCCGTCCCCGAGGAACGGCGGGAGGGCATCGGGATCGGCGTGTGCGCCCGCGACGGCGAGCTGGAGGTGACCCTGCGGGACGAGAGAGGCACCCCCGGGCGCCTCGACCGTATCGCCGAGGCGCTGGAGGAGTCCTTCGGGCAGCGCCTCTACAGCCGGGACGGGGCGGGGCCGGCGGAGGCGCTGCTTCGGGCGCTCAGCGCGCGCGGGGAGACCATCAGTGTCGCCGAGAGCTGCACCGGGGGTGGAGTCGGCTCGCTGCTCACGGACGTGGTCGGCGCCTCCAGCACCTTCCTGGGAGGCGTGATCGCCTACGGCAACTCGGTCAAGGAGACCCTCCTGGGCGTCCCCGGCGCCGTTCTGGACGCTCACGGGGCCGTGTCCGAGGAGACCGCCGAGGCGATGGCCGAGGGGGCCCGCCGACTCACGGGGAGCGACTGGGGCGTCGCGGTGACCGGCATCGCAGGACCGGGAGGGGGCACCGCGGAGAAACCGGTCGGGAGGGTGTGGGTTTCGGTCTCGGGTGAGCGGACCGGCGCCACGCAGCGCCTGGATCTGCGCAGCGGCCGGGACCGAGTGCGCCGAAGAGCCGCACTGGCCGCCATCCACCTGTCACGAGAAACGATCGAGGCCGAGCCGGCGGTCTAGACGGCGCCGGGAGGAGGCGCGGCCGTCCGGGCGAATCCCTAGGATACAAACACACGTTCGCTTCATCGCACGGGCTCTTCCGTGCTGTCACGACCGGGAGTATCGCCGTGGAGAAGGAAAAAGCCCTCGATTCCGCCCTGACCCAGATCGAGCGCCAGTTCGGCAAGGGCTCGATCATGCGGATGGGGGACCCGAACTTCGTCGTCGAGACCGGCACGATCCCCACGGGCGCCCTGTCCCTGGACATCGCCCTGGGCATCGGAGGGCTTCCGCGTGGACGCGTGGTCGAGGTCTTCGGCCCGGAGAGCTCCGGTAAGACGACGCTCCTCTACCACCTGATCGCGCAGGCTCAGCAGAACGGCGGCCTCGCCGCCTTCATCGACGCCGAGCACGCGATGGACCCGAGCTACGCCAAGCGCATCGGTGTGAACACGGACGAGCTGCTGGTCTCCCAGCCCGACCACGGAGAGCAGGCGCTCGAGATCGCCGATCTGCTGATCCGGTCCGGCTCGCTCGACGTCGTCGCGATCGACTCCGTCGCCGCGCTGACCCCGAAGGCGGAGATCGAGGGCGAGATGGGGGACAGCCACGTCGGCCTGCAGGCCCGGCTCATGTCGCAGGCCCTGCGCAAGCTCGCGGGGACGCTCAACCGTACGGACACCATCTGCATCTTCACGAACCAGCTGCGCGAGAAGATCGGGGTCATGTTCGGTTCACCGGAGACCACTCCGGGCGGGCGGGCACTGAAGTTCTACTCGTCGGTCCGCCTCGACATCCGTCGCATCGAGACCCTCAAGGAGGGCAGCGAGGCGATGGGCAACCGGACCCGGGTCAAGGTCGTCAAGAACAAGGTGGCGCCGCCGTTCCGGCAGGCGGAGTTCGACATCGTCTACGGCGAAGGCATCTCACACGAGGGCTGCCTGCTCGACCTCGGCGTCGATCACGGCGTTCTGACCAAGAGCGGCGCGTACTTCTCGTTCGACGAGGAGCGGTTGGGGCAGGGTCGGAACCAGTCGCGTGCCTTCTTGTCCGAGCACCCCGACGTCGCCCACAGGATCGAGACCCTGGTCCGCGAGCGTGCCGGTGTCCCCGTGCCCGGGAGCACCGACGCGGACGGCGCGGAGGCGGGAGCCGACCAGGAAGAGCCGGCGCACGCCGAGTAGACGCCGGCGGGCCGGATCTCGATGTCATCGACGATCCGGCCCGCCACCTCCGGGGATCTTGCGGAGATCAAGAAGCTCACCGTCGAGGCCGGACTCCTCGCCTCGGACGAGGTCGTGATGCTCGACGGGGTGTTCGCCGCTACGGCGACGGGCATCTCGACGGGCACCGCTGGATCGCTGACGGTGCGCCGGGCGCATCACTCGACGGCGCGGCCTTCTACGCCCCCGAACCGTTCTCGGATCGGATATGGAATCTGTACTTCCTCGCCGTGGCGCCGGGCACACAGGGGGGCGGTGGCGGGACAGCTCTCGTCGCCCACGTGGAGCGGGCACTCACGGATCTCGGCCCGGAGCATGCGCGCACGCTCATCGTCGAGACATCGAGCCTCGAGTCGTTCGCCCCTGCGCGCCGCTTCTACCGGGCCCGCGGCTTTGCGGAAGAGGCCCGGATACGTCAGTTCTACGGTCCCGATGACGACGAGGTCGTCTTCTGGAAGGCGCTCACCTCCGCCAGGTGAGCGGACCTGCCGCGAGCGCGGCCACGGCTCTCCGCGGCGGAGGACGAGCCTCTAAACTGCCTGCGTGCGCTATCACCTCACCACCTTCGGCTGCCAGATGAACGCCCACGACTCCGAACGGATGAAGGGCGTCCTCGAGGACATCGGATACCGACCGGCAGCCGAGCGCGACGACGCCGATCTGATCGTGTTCAACACGTGCACGATCCGTGGCAGCGCCGATGAGCGGTTCCTCGGGAACCTCGGCGAGGCCAAGCGCGTGAAGGGGGAGAGGCCCGACACGGTGGTGGCGATCGGCGGCTGCTGGGCCCAGGCGCAGAAGGATGCGGTCTTCGAGCAGTTCCCCTTCGTCGACATCGCGTTCGGCCCCGGCGAAGTCTCCCGCCTGGGCGAGCTCGTCGCCCGCGAGCGCTTGGACGCGCTGGGTGCATTCAGCTTCGACGGGGAATTCAGCGGCAGCCTTCCCGCGCGGCGCGAGCGCGCGCATCAGGCCTGGGTCCAGATCTCGGTCGGCTGCAACTGCGTCTGCGCCTACTGCATCGTGCCCACGGTCCGCGGACGGGAGCGGAGCCGGCCGCCCGCCGACATCGTGGGCGAGGTCGAGCGGCTCGCCGCGGACGGCGTGCGCGAGGTGACCCTGCTCGGTCAGAACGTGAACTCCTACGGGCGCGACCTGAGAGCCGACGGCGTCCGGACCTCGTTCGGCGAGATCCTCCGCGCCGTGAGCGCCGTCCGGGGAATCGCGCGCGTGCGCTACACCAGCCCGCACCCCAAGGACATGAAAGAGGACGTGGTCGCCGCCATGGCCGATTGCCCCGAGGTCTGCCGCCACCTTCACCTTCCCGCTCAATCGGGTTCGACCCGCATCCTCAAGGCGATGCGACGGACGTACAGCAGGGAGCGGTACCTCGATCTCGTCGCGCGCCTGCGCGACGCACTTCCGGACCTCAGCCTGACGACCGATCTCATCGTCGGCTTTCCCGGCGAGACCGATGAGGACTTCGCCGAGACCCTCTCCCTGGTGGACGCCTGTGAGTACGACGGCGCGTACACCTTCATCTACTCCGAGCGCCCCGGAACCGAGGCGGCCGAGCGGCTCGTCGACGATGTGCCCGACGCCGTCAAACGTGAGCGGATCGCCGCGCTCGTCGACCGAGTGCAGGACATGGGCCGACGGCGCGCCCAGCGCTTCGTCGGAGCGGACCACGAGGTGCTGGTCGAAGGTCCGTCACGGACGGCCCCGGACCGGATCCGAGGGCGCCTCAGCCAGAACATCGCGGTCAACTTCCGCGGCACGGCGCCGCCGGGTGCACTCGTCGACGTGCACATCGACGGCGCGACATCGATGACCCTGTCCGGCACCCAGAGTGAGGTGGCGGTTCTCGCCTGAGGCGACACCGGAGGTGCTGGCGGTCTTCGGGCCGACCGCGGCGGGCAAGAGCGCGGTGATCCACGCCGCCGCCCGTGAACTGGGGGGCGAGATCATCGTCGCGGACCCGTTTCAGCGTTACCGGGGGCTCGAGATCGCGGCCGACGCGCCCTCGCCCCGCGAGCGTGACGAAGTGCCGTACCACCTCGTCGGCGACCTCGACCTCGGCGCCTCCTCCACCGCGGCGGATTTCGCCCGCCGGGCCGAGGAGGCGATCCACCGGATCACCGGGCGTGGTGGGGTGCCCATCGTGGCCGGCGGGACCGCCCTTTACCTGCGCGCTGCCCTGCACGACCTGGATTTCCGCCCTCCGCCAGACCCTGCGATCCGGGATCGGATCGAGCGCGAGGTGGCGAAAGACCTGGCCGCCGCGGCCGCGCGCCTCAGGCACGCCGACCCCGAAGGCGCGCAGTCGGTCGACTCCGCCAACCCGCGACGCGTCGCCCGCGCCCTGGAGGCGCTCGAGACCGCGACCGGTCGCGGCACGGGCCTCTGGGAGGCACCGCCGCGACGGCCCTACCTCCTCGTGGCGGTCACACGGCCCCGGGCGGAGCTCGACCGGCAGATCGCCTCCCGCGTCGCGCGCGAGATCCACGACGGTCTGGTCGCGGAGATCGAGACCGCCCTTCAACACCCCGGCGGGCTGAGTCGCGAGGCGGCGCAGATCATCGGCGTTCGCGAGGTGATGGCGATCAACGCCGGTGAGATCGACGCCGAGGCTCTCGCGGATCGCCTGGCCGCCCGGACCCGGCGCCTCGCGCGCAAGCAGGACACCTGGCTACGTCGGATGAGGCCGGATGCCACGCTCGATCTGGGTGCATCGCCGGCGGCCGAGTCCGGGCCCCGGCTCGCCGCCATCTGGCGCGAAGCCGTCGAGTAGGCTGGATTTCATGCGATTTGCGAAGTGGCAGGGGCTGGGAAACGACTATCTCGTCGTCGAGCGCGACGACCTCCCGGGGCCCCTGACGCCCGCCCGGGCAGCGCTGCTGTGCGATCGCCACTTCGGCGTCGGCGGGGATGGGATCCTCGAGGTCTCCCATGACGAGGACGCCCCCCGGATGACGGTCTGGAACCCCGACGGGAGCCAGGCGGAGAACTGCGGCAACGGCATCCGGATGGTCGCCCGCCATCTGGAAGATGAGGGGCGGCTCGGCAACGGCACGATCCTCACCGGCGGCGGGCCGGTGACCGTTGACGTGCTGCCCGACGGGCTCGTGTCCGTCGAGATGGGCGAGGCGCGCTTCCCCGCCGGCGAGACCCGCGAACCCGTGACCGCGGACGGGCGCAGCCACGAGTTCACCGAGGTCTCCCTCGGGAATCCGCACGCGATCATCCGCCACGGCGACCCGGCGGGTATCGTCGAGGTCGACGGTCCGGCCATCGAGGTCGACCCGCGTTTTCCCGAGCGGACGAACGTCGAGTTCATCCGCGCAGACGGCCCGAGCGAGATCACCATGCGGGTCTGGGAGCGAGGAGTGGGGCAGACGCTCGCCTGCGGGACCGGTGCCTGCGCGGCCGCGGCCGCGGCGGTGCGCCTCGACGGCGCGCAGAGCCCGGTGACCGTGCATCTCCTCGGCGGTGACCTCACGGTCGCCGTGGACGACGACCTGAACGTGACCATGACCGGGCCGGCGGCCCGCATCTACACCGGCACGCTCAGCCCCGAGCTGCTGGCGAACCTCAAGGAGACGACATGACGACGACCCGAGAAGGCGCCGATCGGCTGCAGAAGATGCCGCCGTACCTCTTCGCTCAGATCGAGGAGAAGATCGCGGCGATGAAGGGGGAGGGGATCGATGTCATCTCACTCGGGATCGGCGATCCGGACATGCCCAGTCCGGCGCGCGTCATCACGTCGCTCGCCGCCGCCGCCGCCGACCCCTCAACCCACCAGTACCCGTCGAACCGGGGGCGGCTCTCGTTCCGGCAGGCCGTCGCACAGTTCTACGACCGGCGGTTCGGCGTGAGCCTCGACCCCGCGGATCAGATCGTCCCGGCCCTGGGGGCCAAGGAGGCGGTCGCCAACCTCAATCTCGCGTTTCTCAATCCCGGCGACGTCGCCCTGTCCGCAGACCCGGGTTACCCCGTCTACACCACAGGCCCGATTCTCGCCGGTGCGGAGGCCTACCCGATGCCACTGCTCCCCGAGCGGGGATTTCAGCCGGATCTGGATGCCATCCCCGCGGACGTCGCCCGCCAGGCGAAGATCATGTGGCTCAACTACCCCAACAACCCGACCGGTGCGGTCATCGAGGATGACTTCTTCGCCCGCGTCGTCGCCTTCGCCAAGAAGCACGACGTGATCGTCATCCACGACAACGCCTACTCAGAGCTGACCTACGACGGCTACGTCGCGCCGTCGTTCCTCGAGACCCCGGGTGCGATCGACGTCGGCCTCGAGGTCTTCTCGCTCTCGAAGCCCTGGAACATGACCGGCTGGCGCGTCGGTGCCGTCGTGGGCAACGCCGAGCTCGCCTCCATCTACTGGCAGCTGAAGACCAACCTCGACAGCGGGATGTTCGAGGCAGTCCAGGAAGCGGGCGCCACCGCCCTCTGCGACTGCGACAAGCTGGTCGAGCAGATGCGTGGGGTCTATCTCCGACGCCGGAACACGCTCTGCGAGGCGCTCACCGCGATCGGCCTCGACGTGACACCGCCCAAGGGCACGATCTACGTCTGGGCCCCCGTACCCGACGGCCACGATTCCCGTTCGTTCACCGAACAGGTCCTCGAGGAGGCCCACGTTGTGATCTCGCCGGGCTCCGCGTTCGGGGCGGCAGGCGAGGGATTCATCCGGATGAGCCTCACGCTCGAGGATGAGCGCCTCAACGAAGCAGCCGAACGCATCGCCAAGCTCGTCGGATGAGCGAGGCGCCACCACTCCCGTTCCGGCGCCTGGCGGACGCCGCGGTCACCCCGGCCCGGGCACACCCCGGTGACGCGGGACTCGACCTGGCCGCCGCCGAAGAGGCGGAGCTGGCCCCCGGCGAGCGTGGTGCGGTCGCAACCGGCCTCGCGGTGGCGGTGCCGGCGGGACACGCGGGGCTGGTCGTTCCCCGCTCTGGCCGGGCTCTTCGCGAGGGATTGACCGTGGCCAACGCCCCGGGATTGATCGACAGCGGCTACCGCGGGGAACTCAAAGTCATCCTGGTCAACCTCGGTACCGAGTCGGTCACGATCAGGCCGGGAGAGCGGATCGCCCAGCTGGTCATCGTCCCCGTCCTCGTCGCGGCTCCCGACCTCCGCGAGGCCCTGCCCGAGGGCGACGGGCGCGGCGAGGGCGGGTTCGGGTCCACCGGGCACTGAGCCCTGTCGCGCGGGACACCCCTCCCGGCCGGGACGGGGCAGTGGGCTGCGTGGACCGAAGGGGCCGGCATGAACGGGAACAGAGCGATTCGCGACATCACGGTATTCGCTGTGGCGGGCAGGATCCTGGATCCTCTTCCTGAGTGCTCGTCGATGCGAATGGCGCCGTCAACAGTCCCCTCACCCTGATGGCGGTCGGCATCGCCGTGGCGCGGGCGCGGCCGGAGCGCGCCAGCGGTCCTGGAAGCGGGAACGCGACAGCTGAAGGACTCACACGTTCGGCAGGGGGATCAGCGGCGCACGCCGGCACGGTCGATCGCCGCCTGGTGGGCCTCGCGCTCGACGTGGTCATCCAGGGGCGCGAGCTCCGCCCCCGCCCCTGAATGCTCGAGGGACCAGGAGAGGATCTTGTCCGCCAACCAGGGGTTCTTGGGCAGCAGCGGGCCGTGCAGGTACGTTCCGATGACGTGACCCGAGACGGCACCTTCGAGGCCGGTGTCGCCGTTGTTGCCATGGCCGTTCAGAACCCGCCCCAGCGGGCTCGCCGCCCCCTGGAGGAACGTACGGCCCGCGTGGTTCTCGTAGCCCACGACGGTTGAGATCTCCCCGTCCAGTTCCGCCTCGATCACGAGATCACCGATCAACCGGGTCGATCCGGCAATCGTGTCGACATCCAGGAGCGACATCCCGGCGAGCCGTGCGCCATCCACGCCGGTGTACCCCGCACCCGCGAGCTGGAATCCGCCGCAGACGCACAGGATGGCCGCGCCGTCGGCGGCGGCCGAGTGCAGGGCATCCGACTTTCGCCCCGCGAGGTCCTCGGCGACAAGCGCCTGGTCGCGATCCTGGCCTCCGCCGAGGTAGTAGAGATCGTATCCGTCGTCCACCGGCTCGCCGGGGCCCGCTGTGGCGACGTCAAGAGCACCGCCGCGCCACGCCAATCTCTGGGCGAGGACCGCGATGTTTCCCCGATCGGCGTAGATGTTCATCTCTCGGGGGTACAGATGACAGAGGCGAACCCTCATGCCCCCTCCCGGAGAAACCGGTGGACCTGGCGTTCTGAGTCCGGCGTCAGCGGGCCCTCGTCGAAGTCGCCGAACGCTCCCGCCGGCCGGAGATCCGCGTCGCGCGCGAGCGACTGCAGCTCGTCCGGCGCGTAGAGGTGGACGGCATAGGGGCGTTCTCGACGGGAGCGGCTGGCGCCCGCGCCCTGCTCCTCGATGATGAGAGTGAACCTGAGGGTCCGCGTCGCCGGATCCCAGGAGTCGTACCGCGCGGTCTGGACCACCCGCGTCCCGGTCAGGGGATCGACATGTTCCGCGACATCCTGCAGGCGCCCGATGACACCCGCGACGTCGTCCTCGTCCGGCACAGCGACGTCGAGAATCACCTCGCCGCCCTCATGCAGCACGTCGGCGATCGCCCGCAGGCAGGCGACCTGTTCGGGTCGGCGGTGGAGGACCTGGAAGGTGTTCATCGCCACGATGGCCAGCGCAAACCGGCGAGGCAGGCGGAACCGACGGAGGTCGTCACAGACCACCCGTATCGCTCCGGCGCGCCCGGCATCGGCCGCGGCCCGGGCGATGGCCGCGCACATCTCCGGTGAGCGGTCGACGGCCCAGACCTCGTGGCCGTCGTCGGCGAGAGGCAGCGCGATCCTGCCGGTCGCCGCGCCGAGATCGAGCACGGGGCCACCCAGACGTGAGGCGGCACGGCGCCAGAAGGGCAGGTCCTGGCGATAGTGGCCGTGCTCCAGCGCGAACCGTGCGGCGAACTCGGCGTCGGCCACGGCGATCACCCGTCCCGCCAGAAGGCATCGACGACGCCGCGGCGGCGCAGGCGGCTGCGCAGGTCGAGCAGGGCGGTATAGGTGGGTAGGACATGCAGTCGTCCGGACTCCGGGGCGAGCGCCAGAGCCGCGTCGAGCGCCCGGGACACCTCGGGGATGACAACCATCCGCTCCGAGGGCAGGCCGGCGTAGCGAAAGCGTAGAGCGAGGTCCCACGCACGGTCTCCCGACACCGTGAGCGACCGCACGTGGGGCACGAGCAGTTCGTAGTCGACGTCCCAGATCCACGAGATGTCTCGGCCGTCGGCAGCGCGGTCGTTGAGGAGGATCAGCAGATCAAGGGGCTCGTCATCGAGAAGGAGAGTGTGCACGTTCTCGTTTGCGCCGGCGGGATTCTTGGCGAGCAGAAGCACGAGCTCGCGATCGCCGACGGCTATCACCTCGCCGCGCCCGAACGCCGCGGCCCGCCCGCTGAGAGCGGGGCCGATGACCGAGGCGGGCACCCCGAGACTGAGCGCGGTCGCGGCGGCGGCCGTTGCGTTGTAGGTGTTGTGGAGACCCGCCAGCGGCAGTTCGGCCTCAACCCGTTCGCCGTCGCTCTCGATGACGATGCGCTGTCCCCTCATACCGTCCAGGGTGACGCTCGTCGCGCGCACGTCGGGAGTCGGACGGGCGTGCCCACAACGGGTGCACGTCCAGTGCCCCATGTGCGCGATCGTCACGGCCGAGTAGTCCAGGGGGCCGTCACACCGCCTGCAGCGCGTCGAGTCAGCCGCATGAGGCAGTTCGCGGTCGCCGGGAACGTCGTCGATCCCGAACGTCACCCGCCCGGGGTGGCTCTCACCGAGCGCCGCGACGGCGGGGTCGTCCGCGTTGACGATGAGCGCCGTGTCTGAACGGAGCCGGCTGACCATCGCATCCCAGTTGTCCGCCAGTGCCTCCAGCTCGCCGTAGCGGTCGAGCTGGTCGCGGAAGAGGTTCATCAGCACGAGCGCGCGGGGCCCGAGCTGCCCCGCTGCCTCCGCCAGCGCGGCCTCATCGACCTCGAACAGACCCATGTCGGCATCGCCGCGCTCCAGCAGGGCCGTTGTCACACCGCTCATCAAGTTGGCGCCTGCGGTGTTGGTGACCAGCCGGTGCCCAGCGTCTCGCAGGCACGCGCTGAGCATCCGGGTCGTTGTCGTCTTGCCGTTGGTCGCCGATACGAGGACGCTCCCTCCGGAGAGGTCCGCCGCGAGCTTGCCCGCGGCGCCGGGCTCGACACGCAACAGGAGATTCCCCGGGAGGCTGGTCCCGCCTCCGCGCCCCAGGCGGCGCGAGAGCCGACCGGCGGTCCGGGCAAGGGCTATGGCACCAGGGCGCACACGCGAAGGGTATCCATCGCCACCGCGACATATGGAAGACTCTCGTCGTGAGCCGAATCGCCGACGACGTGGTACTGATCGACACGCTTCTCGGCGGGGAGGAGGGGATAACCGCCGCCTTTCTGGTCGCCGGCGAGAACCCGGCCCTCGTCGACCCCGGCGCCGAGACGTCCGCCGACACTACGGCGGCCGCGCTCGAGGCCCGGGGCGTGGGCGCCGACGACCTCGCCTGGATCGTCCTCACGCACATCCATCTCGACCACTGCGGAGCCACCGGCGATCTCGCGGCCCGCTTCCCCCGGGCGAAGATCGTCGTCCACCCTCGGGGCGTGCGCCATCTGATCGAGCCGGCGCGGCTCGTCACCGGGACCGCCGCTGTCCATGGTCCGGCGCTCGCCCCGCTCTACGGCGGTCTGGATCCCGTGCCCGAGCACCGCATCGTCCAGGCACCCGACGACCACCGGGTCGTCGTGGGACCCGGCCGCGAACTGCAGATGGTCGAGACCCCGGGTCATGCGCGCCACCACCACTCCATCTTCGTCGAGTACGCCGGGCTCGTGATCGCCGGGGACGCCGCAGGTGCCCGGATGCCCGGATCGGGTCAGCACCCGGTGCTCCCGCCACCGGAGACGGATGTCGACGCGGCGCGGGCCTCCGTGACCCGCCTCGCCGCTCTCGGGCCCGAGAAGGTGGCCGTGTCCCACTTCGGACTGCTCGACGACCCCGAGGAGGATCTGGCGCGCGCCGACGAGCAGATCGCCACCATCGCCGAGGCTGCGCGCAGGAGCGCCGCAGACGGGGCGGATCCCGACGCCCGCGCGATCGCCGACGAGATGCAGCGAACCCTGCCGCTTGAGGAGACCGTTGGCGATCCCGAGATGATCGCCCGCTGGCGGCGACTCGAATGGCGGGATCACTGCGCGCTGGGCCTGGAGACTTGGCTCTCGCGGACCCGCTAGGAGCGTGAGCGCTTCGGGCGTGCCCGCTTCTCGTCGTACACCGCCAGATCGGCCTCGCGGCAGGCCTTCTGCCCGCCGCCTCCAACCCGGACGGGGGCTCAGTCGATGGACCCGGTGACGCCGACTGTGCCCAGCGCGCCCTTGATCGACGCGGCGCCGACTCGGTCGTTCGACTGCGTGCCGGTCGGCCGCAGGATGGCGACCTCGTCGTTACCTACGCGGGCGAGGGGGTCGGATCAGGGGACTCCTCGGGACCCGGGGACCGAAAGCCGCGAAGATCGGGTTATTGTCAATCTGACATGAATCCTGTGCTGGTCAGCGTCGCCCTGTTGGCGATCCCCGACGACGAACTGTCGATCCTGCTCCTTCGGGAGCCCGGGACCGTCTGGGGGTTGCCGGGAACCCCGCTCAGGGCGGGCGAGAGGCTGGTCGCGACCGCGGAGGCCGCGCTGCTGGCGGGCGCCGGCGTGAGCGGTGTGAGCCTCGAGCAGCTCTACACGCTGGACGGTGCGCCAGGGGAGGAGCCCGTGCAGGTGGCCTATCTCGGACTCACGCGGGCCGGACGGCACACGCTCACCCCGGGAGACGGCATCGTGGATGCCGCGTGGTTCGCCCTCGCCGATCTTCCGGCGCTCGGCCCGGGGGCCGCGGCGGCGGTGGCCTTGGCGCGGACCCGCGTCCGGGCGAAGGCGGCCTACAGCCCGGTGGTGATGGATCTGCTCCCGGCGACGTTCACGCTGGGCGAGCTTCAGGCCGCGTACGAGGCAGCGCTCGAGGCGCCTCTCGACACGCGCAACTTCCGGCGTGATGTCGTCGCCGCGGGCATCGCCGAGGACGTCGGCCGGACGCGGGCGGAGGGCCCCGGTCGACCTGCGCGCCTGTACCGCGCGCGCCCCGGGAGCTTCGCGGTCGATGCCGGCGAGAGACGCGCGCTGCGGGCCATCGAGGAAGCACTTGCGGCGTCGGCGGACGACGGGGAAAAGCCCGCCTGACCGGGACGTTCGTCCACCGGGCTCCAGCGGGAGGGCATGGTAGCCTCCGGCCGTACTCTCAACGGAGGTTCTCAGCGAAGTGGCATCGCACAGCAGCGACGACGGTCTCCCGATCACCTGGCCGTTCCGGATGGCCGGCACGCTCGTCATCATCGCCCTCGCCTGGTTCTGTTTCGGCTTCGCGTTCGAGGACGCTGCGATCCTCTCCGAGGAGAACTCCGGCGAGGCATTCCCGGACCTTCCGGGCTGGCTGGCACACGGCCCGGCGGACCAGCACTTCAACATCTTCTGGTTGCTGCTGCTCGGCGCCGTCGTCCTGATCGCGATCGGCGCGATCTGGAACCGCCGCCGGTCCGCCGGCGGACACTGACGCCGCCGCCGCCGTTCCCGGTGTCACCGGGAACACCACCCACTCGACGATGACCGAAGACGCTCCCCGATGGCGGCGCGGGCGCCTCCTGATCGCGACGCCAAAGCTCGGCGACTCACACTTCCACCGCGCGGTCGTTCTCATCATCGAGCACAGCGAGGAGGGTGCGCTCGGCGTCATCCTCAACCGCCCGACGGAGAACCTGTCCTCCGAAGTCGTGCCGGGTCGGATTGCCGAGGCCGTCGAGCCCGGCGAACGGATCCATGAGGGCGGGCCGGTACGGCCCGAGGCGATGATCGTCCTCGCCGAGTTTGAGGACGTCGAGGATGCGGCGGCCATCGCGTTCGACTCGATCGGGGTCGTCAGCCCGGATGCCGACGAGGAAGGTCTCGACGCAGACGTGGCGGCGATCCGGGTCTTCTGTGGCTATACCGGCTGGGATGCCGGTCAGCTGGAGCGCGAGATCGAGGAGGACTCTTGGATAGACGCGGCGTGCGTCCCGGATGACGTCTTCACTCGGGCGCCGGAGTCGCTGTGGTCACGCGTGCTCGAGCGCAAAGGCGGACGCTACCGCCTCGTCGCGAGCATGCCGGATGACCCCTCGTTGAACTAGAGGGGGCCTGGCCGGTCCGATCGGGGCGGCGACGCCCGCCGCACCCGCCCCGCGCAAAACGGGGCGGATGATGAGGGGTTTCAGCCCAGGCGGGAGGACTCAGGGAGAGCCGACAGCTTCTGGAGCGACTGGCTCTCGACCTGACGGATGCGCTCGCGCGTCACGTTGAACATCCGGCCGAGCTCGTCGAGGGTCCGCGGCTTCTCGCCACGCAGACCGTAGCGGAGCTCCAGCACGCGACGTTCCCGGTAGCTGAGTTGATCCAGAAGGTCCCCAAGGGCTTCTTCGCGGAGCTTGGTCTCCGCGGCGGCCTCGGGGGCGATCGTGGTCTTGTCCGCGAGGAAGCGTCCAAGCTCGGACTCCTCCTCTTCGCCGACCGGCTTCTCGAGAGACACCGTCGGCTGGGCGCTGCGCAGGATCTCCTCGACCTCGCTCGTCGGGAGGCCGGCGGCGTCCCCGATCTCGTCCACCGTGGGCTCGCGCCCGAGCTGGCCGATGAGAACGCGCTCGGCGCGGCTGATCTGGTTGAGCTTCTCCACGACGTGAACCGGGATGCGGATCGTGCGGCCCTTGTCGGCCAAGGCCCGGGTCACCGCCTGGCGGATCCACCAGGTGGCGTACGTCGAGAACTTGAAGCCCCGCCGCCAGTCGAACTTCTCGACGGCGCGGACGAGACCGAGGGTGCCCTCCTGGATCAGATCGAGGAAGGGGAGACCGCGACCGCGGTAGCCCTTCGCGATCGAGACCACGAGGCGGAGGTTCGCCTCGACCATCTGCTGCTTGGCGTACTGGTCGCCAGACTCGATGCGCCGCGCGAGGCGGACCTCATCTGCGGCGGTCAACAGGGGAACGCGCCCGATGTCCTTGAGGAAGAGCTGCAGGGCGTCGGTGGTCTGCTCCACCTGCGTGGCGGCGGCACGACGTGGGCGCTCTGCGGCCTCGGTTGCCTCGGCGGCACGCGCATCAGCATCGGCCTGCTCGAGTAGTTCGATGCCGTTCTCTTCCAGCTGACGGTAGAGCGCCTCGGCGGCCGGAGCGTCAAGGCCCGACCCGTCGAGCGCCTCGGCGACCGCCTCGATGCCCAGGAAACCGCTCTCCTGGCCGCGCGCGATCAGCTCGCGTAGTTCGCCCGCATTCGCGAGCTGGCCCAGTTCGGTGAGAGTGCTCATCGACCTCCGATTCTCTCCGCAGTGTTCATGTCGCCCAGAGAGGGGAAACGTGACAAGACGCCACGTCGTCCCAACTGATGATCAAGCGCCGAAGATAGCCCCCGGGCAGGACAGAGTCCGACCCGACGACCGCATGCCGACGCCCGCGCTTCCCAGACGAGCGACCAAGACTATGCGAGCGGGAGGGGCATCCGTCAAGGGGCGGAACGTCCGCAGTCACACGAGGTGCGCACGCACAGTGCGGGAAGGATCGCGCCTCAGGCGCCGCAGATGGGCCAAGGGGCGGGTCCGCGGCGCTCGTACAGGATCCCGGCACGAAGGTCCTGCTCAGCCTCCGAGGCGTCGATCGGATCTCCGCTGCCCCCGACCGCCTGCCAGGTCGCGATGTCGAACTGATACTTCCCCCGGTAGAGACCACTGGACGAGACGGCCTTCGGATTCCCCCCGGACTCGCACTGGGCGATACGCGCGAGGTGCGCCTTCACGGACTCGCTCGCGCCGGATGACGCGGCCGGAGACGAGGGGGCCGAAGGGGCCGGAGCCGGAGCGGGCGGCGTGACCCGGCCACGGGCCGCGGCCTCCTCGCGGCGCCGCTGATCTGCCGCCAGGCGACGCGCGCGGTCGGCCGCCTGCGCGGCGACCAGCGCCGCCCGGGCCCGTGACAGCACGGAACGCCGCTCGCGGACAAGGCCCTGCAGTTCGGCCAGCCGCGCGTCGCTCTCCGCCAGCGCGGCCGCTCGGGCACTCCTCTCACGCGCGAGGTCGGCACGCAGGGCCCGAAGGTCGGCGGCCGTCTCGATCAGCCCCTCGACGATGGCCCCGTCGTTCTGCGCGAGTTCCTCGCGTATCCGGTACCCCTCGATCGCCTCCGACAGGCTCCCTGAGGCGAGGACGATCTGCGCCAGGGTCGTGGGCTCGCTTGTGTACAGCTCGACCAGACGGCGCGCCAAGCGCTCCTGGGAGGCGCTTCGCGCGCGCTGGACGCCCTCGAGGTCCTCGCTGTTGCGGGCGATCGCGAGCCGGTTCTCTTCGGCGGCGCGAGCGGCTGACTCGCGGGCGGCGGCGGCCGAGGTGGCCTCGCCGTCGAGCGCGACGATCTCGGCCTCGAGTTCACGGATATCCGGCGATCCGGGCGCCGCGAGGGCCCCTGCCGCAAGCAGGGCAGCTGTCCCGAGGAAGAACGCGGCGGCCCCGAGCCCACGCACTCCTGATAGTCGTCGTCGAGACATAGGAATCGGCCGCAGCGCGACCGGGCGATGACGCTACCACGGGCAGCGGGGCGGTCGCCGGAGGGCGGTAGTATCTCCAACGTGAGCAGGGACATCTCCAGAGCGTCGGACGCGTGAGCACACGCACCCAGCCCGACGACCCACGGGTCCAGGTCGTCGTCACCCCTCCCAGCGAGGAGTCCAGCCCCGGCAACGCCGAACTCCGCGCGATCGGCGAGGCCGTGGAGCCTCCCGACATCAACGCACTCGCCGACCGGCCCTGGCTACGGCAGGACGCCCCGGAGCGCGGCTGTGCCCTGCAAACGGTGGGCCTCGAGGTCCACGCCGCCCATCCCGAGCTGGCACTCACCAACATGCCCACAGCTCTGGTCGAGTCCGGCATCGCGCTCCTGCGCCGCCTGGCGACCTACGTGCTGGCCGGCGGTCGCCTGGATGACGAGTCGTTCATGCAGCTCGATGAAGGGCTGCCCAGCCTGCTCGCGTTCCGGCCGGTCTCCGATGAGGACGCGCCCGACGCCGGCGCGTTGCGGGTCGTCTTTCTCGCCTGAGGACCGCCGGTGGGACGCAGGCCGTCCGTTCGGCCTAGAATGCGTCTCGGTGCCCGCGTGGCATCTGCAGACACATCACGCTCGTTGCCCACTCCCGACAAGGGATGGGCGCAGGAAGGACCGGCCCAAATGCCGACGGGAACTGTCAAATTCTTCAACAGTGAGAAGGGCTTCGGGTTCATCTCACGTCCCGACGCCGAGGATATCTTCGTCCACTATTCGAACATCGACGGCACCGGTCGTCGTGACCTCGAGGTGGGCCAGACCGTCGAGTTTGAGATCGGCCCGGGGCGGAAGGGCGACGAAGCGCGCAACGTCCGCGTCGTCTGAGCCGCGCGACGGCGGGCGGCCCGACGCCGCCCGCCGGCAGCACATGCCTGGTTGCAGGATCCTTACATGGACTACATGAGGGCTGACAGGCCCCTCATACTCCGGAGTTAGCCTCCCGTCCGAGTCGGCGGTTTCCGCCGCCCGACGTCGTCCCGGGAGACAGAACAGATGCCCCATCCTGGATCAGTCCGCCTCATCGGCGTCCTTGCGCTCTTGTGCGCGCCCGCGATCGCCGGCGCGGTCTCGATCACCGGGACCGGCGGACCCGAGAGCCTGCGTGGTGGCCCCGGCAACGACCGCATCCTGGCCGGGGGAGGCGTCGACAACGTACGTGGTGGCCCCGGCAACGACCGCATCTGGGGTGCGCTCGGGGACGACCGGTTGCGTGGGGGAGACGGGGGCGATCTCATCTTCGGCGGCGGCGGGGCCGATGTCATCATCGGTGGCGCGGACGCGGACGGACTGCGCGGTGGCCCGGGCGATGATCGGATGATCGGCGGCAGGGGGACCGATTCGGTCTCCGGCGGGTTCGGGAACGACATCATGCGCGGCGACGCGGGGGGCGACCGCCTCGTCGGCGGCAGCGGCAACGACGTGATCGCCGGAGGGCCCGGCGGCGACCGGATCAGCGGTGGGCCGGGGCGCGACAACCTCATTGGCGGAGCCGGCCCCGACATACTCGGCGGTGGGGGAGGAGACGATCTGCTGCGAGCGGGGGCGGGGCCCGACCGACTGGTCGGCGGGCTCGGCAGCGACCTCTTCGCCGGCGGTCCCGGAAATGACGTGATCGCCGCGCGCGACGGCAATCGTGAGCGGATCAGCTGCGGCCCGGGCCGCGACGTCGTCCAGGCTGACCCCGGCGACATCGTCTCCGCCGACTGCGAGCAGGTCAGCCGCACCCCGGCCGGCGCCCTGACCCGGGCCGACCCCGCCTCACCGGTCGCCCCCGCCGTGCCTCCGACGCCCGCGACGCGCCCGCCCGCACCCCCCCAGCCGGCGCCCCCTGTCGGAGCCCCCGGCGAGCAGATCTTTCTGGTCCCGGTGGCCGATGCTGGCCTCGCCTACACCGTGACCCGCATCGAGGCGTCACCGGGCACGATCACGCTGAGGTCAGCGAATCCCCAGGACGCATTCCACAACATCGCCCTGGAGCTCGAGGCTCCCGCGATCGGGCCGATCGTCGGACAGGGCGGGGTCTCCGAGATCACCGTGACGATCGACACCCCGGGCGAGTACATCTTCCACTGCTCCATCCCCGGACACCGTGAGGCCGGCATGGCCGGCGTGCTCTTCGTGAGCTGACCACCCCGAGAGGACCGCACACCATGAACCGTCTGACAGGTCGCCGGGTCCTGCCGGCCGCCATCTGCGTGGGGATCGTCGCCGTCATCGCGACGGGTGCTCTCGCGGCGACCAGGAACGGTACGGCGCGAGCCGACGTACTCCAGGGAACCGCCAAAGCGGACGTCCTCCGCGGCAAGAACGGCAACGACCGTCTATTCGGACGCAACGGCAACGACCGACTGTTCGGCGGCCGCGGGCGTGACCGTATCGTCGCCGGCAACGGACGCGACATCATGGTCGGCGGTACCGGCCCCGACATCATGGCCGGCGGGCGGGGCAACGACCGCGGAGTGGGAGGCCCCGGCAACGACATCATCTCCGGCGGTCTCGGCGCCGACCGCCTCGACGGCAATGCCGGCAACGACAGGCTCGTCGGTGGTGCCGCGCGCGACATCCTCCGCGGCGGCTCGGGGACCGACCGGCTTGCCGGCGGCAACGGAAACGACATCCTGATCGGCGGATCGGGCAAGGACCTGCTTGCCGCAGGGGCCGGCAACGACCTCATTCGCAGCCGCGATGGAGTCCGTGAGCGGGTCGTGTGCGGCCCGGGCCGGGATCGGGTCATCGCGGACGCCGCCGACATCACCGGGGCGGACTGCGAGGACGTCAGCACGCCGACCCCCGCTCCTCCGCCGGGTCCGAACGTGACTCTCGGGCTCCAGAGATTCTCCCAGACGTGCAGCGGGTGCCACCTCAACAACGGTCGCTCAGTCGGAGGTGTCGGCCCCATCCTCGCGGGCCGCGGGATCAGCGAGGCGCGCGTGCGCCAGGTCGTCGCGGAGGGGCCTGCCGTCATGCCCGCCGGGCTGATCAGCGGGACTGACCTCGACAATGTCGCGGCCTACGTGGTCAGTCTGCAGTAGCGGGCCGCGCTGCCCTCACCGGGGGTGGCGCTGGGCCACGACGATGAGTGCTGGCGCCTCGCCGTCGCCGTCGGGTCGTGGGGCGCTGATCTCCTCGGAGCGGATGATCTCGAAACCGGGCAGCTCCGCCACGATATCCGTGCGGCTGAGCAGGTCGGAGGGCGCGAAGCCCAGCGTCTCCGCCGCCGCCGGCGCCCACTCGGTGATCGCCAGCCAGCCCTCGGGCTTCACCGGGGCGGCGGCGACCGCGACCGCGCGCCGCGCCTCGTGGGCGGGAGGCGGCAGGGCGTGGGAGCTGGTCACCAGGTCGTAGAGCCCGAGGGGTATCCAGTAGGCGACATCCCCGACCTCGAACGCCGCCTCGACGCCACGCGCGGCCGCATGGCGGGTAGCCGCCTCGATCGCCTTCGGAGAGGCATCGACCCCACGGACCTCCCAGCCGCGCAGGGCAAGCTCTACCGAAAGGGTCCCGGGACCACATCCCAGATCGAGAGCGCGACCGGCGGGGAGCGTCGCCGCCAACTCCAGCAGGTGGGGATTCGCGGGGAACTGCGGCACGTCCACGGCGGGATCCCCGCTGAAGATCGCGTCCCATTCGGCGGCGTCGGTCATGCTGGTGGTCTGGCTTTCATGTGGCGGGTGCGAGGCGCGAACCCTAGCGCGCCGCATCGATGGGCTCAGAACTCCAGGGCGACCTCGATGGATGCCCGTCGTCGGACACTGCGGCACATCCCCCTGTGCCCCCAGTAGCCTCGCGGGAGTGACGGTGCCCCTTTCACACCCGGTGAAGGACTACCTTCCGGCCGAGGCTGCGGCGATGCTCGCGGCTCACCACCCTGAGATCGCCCGGGGGCGCGAACGCCACGGCCCCCCCTTCACCGGACACCGCCCGTCGTCGTCGCAACGGTTCCCGCTGCTCGTGCGCAGCATCGTCGGCCAGCAGATCTCGGTCGCGGCCGCCGATGCCATCCTCGGGCGCGTGGTCGCCGCCCTGCCCGGACCGGTCGGCCCGCGAGCCATCCTCGCCGTCGCCCCCGATGATCTGCGTTCCGCCGGGCTGTCGGGGGCCAAGGTCCGGACGCTGCGTGCACTGTCAACGTCGTGTCACGAGGGGCGCCTCGATCTGACGACGCTCGGACTCAAAGGGGAGGATGCCGTGCGGGAGGAGCTCTGCTCTGTCACGGGTATCGGGCCGTGGACAGCGGACATGTTCCTCATGTTCGGGTTGAGGCTTCCTGATATCTGGCCCATCGGCGACGTCGCAATGCGCCGCGGATACGCGATTTTGCGGGGACTACCCGAGACTCCTGGCGCCGCCGCGATCGCGTCGCTCGGCGATGCCTACCGGCCGTATCGCAGCGTCGTCGCCTGGTACTCCTGGGCCGAAATCGACGCCGACCCCCAGGGCTCAGTCTGGAATTGAGGGTGGTCACGCCGATGCAGGGGTCCCGTCGGGTTCATCACGCGTTCGGGCCGCAGCCGCATCCGCCGCGCACCGCCGACCACCGAGTCG